>CANJMM010000090.1 GCA_947475765.1 Legionellales bacterium | reverse complement strand
GGATTTGATGCTTTTCTAGATTATATTGATAGAGTGAAACCAGCTTATTTTCTACACGGTCATCAGCATTGCCGAGAGGTTTCTTATCGAGGAAATACTTGCATCATGGGGTTTTACGGTGAAAAGAACTTCACCCTAAATTTATAATGAACAAAATCCTATTATTTGTAACAGCTTATGCTGGATTGTTAATTACTATATCAATTGCTCTATCTCTTTCATTTGCTGATATTTCAGAACAATAAATAACGATGCTTCTTTCTGAATTATTGAATTTATTATTAGCTAACCAGTTAGTTGATCCAAATATTATTAGCTCAGAATCTTTAATAAGAAGTTTTTCATGAGTGTTAAATTTTCCTATATGAAGGAGAGATTTATACTTATTTTGAAGCATTCTTAGCTTGTTAAATGCCTCCATACCAGTAGGTAAAGTATTATGTTTATTATTATGATCAGCATATCCATATCCAATAAAAATTCTACATCCCTTTGACAATGCTGCGTCCAACAACTCTATAAATTGATCATCAATAACATAAGTAGTTAGCCAGCCTGAATAGATAACTAATGACTCTTTTGCATCAGAAATACTGGATACAAGAATGTCTTTATGCTGTTTACCTGAAATCACTACCTTTTTAAACTCTGGAACGCTACTTAACAACTCTCTAATGCGCAGGTTTTTTTCTTGTAATGAGTCTTCAAGATTATTTAGTTTATTAAGCCAATATCTAGTACCCCATATAACCAAAAGTTGGACAAAGAATAAAGGTGAAAAGATTATTAAATTTGTTATCGAAAATACGGACCAGGCTGTACATAAAGCAATCACCTTGTCTTTTTTAAAAAAATGACACAATACAATTGATAGTGCAATAAATAATTGATACCAAACAACCGTCACTTTATTCTCCTTAATTAATTAAAAACGTTCAATTTAAAGTAATTTCGTAATAATTTTATTAAGTGACTTACCCGCTAAGTTTTTTATGCTGCATTAATATGTCTCTTTATAAGAGAGTGAGAATCAGTCTATATAGGAACCCGAATATACTCGTTCCAATAACGCATTACTTTACTGATATCCATTATGCCCATTTAGAAGTATACCAAAGACTTCTGCTGCTCTTTCAAGATAAACGATAAAACATGTCAATCACGGGGTACACCCTAAAATCACTCTTATAAGTGTTTTCTTAGGTGAAGCATGTTGTCAAATTACAGTGGGTCGGAGGTTTGTTTTAAGGAAATATTGCTGTTCTATAATTTTGTAGCGTAATCTGCTTGATTAGCTCACCTGTTTTTAAGTTACGTATTTCTTGTAATGTTGTAACACTATCGGTATATCGGCATGAGGGGTAATTAGTAGTGGGTAGGGAACCACCACCATTAATTGAATTAGTTGTCATCGGAAGGACTTGTACAATCATCTTTATAGTGGCTCCATTTGCAACTAATGAAACAGGACTGTAAGGGCAGTCATCACCAAAAAACGTCATTTTTTTTATGAGGTTACCATTTGCTCCATTGAAAAAGAGAACTGTTGGTGCATAAAATTTATTATCAGTAGGGTTGGGATCAGAAATCACGCTTCCACCAGCAATTAGTGTCATTTGAAAATCCCAAACCACGCCAGCTATAGTGTTGTTAATAGCTATAACATTTGTAAGTCCCGATGATGCAAAAGGGTCTGTTGATGATAAGGCATTTAGTGGTAATAAAAAAAGTACAAATAATATTATTTTGAATTTAATCATGATTGTATTGTTTAATTCCTTGCATAATTCATGCGATAAGTTAACCATAATATTTGTATGATTTAAAGTTGAGACCTTTGCACGGTGGATCTTTATTAGAGCAATAACAGTAATATACATATGACAAACTTTACTATCCTACTAACGACTAGTAGATCATAATAAAAACAAGCCACCTAAATATAACTTCATAACAGATAGATAATCAGAAGGACTTTATCCAATGAATATTAAATTTTTTGTCTTTTTACTGTCAACATTGATTCTTCATCCCGTTTTAGTTGTAGCAGGGCAACCCTCTGAATATCAGAAATTATTAGAACTATCAAAACTGAATGCTAGCAAAATAAAAATACAATTAGATGAAAACATTGCTGCGATTAAAGCACAATCCGATAAAAATATTGCTGGAATAAATGCACAAGCAGAGAAGAATGCTATATCAATAAAATCACAGAAATACACAACGCCTGAACAACTTAAAGCTCAACTGGATTTAAATGCATTAAGTGCTGAGGAACAATTAAATAATAATGTAGCAAACACTAAGGAGCAATTAGAGGAAAATACGAGAAACACTGAATTCCAATTAAAACAAAATGCTTCACTCAATAATACAAACTTGGAAAAATGAGTTAATTTTGCCTCAATTTATTTCAATCGAGAATATGTCCCTATGATTCAAATAGCCCACTAATTAAAGATTAAAACGTAATGAAGAATAAACAATTACTTATTATCTGCATGGCAATTCTATCTATTGGATATGCGGACACTATACTCGCAGATCCGCAACAGGGAATTCATCTTAATGCCGAGGAGTTTATGAAAGGCGGTACATTTTGCTTTCTAGAGATTGCCGAAGCAGATGAATGGATCACTACAATTAAAATGATAGTCAAGTCATCTAATGACAAACAGGGTATTAAAGTTTCAGGTATTGATGCGTTACGACATGGTGTCAGCACTCATCAACCAACAGCTTACAACCCTTTTTTCAGTCCTGCCTATGGCTCTGCTGCAATTACACCCTCTAATGACAACCTTAATGGTCCGCTTCAATTACAAATAGCCTTATCCAGTACCAATTATGGTTATTCAGATTCAATTAATGGTGGCACAGGGATTTGGACTGGTTGGTATGCTTTAGTACTAGATACCAAAGATCTTAAAGGTTTTATTAATGGTAGAACAGAATTTACGGAAATAATAAAAAACCAAATAACTATTCCCCAGCAACAATTAGCTATTTCTGCAGATATTACACCCATTAATTGTAGTAAG
>CANJMM010000089.1 GCA_947475765.1 Legionellales bacterium | reverse complement strand
ATTTAACGCTGAATCGCCGAGATTAAATTTATCTTGTTGAAGGCAATCAAACACATAATTGGCAATAATAATAGGCACATGGCCTGGCTTAACAATGGATTTCTGCGCTGTTTCAAAATCCCATACTGTGAATTCAATCTGTTGATTAGGGCTAAGCTTTTGCTTCAGGTTATTAAAACAGACATTATTTTCTATGCTCTTAATGATTTTTTCACTAAAATCGGTGATGGTGTAGCAAATAGAGCATGGTATAGGGGATGATGTTGAATTTTGTAAAAAATCCATCAAAAACTTAATAAAATAATAACTAAACTTACCCGTACCTGCCCCCAACTCAATGATTTGAAAGGCTTGATTTGCTGTATTTTGAATATGTTGATTTATAAGTTTTAAAACTAAATTCGCATAGCTGTTCGCAATAAAACAATTAGAAGACACATAAAACGGTACTTCTCCCTTCCAAGCGTCTATGCCTTTAGTATGGAAATAATTCCGTTGAATTTCCCATAACTTAGAATCTGACCATTTTTTAGCTTCGTCAATCTTCCAATCGTCTTTCTTCTTGTCTTTCTTCACTTCCACTGTTGCTACCATGCTCTTCTTCCTCTGATCTCTCTAACTCTGAACGCTCTAATTCTAGTTTAGTAAAATCCCAAAGTTGCTTGTCCATCAACTGACTTTTTTTGACATTTTGAAGTGCATGCAAAATATTACTGGGCACTTTCGGGTTTTGCTCTGTGAGTTCATCTATGACTTTACGGATTCTTACTCGCGCTAAATTGGTTTGCGCCCCACATAAATTACAAGGGATCAGGGGGAAATTCATCAGTTCAGCATATTTTTTTAAGTCTTTTTCTTGGCAATAGATAAGGGGGCGAATCACCATATTTTGTTTATCATCGGATAATAACTTAGGTGGCATACTCCTGATTTCACCGCTGTAGCAAATAGACATAAATAAAGTCCGAATGGCATCGTCTCTATGGTGCCCTAATGCGACTTTAGTAAACCCATTCTCTCGTGCATAACGATAGATATTCCCTCTTCTGAGCCTAGAGCATAGGCTACAGTAAGACTTGCCCTCGGGAATTTTATCCATTACGACTTTATAGGTATTACGGGTTTCTATTTCATAAGCAATTTGATGTGTTTCAAGAAAGCTTTTAAGATGGCTGTCATCCCAACCTGGCTGAGACTGATCTAATGTATAGGAAAAAACAGAGAATTTGTTCCCGGTGAGTTTATTTAGCTTATGTAACAAGAATAACAGACTAAAAGAATCTTTACCGCCTGATAGACAGACCATGATTTTGTCATTTTTTTGAATAAGGCCATAATCATGAATGGCTTTTTTAAGGTAATTTAAGAGTTTATCTTCAATTTTCTCTAAGCTTTTAAGCTTACTTTCATTGGGTTTTATATTAATATAAGTCATCATTGTCATAGTTTTATAATTTAGCTTTAATCAGTTTATAGCCTGATACTATATCATAGATAAATATACTTAAGGTTTAAGCTTTTAGGATAGCAACTTGATTCCGGACATATCTAGGCTCTAGATCAGTGGCTTTTATGGCTAAGTTATCTAAATTCAATCTAGCTGATTGCTTATTCAAATATAAAATAAGATTTTTAGCTTGAGGATAATGATCATCATCATAATCAGGGTGATTAAGTTCAGTGTTTATATTCATAAGCTTTAATCCTGTACCAACTAGCCTAGTATCAGGGTTTTGCTTCAAGCTTTGAGACAAATAAACGGCTAATTCAGCTTCTGATAGCAAACAAGGTTGCTGGGTAATTAACAAGCTATCTGTACTGGCTTCCCACTTAAAACCCGCCACATAGAATTGCTGCATTCTGGCGTCCATTATCACCTGAACCTGATCATTTGCCTTTGTTGCCACCCCTAATGCCACTAAATCTAGGGTTCCAAATGGAATGACAGGAATAGTTAGGCCGTAAGCCAACCCTTGTGCTGTGGCAATACCTGCCCTCACCCCAGTAAAGCTACCTGGCCCTACACTAACCGTAATATATTGAATAGCTGAGAGGCTTAAAGCTGCTTTTTTTAGAATTTGATCGATAAGCGGTAAAATAGCTTGAGTATGGTGTGCAGATTGTGTATTGGCTGCCTCTATTATCTCACCTGTAGCGGTTTGTATGGCCACTGAACAAATTTCTGTACTGGTATCAATGGCCAGAAAAATGGGATATAACACATTCATTTTTTTAACCCATTAACCTATTAATCCATCAACACTGGACCAAATTAGCTTGCTTAATACTTTAAATTTTCCCACGGAAAGAGCCCCTCTTTTGTTTTTATTAGGGTTATGTTTGGGTTGGCTATGCTCAAGATTAAGCAAAACACTTTTTTCTAAAGCATAAATTTCATTGGGTTGATAGCTATCGTCGTAAATAACCAGTAAAGTTTGATCCCAATCACCCGATATATTTAATTGACCTACACGTTGTGGGGCATTTGCTTTAAAAACCACTCTGGATTTAACTTGAAAGGCTATGTTTTTTTCTGGATCGATACAATCTACGCTTTTTAAGTTAAGTTGGCCCATGGGGAGTTTAAGAGAAAGGATATATTGCACATCATATTTAGCAAGTTCGTTACTTATCGGTAAAATTTGACCTGTTTTAAGTCTATATTGTGCTGCAAGTTTTCTAGTCTGAGTCATTAACTCATCTAATTGATAAATCGACTGGCTTTCATTCATATTATTCATCATTATCATCATGCCATAAAAAAAGCTGTTATTGAACGGTCAATAACAGCTTTTTGCGCCATAAAGGCTGAAAGATTAAGCAGCTTTAGGGGCGGCTTTCTTTCTAGCTGCTGGACGCGCTGCTTTTTTACGAGGTGCTGCTTTCTTAGGAGCAGCTTTCTTTACGGCAGCTTTTTTAGGTGCAGCTTTCTTTACGGCAGCTTTTTTAGGTGCAGCTTTCTTTACGGCAGCTTTTTTAGGAGCGGCTTTCTTTACGGCAGCTTTTTTAGGAGCAGCTTTCTTTACGGCAGCTTTTTTAGGAGCAGCTTTCTTTACGGCAGCTTTTTTAGGAGCAGCTTTCTTTACGGCAGCTT
>CANJMM010000088.1 GCA_947475765.1 Legionellales bacterium | reverse complement strand
TTCAATAAACTCATGGGCATGGGCTTTTTTAGCCGCCGATATTACTTCTTCGTCAGTCGCGTCAATACGTCCATAACGAATATTGTCCATCAGGCTTCTATGGAACAAGGATGGATCTTGCGGAATCATCGCGATGGAGGCGCGCAAGCTGTCTTGCGTAACATCCCTGATATCCTGCCCATCAATTAGAATAGCGCCATCGGTGATATCGTAAAGTCTGAGTATCAAATTGACGAAAGTAGATTTGCCACCACCGGAGTAGCCAACCAACCCTACCTTTTGCCCGGCTTTAATTTCGATGGATTTATTCTGAAACAGAGGCTCAGTTCCCTTGTAATGAAATTTGACATTGTCGAAAGTAATTTGGCCACGATTACATTTAAGAATAACGGCGTCAGGTTTGTCTTGAATTTCCAAAGGTATCATTAATGACATTAAACTCTGCTTGCACCTACCAACCGCTTTATTGAATTCATCGACTTCTGACATGGTAAACCACATCATATGGCCTGTTTCCATGGATAAGCCTAAGATTAAAGCAAAATCACCTATGGTCACTAAATTTTTGCTGTAAAGATAAACGAGAAAATAGCACGAGCAAGCCATCATTATAGCGATAAGCCCTCCCTGGATGGAGTGCATGATAAGAGAGTAAAAATAGGTTGCAGTGTAGGCTTTTTGTTGTTTTTCAAAAAATGGGGCCATTCTTGAATTCTCAAAAGATTTGCGAGAAAAGATTCTCACATTGCTATGATTAGACAAAGAATCAACCAGTTCGCCTACAACAATCGATTCGGCCGAAGCTTGGGCGTCCGCCAGCATCACTAGTTTTTTGGACATTAAAATGCTTGCGCTTGCAAAGAGTATGAACCAAGCAACTAATATGAAACAAAAGATTGGATTGACAAAATAAGAAGCTGCAATCGCGGTTAATAGCAATGAGGCGCCCCTTAAAAAGTTAGCAATGACGGGCCATAGAAGCTTTTCAATACCATCTGTTAAATTAGTAATTTGTTTTGATGTTTTTCCTGATAAGTTGTCTTGGTAAAATTGATGCGATTTTCCAAGCACATGATCCATAGACTCCCCAGTAATCTGGTTAAGAATCACAGGGATGAATTTGGCTCTGATGTAAGTAATTCCTCGCCAAGTGAAATTATCAAATACGATAAAATTCACCACAATAAGGATCGCCGGTACTATTAAAATCGAGATGTCACCGCCAGTTACATTGGGTAGTAAGTTGATGATCTGCTTAATAAGCATGCTGTTAAATGGTACCCAAAAACCAGCAACGATCGCAAGTGCAACATAAATAATGACAGCAGATTTATACTCTCGCAAAAAATGCCATATGAATGGAAAAAGCGTTTTGGGTAATGGTTTATCTTCGTCTACCACGACTTACCTCCCTCAGTTGAGCAGCCAATAGAACACGCGCTCCCGCACCTGATAGGCAATGGGCAAATTGCTCTCCAAGGCCACTTGAAGCCCCGGTGATAATGGCTGTTTTACCTTTTAGATCAAATAGTTGCATATTCAATGTTTCCGCTAACTGACAAAATTATGGAATTCCCACAGCTTTATCTTGACATAAAACCATGTTTTGTGCAACTATAATATGTATAATCATGTTATGATTAAGCTCTTTTTTAAAAGCAACCCATTTTACGGAGAGAAATGCATGTCAGATAACGCCACAAAAGAATACTCGATCCCTGTACTAGAGGGCCCAAGTTTCACTTTTGCTCAGGCCTATTTTACATGGAAGCGCATCACAGACAGGGCTTTGGAGGCTGTTGGCCTAACGCATACGCAGTATGTCTTTATGGGGACGCTATTTGAGCTAGAAAAGCATCAGGATAAAGCGACCCAAAATGATCTAGCGAGGCTCACCAATTCTGATGTAACCATGACATCGCAAATCCTGCGCACGCTACAAAAACGTGGGCTTGTTTTACGTGAGCAAATAGAGGGTGATGAACGTGCAAAATATTCCAGCTTATCACCTGCTGGTAAGAAGCTCGTCAAAAAAGCGGCTGAAATTATGAAAACAAATGAGAAAGAGTATTTTGCTCCAGTAGAAAAAGATATGGAGCAATTTTTAACTTACCTGAAGGCCTTAACGCGCGTCAAAGAGATTAACCTGCTATGAAAATCACTTTCATCCCATTAGCTAAATCACATTTTCCACTGCTGCTGAAGTGGCTGGAAGCGCCGCACGTCAAAAAATGGTGGGATCAGGATGTGACGTATACGCTGGATTTGGTGAAAGAGAAATTTGGCAAACATATGCATGGTATTGCTCTTTCAAAAAATCCAGACAACAAAACATATGCTTATATCATCTGTGTTAATAAAAAAATGATAGGCTACATTCAGGCTTATAATGCCCATGATTTCGCTCATGAGAATGGCTTAGATTTAAGCGTTATTGCTGGCCCTGTATGCGGCATAGATTTATTTATCGGAGAGCAAGCGTTCTTACACAAAGGATGGGGCGCAAGAATTTTAAAAGAATTTGAAAGACAGATATTAACCTCACACTTTGATTGGTGCCTTATTGATCCAGCAACGAATAACCTAAGCGCAATCAAAGCTTTTGCAAAGGCTGGGTTTAAAGTATTTGAGCAATTTCAAACAAAATCTACTACTTGGATGATAAAGGAATTGTCATCAGTCTCATTTACATATGATCCAGATCAAAGTTTTGATGAAAAAATCTCATGTGCATTACGGCGCCAGTACGAAGATTTAACTTCCCGCAAAACAGACTTTGAGCGGATTAGTGTTTATTTAAAACATAAAGAAACCAATGTTGCCGCGGCAATTTGTTATATTCACGGCAAAATACTATGGTGCGATTCAATTTATGTTGAAGAAACTTTTCAAAACAAAGGTTTTGGTCGTCAACTTATAGGCAAGCTGTTGGAGACAGCTTTAACTAGAAACCTACGGGAAATCCAGTTAAACACCTACTTTCCGGAAGCTTTAGCGTTTTTCAAAAAATGTGGATTTGAAGAAGTGGCAGTTGTTCCACGTTGGAAATATGATCTGACATGCTATTTGATGAGGAAAATGATATGAGAAATGAGCCACTATCAACTATCCAAAAACTTATTAAAGAACGCTACGTGGACGCT
>CANJMM010000087.1 GCA_947475765.1 Legionellales bacterium | reverse complement strand
ATTTTTCCACTTTGCTCTGGGTCAAGATAACTTAATATAATTGCCTGTACTCTAGGATGTTCATTTTTAATAAACTCGGCAACCGATTTAGCATCCATCCACCTAAACATATCTAGACCTTTAGCCCCTACCCCGCCTGAAATTTTATCCATAATACCTTTGGCCTTACCTTCACCAAGTGCTTTCACTAAAACTTCTTTTACTTGCTTATCATTATCTAATCCAAAAGGACTTTGTTTTTTAACCAGCTCCAAAAATGACTGCATGACTTTATTGATTTTGACTTTATCAATATTTTTTAATTCTGACATAACAATACTAAGCTTTTGAACTTCCTTTGGCCCCAAATGTTTTAAGACTTCAGCAGCCTCTTTTGTGCCTATACTCATCAAAAGAATGGCTGCTTTTTCTATATTTTTAACTTCAGAATCCATCTTAATCTGTTCCTACCCAATCTTTAACGAGTTGTGCAACTTTTTTGGGGTCATCTGAAACCATACCTTTTATAGCCTCAAATTCTCTTCCTGGCGGCAATTCATATTGAATTTGATTCATTTGTTTTGCTAATAACTGTTGATCTGCGCTAATTTTAGACAAGTTTCTTAAAATCGGCCTTAATACAATAAAAATAATAATTAATATTAATAAGCCAGCTGCAACTTGTTTTACAATAGGATAAAACCAATCTTGTTCATAAATTGGCAGTGGTTTTAATTCTTCAATAGGTTCAACTTGTGCAAAAGATTGATTTAATATCTGTATTTTATCCCCTCTACTTTCATCAAAGCCTATCGCCTCTTTAGCAAGATTGGTTATTTTAGTAATTTCTTCTGAAGTATACGGCGCTTTGCTGGGTTTCCCCTGTTTATTAAAGCTAAGTTTGTCGTCGATAATAATTGCGGCCGATAATTTTATTAATTTCCCAGGTATGTGCTGTGTGTAAGATATTTTTCTATCTATTTCATAGTTTCTAGAAACCTGCTTCTGAATACTTTTATTTGAAGTATTTTTCACCTCTGAGCTTTCTTCGCCATCTTTTGATTTACCTGGACTTCTGGTGTCTTTTGATGGTGTGCCACTCGTGTTAACAGGTGTGTTAGATAAAGATCCTGGTACCCCTTGAGCAATAGATCCTGCTCCTTTTTCAATGTCTAATGTTTTTTCACTCCGAATAACCGGCGCTTCTTTATTATAATTTTCCGATGTTTCTTCACTTGAGGTATAATCTACCACAGCGGTTACTTCTGTTTTAATTCTTCCTTCACCTACTATCGGGCTCAACAATTGATACAATCTATCCGAATAAGTTTTTTCAATATTCCGGGTAAAGTTTATCTGTTGGGTAGCCTTGGCCAAACCATCCTCACCTTGAGAGGATAATAAATGACCATTTTGATCAACAACAGAAACTTGTTGAGGTGTTAAGCCATGAACACTCGATGCCACCAATTGGACAATAGCAGATATTTGATCGGACTGTAACTGATGTCCTGGGTATAAATTAATTAAAACAGAAGCTGAGGCAAGCTGTTTTTGTCTAATAAAACTAGATTGTTTAGGAATAGCCAAATGTACACGTGCGGATTTAACTGTAGAAATAGCCGAAATGGTTCGTTCAAGCTCTCCTTGTAGTGCACGATTATATCGTGTGGCTTCTATAAATTGAGAAGATCCTATCCCATTTTCTTTGTCCAGCAGTTCAAATCCTGTTCCTGACAAAACACTCACGCCATTTTGTGCAAGCTTAAGTTTGGCTTCCATTTTTTTATTACTAGGCACCATCACAACGCCAGAGTGATCGTCTATTTTATAGATAATTCCACTTCTATCTAATGCATCGACAATTTTACTCGTGTCTTGAATTTCACTTGAGCTGGAAATTGGTACAAAATCAGGTGACTTTGACCAAAGGACCAAATAAAAACCAAGTGCCACACTTAAAGACAAACCAATCAACAAACCCAATTGTTTTAAAATGGGCAAAGATTGAAATCCTGAAACAGCACTATTTTGAGCCATTTTTTATACCTGCTAAATTGGCATATTCATGATATCTTGATAGGCACCAACAAATTTATTTCTAACTTGTGATGCTGCTTGCAACGAAACCTCTGCCTTCTGCATTGCCACCATAACATCACTTAATTTAACACTGACATCACCCGATTCAAATTGAGTCGACAAAGAAGAGGCAGTTTGTTGTTGGTTATTTATTTCAACCAGGCTTGTTTTTAATATGTCATTAAACCCTGTTCTTTGATCTGAATTTTGTTGTATTGAATTTGTATTAAGTGCAGTTTTTTGTGCGTTCATCTCCTGAACCATAGAACGCATCTGCCCCAGCAATTGATTTGAATCTATTCTATTCATAACCACCCCATTTCTTTCATTTTGGCTAACTTGTATCGTAAAGTTCGTGTGCTAATGCCCAATTTTTTAGATACTTCTGTTCTATTTTCCTTGCACTCAATTAAAGCAGACTGAATAATCTCAAATTCTTTTTTATTTAACTCTTTCCCTAGCGCTTTTTCTGACTCTTGGTAAAATTTAGCATCTGACTCGAAGTTTAGATTATCATCAAAAACAATATCCTCTGTGGTGATAGATTGGCCATTTGAAAAGATTTTGGCTCTTAGCATAACATTTTGCAACTCTCTTATGTTTCCAGGCCAGTTATAATTTATTATTTTTTCTTCAGATGACTTTTCTAAAATAAGATTATCGGATAGAAATAATTTTGCTAATGGTATAATTTCATCTTTTCGATCTCTTAAAGAAGGTAGCTGTATGGGAAAAACATTCAATCTGTAAAATAAATCTTCTCTAAATCGACCTTCTTGAACTTCTTTTTTTAAATTTCTATTTGTGGTAGCAATAATTCTGACATCAATTTTTATTGGACTTTTTGCACCAATCCTTTCCACTTCTTTTTCTTGAATTACCCTAAGCAGCTTAGCTTGCAAATTCATTGGCATTTCCGTTACCTCATCCAACAAAAGCGTACCATTGTTAGCTAATTCAAATTTACCCGCAGTGGCTTGATACGCCCCTGTAAAAGACCCCTTTTCATAACCAAACAACATAGATTCAAGCATGTTTTCAGGTATTGCCGCACAATTAATACCAATAAAAGCATTTTTAGCGCGGTTAGAATTTTCATGAATATATTTCGAAAGAACTTCTTTACCCGTACCACT
>CANJMM010000086.1 GCA_947475765.1 Legionellales bacterium | reverse complement strand
GGCACCATTTCTTTGGTTAAATTTACAGCAAGTGAAATAAAGCGTGACATAAAAGGTGAACCCTTAGAAACCACAAAAGCGATTGCCTTGATGGGTCGGTTCGTTAGTGAAGAAGTCGCTAGATTTGTTTTAAATAAAGATTTAGAAACGAAGAAAATAATCGAAAGCATGGCCGCTGAGTTTGACAATTTAAGCAAAGAGGAAAAATTTAAAGCCGGCATAAAATTATATGTATCATTGGTCGCCGTGCCCATCGCATCGGTCAAAGGCGCACAAGCAGCCAATAAAGCCGGCAAAAAAATGCTTGAGGCAGTCAAAAAACCTAAGGTGGTAGAAGCTCCGCCTGCACCAAAAGCCTTGTTGTTTTCTAAGCCGGTGGCTTGGGTGAATCCTCCGGCAGTGCCCCTTGTTACAAAAGCTACAAACGTAAGTTACATTAATATTGCTAGCGGAGTTACAAAAGCTGAAGCACGTAATTTGCTTCAAAGTAATATTTTCGATTTGACGATGAGTCAAATCAAAACGATTAAGGACTGTCTTGGAAAGGGGGCTGTTGACAGGGTATACATTAAAAAAAATGAGTTAGGACTGGTGAGACTATCACTTGAAAGAAAAGGGCATACAAGTGGTTTTCAAAGAATGTCTTATGAGATAGATTCTATTGGAAATAAAAGTAAGGTTGTTCAAACGGCATTTGACTCTAATTTTAAATTAGTGCACCAAAAGCCTGGTGCGATAAAAAATAATCTATATGATGTGAAAAAAATGGAGAAAAAAAATGCAAAAAATTGATTTTTTGAATATCTTGGATGGTGAGTTCTCTAACCTTACATATCTTAATCTTGTTAGTCCGGATTTGTCAGATGTAAAAATTGAAGTACAGCCATTTCAGGTAAGAAAAATTATAATTTCTTATTTGAATGGAAAAATTAACAGCTTAAATTTAAACAGATGGGCTGAGTTTCTTTGTTTTCGTGATGAGTATGTATCAAAAAATTGGGAAAATGAGAAAAGTGCTGATTTTTATGAAGATATGTGGTATGTGGTTCAAAAATTATCAACACCTGAAATAGATGGAGAAATTACGCCAGAAACAGTAAGGCAGTATCTTAAAGAGCTTGATAAGTATTTTGAAAACCAAAAGTTACAAAATGATTAAAACAATAGAAAGAATTGTTGAGCTGTTAAAAATGAGCGATGGTCCAGATTCTGAATATTTCGGCGATTTTTTAGTATATATTTTGGGGCAGCTTAATAAGCCACATGAGTTAGATAAGATTGCAGAGCATATACTACGTTCTTATGGAGGAATGGGTACTTTCGGAGATGTTACTATATGTAAAAATGGAGGATGTTTAAGAGAGGCAGATGACGAGTTTGATAAATTAAGAACCAAGTTGTTTATTCAGTGTGAAGAGGCAATTGAAGAGGCTAGAGGGGCAGAATAAAAATTTTACTGGTAATAAAAAGTCCCCCTACTTATCTAAGCCTTTGCTCAAGCAAAGGCAAGATAAGCTTCCCCATTTAAAAAAGTCGGAATAAGATCGGATTTTCGGTAAATGGCTATCGAGTTTAGGTCCTATGCGAGAAGGCAGAATCCCTGTTGCCAAATTACCAGGTTTGGTATGGGCTGTCTTAAGCGATCCTGCTAATGTGATGATGGGTTCGCTCTTAAGATTAGATGGCGTATATATTAATGGTAAAAGTTTTTCATTTTCAGAGCATGTGAAAGATCCAGCCAATTTTGAACAGCGTATGAATTATTTTAGGCTGATTTTTAATGAAATTTCCACAGTGCATGCACAGCCCCATTTATTGACAGAATATTATCAGGCAATGGATAGGAAACTGGAAACAACCAATCGATTGGCCGCCCCTTATGCCCCTTCGGCAGGGGAACCGCTTACGTATTTTGAACAGAAAGAAAATGCCAAATTCAGTCAAAAAATGAAAAAAATAGCAAGTGACTTTTGGTCTCAAGTAACCATACCTCTGCCAAAAATCAGTGAACCCACTAAAAATAAATCAAAAATGAGATAAAAGAATGAGAAAACTAAAAGCGATTATAGCTGCAAGCTTGGTCTTTTTTTTATCGGGCTTTACGGCTTTGGTAGAAAAAACGGATGCCCCAAAAGATATGCCTAAAAGAACAGAAGATAAAAATGCGGGCATTATCATCCCCTCATTTAAGGCCTCCCCTTATGAAATCATAGAAAAGTCTTATGATCCTTTGTCTGCCTATATGTTAGATCCCGAAGAGGGCATTTTCATGGGGCTATGGACCTCTAATTTTGACTTTAATCCACATAAATTAACTTTTTGTCATGAAAAATTTGGTTTTGTGACCCATAATGCTTATCGAGTAAGAATTTCTTTTATGGACAAAAAAAAACCACAGAAAATTTCAGGGTTTGATTTTGCTCCTTTTGAAATAACCTCGCCTAAAACCGAAAGTGAAGTCATTTTTATTGCAGAAACTTGGGTAAAGTTTTTTGATGCTCAAGGTTGGAAGAGGGAAAAACAAGATGCTAATATGCCTTACGGCCCCCTTCCAGAGGAAGGAAGAAGTTGGCCTTATATGAGGTGGGAGGCAGATGGTTTTAAATTAGGGGTGAGCATAACACGAAGTAATGCTCTCTCCGAAAAGAAAGAAGTCCCTAAATATTTTATGCATATTGTATTTGATCTAATTCCCTTTTCTTTAAAAAAATGAGAAAACTAAAAGCGATTATAGCTGCAAGCTTAGTCTTTTTTTTATCGGGCTTTACGGCGTTGGTAGAAAAAACGGATGCCCCAAAAGATATGCCTAAAAGAACAGAAGATAAAAATGCAGGCATTATTATTCCCTCATTTAAGGCTTCCCCTTATGAAATCATAGAAAAGTCTTATGATCCTTTGTCTGCCTATATGTTAGATCCCGAAGAGGGCATTTTCATGGGGCTATGGACCTCTAATTTTGACTTTAACCCACATAAATTAACTTTTTGTCATGAAAAATTTGGTTTTGTGACCCATAATGCTTATCGAGTACAAATTTCTTTTATAGGCAGAGAAAAACCACAAAAAATGTTAAATTTTGCTTTTGCTCCTTTTGAACAGGGCATTAATTATAAGTTGATTGGCTTTGTTAATTCTATTATTATCGATTTCAAGTAAATGAATAAACCAATCTGGAGATCTTATGTCTGAGTCATCTTTTGTTGATAAAAGTTACCATAGTCATTCTGTTTCATTTGAAAATTGTATCTTATTAGTAAAGCTGCATAACATTCCCCCCAGATTCTGCTAAATTAATCTGTTAAAAAATATCTTGCCAATGTGATCATATTAGTGTAAATTCACGCGTCTAAATGATACTGATTTATAAAGG
>CANJMM010000085.1 GCA_947475765.1 Legionellales bacterium | reverse complement strand
TAGATTTTGAGGCCCGAAGGGGGATCAAAATCAAGGGGGACCAGGACGGCCAGGGCCGCCGGAGGCATACTTGTCGCCTGTTTTTGTCCCTGCCGGGGACTTGGATGTCCCGGCAGGTTTCTCAAAAACAGGCGACACGCTGCTTTATCTTCATCATAGTTAGCCAGTTCAGAAAAACCATTGCCTGTTTGTGCTCCAAATAGTTCAGTACCATTGTTAATAGCACCATCATTATTTTTATCGAAAGCTAAAAAGGCACGATTTCCTAATAACTTAGGAATTAATTCATTGACTCCATCAGAGGTCAGATCAAAGGAAAAACGCTGCTCACTTAATTGAGCGGCTGAGCCATCCAGATTAATCACTAGAGGATCTTTTGTCGCTGCCTGTAAACGTAATTGCGTGTCATTTGATTCCAGCGTTTCCCTCGCCATGGTTAAATTCATATTGATATTAATCGTTTGTCCATCACTAGTTTTAATTTCACCTTGCGCGGAAAATTCTGCTGTTTCAGATTGATATAAGGTTTCCTGAGCTTTATATTCTACAATAGGGGGAGAAGTATTAGCCGCTGACGAGGTAGGATTATTTTGTGGCATAGCAGCTTGCGTCTGTGCACCCGTATTTAATGAATCTTCATCTAGGCCTAAGTCTTTCATTAACTTAGGATCCTTCTGAAAACGCCCTAAGAGCATCATGAGCAGCAGTAGTTTAATCTTTGCGTCAAGCGGAAGTTTTGCTAAAGGATTTTCGTTATTTTCAGGGGCAACATTATTAAGTTGACTGGACAGATTATTATTTTGTCCCAATTGCTGGACTAGTTTATCTGCCTTATCTCTTAATGAAGAGTTTTTGTTTTGCTCAGCAAAATTTTGCCAACTTGCCAGATAACGTTCTTCTTTAATTTCTGTCCTGGTTGTTGAAAAACGAAGTGTTTGCCCCGCCGAGCCTTGCCTATTTACTTGTAACCGTTCTGTTTTTGCATATAATGAATAAGCAGTATTTTTACTTTGTAAGTCTACAGAACTAGATTTTATTTGCATAAGTCCTACCTTTTTTAGAGGTCCTCTTAATCTAGGTCGTCAATTATTTGCTCATCTTGAGTTATTTTTGAGCAATGACGCCTCGTTTTTAATGTTTCCAGGCAATTATTTTCTTTAATTTTTTGCATAATGCTTATAAAGTTACAGCTATTTCAAGCAGCTGCTATTGAGTGTCTTATTCATGAATGAAGATTTAATGCAGACAAAACAATATCTTACCTGGGCTGACGTTTTGGGTGAAGAAAAAAATAAATCCTATTTCAAAGCTATTTTAGCTTTTCTGGCTCAAGAAAAATCTCTAGGAAAAATTATTTATCCTGCTCAAAATGAACTGTTTAATGCTTTTAAAGAAACCTCTTTTGAGCAAGTGAAAATCGTTCTCCTTGGACAGGATCCCTATCATGGCTCAGGACAGGCGCATGGCTTGTCCTTTTCAGTCAATATAGGAATTAAACCCCCGCCTTCTTTACTGAACATCTTTCAAGAATTAAAAAATGATTTAAATGTTCCGTTTCCCTCACATGGTTGTTTAAAAAAATGGGCTAATCAAGGGGTGCTCTTGCTGAATACTTCATTGAGTGTAGAGAGGGCAAAACCACAATCTCATGTTCATATTGGATGGACTCAATTTACCGATAAGGTGATAGAAAAATTGAATCAACATCCGCATGCTTTAGTGTTTTTGTTGTGGGGCACGCATGCTAAAAATAAACGAAAGCTAATTGATGAAAAGAGGCATTTAGTATTGATGGCAGCTCATCCTTCTCCATTTTCTGCGCACCATGGTTTTTTGGGCTGTCGCCATTTTTCCAAAGCGAATCAATTTTTGCAGGCCAAAGGGCGTCAAGCAATTTATTGGAATTTAGAATGAGTACAAGAGTCCTTTATTCATTTAAAGTCTACTGTTATTTGCTTGTAATTCTTAGGGCTTAGCTTGGGCAATAGTTTGATTTAATACTAACTTTTGCCGCAGGTCTTTAATCACCATATGGCACTATAACTATTTAAATGATCGCCGTTAGCATAGTAGGGTAGTTTATTATCCCGTACAAGGCGGCGATGATGATCACAAAATAGTGGTCTCGGATTATATATTTTTATTTGGGGGAAGTCGGCAAGCAGTTTACGAATAACGTCATCGTATTGTTGTGTTCTTTTCTCATAACTTGCCAAATCAAGCCAGCATTTTTTTCTTGTAGGATCTGCTATCTGAGCGATATTTTGAGATTGGGGAATTTAAACCGTTGTGCATATAATTATATACCTAAATTAGGGGCTTAGGATCGATGAAACAAAGTTCAAACCGAAACCATCTAAGAGTTCAAATTAGCAAATTGGTGCAAATAATAACAAAAAAAGAGAGGGACGATAAGTCTATTTGAAGTAAATACATGATAATTGACCACCAAAGTCAGCGTCGCCTTGATGATAAGCGCGTCGACAACTAAAAAATAAATCTTCATTTTTATAAGTATCCAAGCCAATAGCTGTCACTGATTTTAGAGCTAGTCGAAGCAACTTATCTTTAACAAATTGGAATAAATTAAATTGAAAATGGCCTGATTTTTCCCCAGGAGCAAAATAACTAGTATTAGCTCTATTTATAAGTAAAAATTGTTGGTGAAACTCGCTATTCACCTCGTAAGAGTCTTGGCTAATACAAGGACTAATAACCGCAGAAATATTATTTTGTTTCGCTCCTAAAGAAACCATTTTTGCTACCGTGTTTTCAATAATATTAAGCTTAGCTCCTTTCCAACCGGCATGGGCTAAGCCAATAATCCCACTTTGTTCCTCAGCAAATAAAACAATAGGACAGTCCGCATTATCAGAAGCTAAAACTATATTAGGCAAGCACGTTACCATGGCGTCCGCTTGAGGCTCTTTGCCGGGGAGCCATTGAGTCTCAACTACAACCACCTGATTACCATGGATATTTTTTACTGTAGTGAATGAGTCTACGGTTTTATTTAGATAAGCCATGGCTCTGCGTATATTTTCTTTAATGTGTTCTGGTTTATCGGAGCAAGAAGAAGAACAATTTAAAGAACGATAATAGCCTTCACTGACACCACCTTTGCGTGTAAAAAAGCCATGACCAATAGATTTTAATTGATTAAAATCAGCGTCTTGAATTATTTCTATCATTACGCAATCCTATAAATGATTGTTTTTTAGAGTTGGTGTGTAGCGACAATTAAAATTGCGTTTTTTCAGAAGCAAAATTAGCCCCTAAAATCCCCCTTTCTGCTGGTTAGTCAAAAGTCCCATTAGTCATCTATTATAAGTTGATTAAGTTGTCTTTTTTTTAAATCGACACAGGAACTTGTT
>CANJMM010000084.1 GCA_947475765.1 Legionellales bacterium | reverse complement strand
TTATTAAACTTTGAGTTTTCTAATGCTTCTCTAACAAGAGGGTTAGGGTTAATTAAACTTACCTCAGATGAGTCCCCCCCTGCAAAATCTCTCAGCAATAAAAACATACCAAGGGCTGAACTGTCTACTGTTTTAGTGTCAGAAAGATCCACTGTGTATTTTTTAAAAACCTGATCAAACTTTTGGTACCCCTCAGTAAATTCTTCATAATTATTAAAGTCAAAATTACCTTGGATTTGAATAATCAATTCATCTTGATCGCTGATTTTTGCATGTATTGGCATGGTGATTTACTAACCTATCTATATTTATTTATTTATTTTTAAATTATTTTAATGCTATATAAGCTTTCGATTAAGAACGATATTACTTTAGTTTTTATTAAAGTGCATATTCACGAAATGTTCTTCTTGAGAAGTTATTTCTTGCTTAGACTTTAAGCTTAATAACTCTGCATTTTTTTTAGACAATATGTGCTCTAACGATTTAAAATCTTTATAATGATTAAATAATTGTTTTTTTTCTTGGGTGATTTTAAGCTCAAGATCTTGGATGATTTTTTTTTGCTGCGTAATAACAGGTGAAAATTGACTAATAAATTGACAGTGGTTTTTAAATTGATGAATCCCCAACCCTTGGCTAGATTTTTTTTTGAAAAAATCACAGTATTCATTATAATAAGACAAGATTTCATCTAATTTATTCTTCACCCTTAAGTGTTCTTTTTCTAAAATCGCAACTTTAGAAATGGCTAAATCATACTTTAAGCTATATACTGATTTAATTTTTTCTAGGGATTCAAGATTGCTCATTTTTTATGTTATATCTTTTAATATTTTTACAGAATGAGCCAAAGCAAACGACTCAAGCATACCTTGTCTTAGCATATCATTAATAATAGGCATTTTTAATATGGCTTCATCTAAAATAGGATCTGTTCCACTTGAATACGCCCCAATCATGATTAATTCTTGATATTTTTGAAAGCGAGAATACAGTTGCTTTATTTTTAAAGCCGATTTCCAGTGATCTGCGCTAACAATATCTTGCATACATCGTGATAAAGAACGCTCTATATCAATGGCAGGGTAATGTCCATTTTCACTCAACGTTCTTGACAAAACAATATGGCCATCTAATATGGCTCGACTCGAGTCTACAATAGGATCTTGATTGTCATCCCCTTCCGCTAAAACAGTATAAATAGCCGTAATAGACCCCTGGTTTTTTCCACTAAATCCAGCTCTTTCTACTAAGGCTGGGATTTTTGTAAAAACAGAAGGTGGATACCCTCTTGATGCAGGAACTTCACCTAAAGACAATGCTATTTCTCTTAATGATTGCGCATACCTTGTAAGTGAGTCAATTACTAATAATACATTTTTGTCTTGATCTCGAAAATATTCCGCTATTTGAGTTGCATAATGCGTCGCATTGATCCTCTGTAAGCCAGGAGAATCAGCAGGAGAAACGACTATACAAGATTTTTTTAACCCGACTGGACCTAAGTTTTTTTCAATAAATTCTTTTATTTCTCGCCCTCTCTCTCCAATTAACCCTACAACAATAATATCTGCTGAAGTATATTTGCTAATCATGCCAAGCAAAACACTTTTCCCTACACCACTTCCTGCCATCAAACCAATTCTTTGACCTAAACCAATGGTTAAAAGCGTATTAATAGCCTTTACCCCAACATCAAGTGGGTCTTTAATAATTTTTCTAGACAATGGATTAATTAACGAAACTTCTTCTTCCTTTAAAATCACTGACTCCAACTCACCCAGATCATCAATTGGAACCCCTAATCCATTTACAACCCTTCCTAATAACCCCTTTCCAATAGGGAATCTTTTAGGATAACCTGAAGACCATACGGGGCTGCCAGGTAAGATCCCTTCAACACTTTCTCTTGGCATTAAATAAGTTACTTCTTTGTTAAAGCCAACCACCTCTAATTCAATTTTTTTACCATAAACAGATTCAATAAAACAAATATAACCAATAGGAACATGTAAGCCTTTAGCTTCTATCATAAGACCTGATAGCCTTGAAACCTCACCATGTGACTTTATTTTATCACTCAAATTTAGTTCAACATCTAATGCTTTTTTTTGTAGATTTGTTAAAAACATTAAATTAAGATCTTTTTTATAACAGAATCAAATATTTCATCCATGTTATACTCTACCTTTGTGTGGTCTGACTTTACTTTAATACATCCAATTGACAAGCTAGCATCTACACTAAGCTCCATTTCTTTATCTGTTTCATCTGCTATTATTTTTTTAATTGTCTCTAGGTTGTCAGGGTGTACTTTTATTTTTACCACTTTATTCGAACTGGGTATCTTGCCCAACATTTCCCTTATAATTTCCTCAATGATTGTTTTATTCACAGTCAACTCGTGATTGATTATTTTTTTAGCGACGGTTATGACAATGTCTGAAAGTGCGCACTCAGCCTCTTGGATTAACTCCAGTTTTATTTTACTTAAATCAGAAATAAAGTTCTTTAACTTGGCCTGTTGTGATTGATTTTCTTTCTCAGCTTTAATTAAACCTTCTTGATAACCCTTGTCAAAGCCATCTTGCTTTAACTGATTAGACAAGATCACCTCTTCATATTTTTTAGAATGCGTGGACGCCGCTTCATCTATTTTAGGCGGAATCCAAGATTGAATAGGTTGGTTTGACTGCATTAAACCATCTCCTCACCTTTATTTCCAAGATTAATTTTACCTTCCTCAGTAAGCCGTTTGGCAATGAGTACAATTTCTTTTTGCGCCTTCTCAACCTCTTTTATTTTGACAGGACCTTTTGCCTCTAAATCGTCTTTTAAAAGTTCACCGGCTCTTTTTGACATATTTTTAAAGACCATGTCTTTAAATTCAATGTCGGCACCCTTTAAAGCAATTACTAAAACTTCAGTGGGAACCTCTCTAAGCAACGATTGCACCCCTTTGTCATCTAAGGCTTTTAAATTATCGAAAACCAACATTAAATCAGAAATATGATCTGCAACACTCGCATCAATCTGCCTTATTTTATCTAAAATAATTTTATCTTGATTAACCGCAACATTGTTTAGTATTTCAGCTGCTCTTTTAATGCCACCTAAGGGTTGATCTTGCTGAATAGGGGTCGCATTTAGTTGTTGTTCTATAACTAAATTAAGCTCTTCTAAAGCTTCAGGATGAATAACTTCTTGCTGAGCAATTTTTATTAAAACTTCTGTTTTAATATCTTCTGAAAAAAAGTCTAAAATTTTTCCACTTTGCTCTGGGTCAAGATAACTTAATATAATTGCCTGTACTCTAGGATGTTCATTTTTAATAAACTCGGCAACCGATTTAGCATCCATCCACCTAAACATATCTAGACCTTTAGCCCCTACCCCGCCTGAAATTTTATC
>CANJMM010000083.1 GCA_947475765.1 Legionellales bacterium | reverse complement strand
TTAAAAAAAAGACAACTTAATCAACTTATAATAGATGACTAATGGGACTTTTGACTAACCAGCAGAAAGGGGGATTTTAGGGGCTAATTTTGCTTCTGAAAAAACGCAATTTTAATTGTCGCTACACAGCACCTAAAGGATTACGTAACTCATGAGCGATACTTGCCGAAAAACGGCCTAAAGCAGCTAATTTTAGTTGCTGAGCTTGTTGGGCAATATAGGTCATGTCCTCTAAGATAATTAAAACAGCAGGTTGATGTGCTACAACAATAGCAAAAAAGTGTACTCGAAGATAAGGCTCGTCAATGATTGCCTGTGCAATAGCTTCTTTTTGCTTGGTTTTTACTAAAAAATTATCAAATTTTTCGGAAAGTTGCTGCGAGATTTGCTCTAAGTGCACTATTTGATGCGTTTTATTTAAAGAAAAGAATTCTCTTGTTGCGGAATTTATTAGCATAATTTCTTTCTTTTCATCTACATAAATAATGCCTGAATGTAAACGTTCAACAATATACTCATTGATGCGCTGCATACTTGCTAGCTCATCACTGCGACGTCGTGCTAAATTTTCCGAAACACGAGCCCAATTAGATAAATACCAGGCAGTTAAGGCAGTAGCAAAAAACCCAGCACCATAAATACCACTGTCGTAGAAATTACTTAAATCCTTTTGATTATAAATAATAAATTGCACCATATTGCCACATAAAAGCAAACAGCTTGCTAATGCGGCGTAAAACACCGCTAAACGACCAGGAACAAGAATACTCAAAGCGGCAATAGTAACATTTAGTAAAATGCCCTGCCCCGATCGCATATTACCAATAAGAGAGAGCATTGCAGCCAGTGCTATTACATCTATGGTGCCAGATATAAATACTTGTTTGTCAAAACTTAAGAAGTGCTTCTGCCCCCAATAAAGAAAAATTAGGATTAAAATAAAATAAACGATTAAAATAGCAAAAAATAACCGCGAATAAAAAACAGGATTAGGGGTATAGGAATACATTCCTATAAATAAAAAGATACTAAGAACCCGATACAAATTGTAAATCAATAGCAAACGCCATTGTCTGCTTTCCGGGTATCTTATTTGTTTTAACATAAAAGCGAATCCATGCCTTTTTTTGCTTATGTTATGATTATAGTGCAAGCACCAATATTAAGCGCGCATACGAACAAGGGGAGGCTCATTGCTACTTCGAAGAGTTTTAGCAAGTGCTGGTTCTTTACATTTTAGAGGACTCGGATAATGAGCTACGTCTATGGCCTCCTGATCAGATCCATTATTTCTGGCTAATTGACCTAAGAGCTTTAATGAATGATTATTGTCATTACTTTCCCAAGGAAGCGAAGCTATCTCTCTCCGTAAAGGTAATCCTTTTACTTTATCTCTGATATAGAGAGTCATTTTAAATAGCAAGGCTGAAAGGCTTGTGATGGCAATACCACCTAAAACCGAGAACAAAATAGCCTGCCCTACAGGAAAAAGAGGAAGAGTTAAAAGAGATAAAACCAGCGTGACAGTTAATCCCCCTCCTAAAGTCATTAAAAAACGAGGATGACGCCTAATAAAGTTAGGTTTATCAATACGAGCATGAAGCATTGCCGCTTCTTCATCAGGCTTTAATAAGGCACCAGTAGTAACTTTTGAGGCATTGGATAAAACATAATTTAAAGCACGCCCTGCATTGACCTTAGTGTTTTCTTTTTTAGCTCGTTTAATTTCTTTGTACATTAACTGACTTAAATCTTGGTTAAGTTTTATTAAATCAGGAGAGGTATTTAGGGCTATTGTTTTAGCTGTTAGGGTAGCAGCAATCAGTCCAGCATTTAATGCTCTAAAAAAGGGAACGCCAGCTGCCGCATCTCCTGCAAGATAAATATGTTTTCCAGCCAATTTTTTTGCAAACAGCGCACTTTGAAATATATTAAGTGCCACGCCATTAATTTTTTCACTGCCTAGTATTAGCTCTTCGTTTACCGCAACTTTACGTAAAGACAGCCAAGGTTGAATAGTATCTAATAGATTCTTCATTAGCTTATTAGTCGGTTGCAAATCCGCTAATTGTGCATTTTTCTTTTTCCTTATTTCTTGATAAGTAGATTCATCGACAAAAATAAACAAGGAAACGGGAGTAGCGCCTTCTTTTTGTTTACCTACATTCTCAGTCAATAAATAGGGAACTTGTCCTAAGGCAGGAACATAGGTAATTACAGGTAAACGCGAGGTACTTCCTTTCGCCTTGTATTTAACTTCAACAATATATTGTAAATTAGCATCGATAATTTTTTGATCAGCAAAAAGTTGCTTTCTTATAATGCTATGTGCTCCATCAGCCCCAATGATTGTATGCGCTGAGGGAAATTGCTTTAATAAACGGCTACTGTTCGTTATATTAACCCCATGCTCAATATCTATTCCAAGCTCTTGAGCTATCTGCAAAAAAGTACTTTCGATATCAGAGGTTGGCACAAAGCAATTTAATTCTCTAACCTTAGAAAAAGAGGCATAGGCTTTTGAGTTTTCTAAAGACTCTTTTTCCAAATGAAGTATATGATGACGACTATATTCTTCATTTCGCTCTAAAATTTTTATATTTAAAGCAGGGTTATGCAATTTCATTTCAATTGCAGTGAATAACCCTACTGGTCCAGCACCTACAATAATCACATCTGGTTTCACAAAAGACCTCAAAAAAACTTAAGATGATTTTATTTCTAAATCAAACTCTAAATTTAACAACATCGCCTTCCTTTGCCTCATCTCTGCTTCCTGCTCCTGCCCCCGAATAAGCTGGTCTCTCTAATAAAGAAGTATTAACTCTTGTAAGTTGCATTGCGAGATCTTCTTTATTAATAGGTTTAAGTAATTCCCCCTCGACTAACTCAAATCCTCGTTCTTCTTTACAAGAAGATCCTGAAACAATAAAGATAGTAGTATGTAGAGTAGGTGAAGCAGCGCGTTCAAACTCTCTAACTTTATGAGCGAGAGAAAAACCATTTCCGCCTTCCCCCATATTTAAATCAGTCAAAATAATATGGATGGGTCTACCAAGTTGGTGCTGATTGGTAAATGCAGTTAAAGCCTCAGCCTCTGAACGGGCAGGAAAGATATTTTCTAAAGGCAGGCCTAAAGAGCGTACTATTCTTGTCATAAGTTTAATGTTCCCGATAGCATCATCAGCGATGAGAACACATAATTTGCTGTAATCTACAAGACGACTTGTCTTTTTTATGATTGCTAACGGTAGGGTTAATTTGAACGCGGTACCAATACCTATAGTGCCACTACTTGTCTAGACAATTAATTTAATAATTTCTTTCCTACCCAATCAACCCGTTATGCTACCAGTTTAACTAACTGCTCCTCCCTATAATTATAAACATCCATAGGTTTTCGGTATTTTAGTGATTGATGAAATCTT
>CANJMM010000082.1 GCA_947475765.1 Legionellales bacterium | reverse complement strand
CCTTTAAAAACCCGTTTATTTGTGAATGCCCTCGACACTTTTTATAAGCAACCTAAAGTCGGTATAGTTAGAGCAGTTGCGCAAAAAATATCCCCAGATCACACTCGAAACAAAGGCAATTATGAATTTCAAAGTCAATTTGCTTTACTCGCTCAAAACAGAGGAGAATTTGTTGAATGGTTTTGCAAAAGTGGCGAAGACAGAACAGGCTTATTAAACGAATATATTGAAGCGTACTGTATTTTTATCGAAAAAAATGGCCGCCCTCCAATATGGAATGATAAAAAAGATGAGCAGGCTTTGCAAGCCATTATGCCTCATGTTCATAATGGCGCCCCTAATCGTGAAAGCAATGGCTTTAATGATGATAGCCCAGGGTTAAAAGTCTCTAATGCTGATATTAACTTATCTAGAGCGCAATTGGATTATAAGCCAGATAAAAAAGTGGGGAAAATAAAAGATGAGGCCGGATTAAAAATTAAAAAACTTCCTAGCCTTGATCTCGATCTGTTCAAAGAAATAGAACAACAAATAAAAGAAAAAACAGCAAAAAAATCAGAAGCTCAATCTAAACCGGAAAATGCCAACCGCCCTCTTTTGTTTAGCCACCCACGCGTTCAAACAGGTGATGCCGTTATTGAGGCTGAAAATTTATCTGCAGCAAAAAACTTATCTTCAACAAATCATGCTATCAATTATAAGAATCCTGAAAATCAAAAGCTCCAGGTACAATTACAAATTCAACCTACGCAAAAAACCGCTCGAATTGTTGCTGCTTCAGATATTCGGCTAACCTCCGCCAGTATCCCACCTGAATTTTTAACTTCGGCTAAACAAGCCATTGATGAACTGGTGAAAAGTGCCACTCAAAATACTGTTTTTAAGATTTCTGAATCGGATAAAGTTTCGCCAGCACTTAAAGCTGAATTAAGAAATTATTTAGAAAATAAACTTTTGGAAAAATTTCCTAACCAACAAAATATAATTCAAAATATTAGTCCAAGCCCTGATAATAAGGCAGTAGTACCCAAGCTAAAATAAGCTCTCCCCATAAATTTTAATTTATTTTGTTTATTTGTCGAAGTTGATGCCATATACTTAGATTTTAGGCAAAATAAAAACGAGGGATCGTATGGCAGGGCAATTACTTACCTATGAATTTCCATTAAATGAACGTATGCGCACGCTGCTGCGAGTGGAATTTCTCTTTCAACAATTTATGCATGATGTCAAACTAAATCATGCCTGGCAGGCCCGATCGGCTATTCATTCCCTAATGGATATCGTCAATTTACTCGAACGTACCGATATTGCCAATGAACTTATTAAAGAAATGGACAGGCAACTTGGTAACTTGCAAAAATTGTCTGAGACACCCTCAATTAATCGTCAAACGCTTTCGACGGTTACCGATAAGTTACAATATTATATTCAATTTTTACAGCCTATTGCGAGTCGCTTAGATGCTTCATTTACTGAAAATGCATTTTTAAACAGCATTCGACAACGCCAAGGGATCCCTGGGGGAACGTGTAGCTTTGATTTGCCTCAATATTACTATTGGCTAAACTTAAACTATGAAACGCGTTTAGAAACGTTAAATGCTTGGTTAGGGCCTATTAAAACTTTACAAGAAGCAGTGGTTTATCTTTTAGGCTTAATTCGACAAAGTGGTATGGCCAAAAAAGAAAGTGCACCAGGTGGTGTATTTCAAAAATCTTTGAACCCCATTCATCCCAGCCAGCTTATCCGAATTGGCTTGCTTTATCATTTGAATTTATATCCTGAAGTCAGTGGTAGCAAACATCGCATTAACATCCGTATGCTCAGCACCGATTTAAAAACCGGCAGTTCAAATCAAACTAAAGAAGCCATTCAATTTGATTTAACTTGTTGCGCCATTTGAAGTAAATTAATAATATCTTGATTAGGCGCAGGAAAATCATATGCTGTTAAATCGCTTTGATTTACCCATTTGATTTGCTGCCCTTCAGCGCCTATAGGCTTGCCTATAAAATGAGTGATTTTAAAAATAATCAGTCGTATATTTATATTATCATTATCATTATCTGGATAAACATAATTCACTTGATGAAATGGCACATTACTTTCTTGAGAATGGGGTAAAGTAATATTCAGCTCTTCTAAAAGCTCTCGTTTTAAGGCAATAGTGGGCGATTCATTGGGTTCGATTTTACCCCCTGGAAACTCCCACAAACCACCATAAGGCTTATGTAACGGTCTTTTGGCAATCAAAATTTGATTGTGTTCGTTAAATAAAATACCTACAGAAACTTCTATGGCATTAAGCAGGTTGTTCATGATCGAGTAACCCGTGACAATATTTAAATTTTTTGCCCGAGCCACAAGGACAAACTTGATTTCGAGCAATTTTTGGCGCAAAATCGACTAATTCTGCTTCATTTAGGTCATTAGAGGCTACTTTATTTTCAGAAATTTTTGAGGGCTGAGCATGCTGAAAATCCATTGGTTGATCGATTACGTCTATAATATTCATATCTTCTTTAGATTTTATTTCTACTCTAAATAAAGTACTGATAACATCTCGTTTTAAATTTTCTAACATGCTGGTAAATAAATTAAAGGCCTCACGCTTAAATTCTTGTTTAGGATCTTTTTGAGCATAACCTCTTAAGCCTATAGATTGTCTTAAATAATCCATCGCCGCTAAATGCTCTTTCCAGTGTGTATCTAAGCTATTGAGTAAAACAGATTTTTCAAAACGTAAAAATAAATCTTTTCCACCTAATACTTGTTGGGCTGCATAATGCTGTGCTGCGGCTTCCCTTATTTTTTCACGTAAAGGCGTTTCATGCAGCTTTGTATTTTCTGTTAGCCAACTTTGTATGGGTAATTTCAAGTGAAAATCACTTTCCAAGCAAGTTTCAAGGCTGGTAATATTCCATTGATCTTCTAAGCTATTAAGGGGAATATAATCTGAGATCACAGTATTTATTACCGTCCCAATCATCGACTCAATGTTATCTGAGACATCTTCAACTGCTAATAAATGATCTCGTTCTTGATAAATAACCGTACGTTGATCGTTAGCGACATTATCATATTCTAATAATTGCTTACGAATATCAAAATTATGGCCTTCTACTTTACGTTGTGCACTTTCAATGGCTCTAGATACCCAGGGATGGGTAATGGATTCCCCTTGTTTTACGCCTAATCGACGCATTAATCCGGCCATTTTATCTGAAGCAAAAATACGCATTAAATTATCTTCTAGTGATAAATAAAAACGCGAAGATCCCGGATCGCCTTGTCGGCCTGCTCGACCTCTTAATTGATTGTCTATGCGACGAGATTCATGTCGTTCTGTGCCCAAAATATGCAAACCGCCTTTGGCAACAATGTCATCATGACGTTTTTGCCACTCTTTTTTTATGTCTTGAATTTCTTCAAGACTGGCATTGGGGAATTTTTTGAGCTCTGCCTCTAAGCTACCACCTAAAACGATGTCTGTTCCTCTGCCT
>CANJMM010000081.1 GCA_947475765.1 Legionellales bacterium | reverse complement strand
CACCAAATAACGCCATGATCAGATTATACAAAGCGACGGCCAATAGATCTTCTTCAGACATTTTATCTGCAGTCTTCATATTGTCTAGTAGTTTTTTTGCCTTTTTCCCAAAAGGGCCTTCTTCGAATTTTTTAGCTCTTGCTGCCATTTCTGTTTTACGGCTATGAGGGATTTTTTTAGGTTCTTTTTCTGCTATTGCTTTTTGTTCTGCTATTTCTTTTTCAGTGAGTTTGGGTGTGGCTGTGGCTGGTGTTGCGCTTAATAGGGCTTCTGAAGCTGGAGCTGCTGGAGCTGCTGGAGCTGAATCTCCTTTTTTATCGTTGTCTGCCATTTTTCACCCACCCTAATTTAATCTAATTTAATTTAAATATATTTATATTCTTCACTTATTTTTTACTTATTCTTTACTTATTCTTTATTTATTTTTCAGTCTCATTTAGGTGGGCATCGTAAGTCTCACCCCCAAATTGTTCTAACAAAATATTAATCGCCTCCATCGCTTCCTCTTCATTAGGATCAAGATGTATATCTTTAGGGGGAAAGTGAGTAGACTTAATTAAATCGTTAATAATATTATCTGCTATTTTGCTTGCTTCTGCTTCTGAAGCACCACTTAAACGCTCAATGGTTAATAAGCCTTCTCGGGTTCTACCGCGTAATAATAAAGGATTAGAAAAAGAATCCACTTCTTCTTCCCCAATTAAACTCGTTGCAAAATCTGGCACCGCAATAGGGGTAAAAGTATTCACCTCCCCTGAAAATTTCTGACTTTGCTCTGCCATCACTTGTTCTTGAACTTGCTTTTGTTTGCTTACTTCCATTTCCAACAAAGCAATCACTGCCGCTATCCCCTTTTCAAAAGGATTCAGCGCTTCATAATCATTTAAGCTTTTACTGATAATTCGAATATCTTCATTAGACGAAGGGGGCGGTAAGATAAAGCTTGCCAATGAGAACACATCTTGAAAACGCCTTAAGCGTTTGTCCATATTCACTAAAGATTCGTCCGATGGCCTTTCGACGGTTAAATATTGATTCACCTGCATACGCTTAGCAGGAGGAGGATTGGCATAAAACATTCTGGCTCTAATGATTTTAGACCGCCAAAAGATATGCGCATCCCCTTCCCGCTGATCTTTTAAGTCGAGCAAATCAATTCTAGAGCGTTTTTCGATGCTCGCATTTCTAGAATCCATATAGTTATTGGTGACACTGCCCGCATTAGTTTGAAAGCCACTCACACTGGTTGCATAAGTCTCTCCGGCTGTTTTATTAAAAAACTCCCAGGTATCCGCCGGATCTTCCATTTTCATACAAATTTTAATATTAGTATTGGCGCCTATAGAGGCAGCTTCTTCTTTGGAGGCTTTTTGGAAGGCGGGCAAATCTTGTCCTGCAAAAATAGCTGAAAACCCTAATGAACGCGCCTGGGCAGGTACCACAGCAAAGCCTTTTACGGCGTAATAACCATATTCGTCCATAATACACACATAAGGCGTTGGAGAGGTGGTTGGCTTACGTAAAATCACATCGCGATAGTCTCCTTCTACTTCGTCACCTAAACCGGCTGCCATCATGGCTTTTAAAGACGCAATAATAATTTTACCTAAATTAGACAATTCATCTGGAGATTTTTCCAAGGCTGGCAATAATACCACCATGATGCGACGATTTAAGACCACGTCTTTTAAATCCACTTCAGGCAAGTTTGTCCGAATAATATGAGAATAAGTATCTGCCAAAGAGCTAAATACTCGGCCTAACTGCATGGTAATAAACCCATGCTGTTCTCGTACTTCCCCTGCTTGATTGCCTTTTTTGGCTTTTTGATAACCTGGTAAGTTATAAATGTAATTATCTAAACCGTCCATCACCACTTGAGGGACATTATCTAATGACACACTATGCGTATCATTGACCGGAAAGCGCCTATCGACCACCATCATTTCTAGCTTTTCTAAAATAAAATACCCCCGTATAGTATGTGCATCCAGCAACACATGGCCTTCTTCTCGCATCGCCGTTAAGACTTTCATTAAGGCTTCTACAAAAGAAATGGCTCGGCCTTTCCACATGTCGCCGCCACTGTCTCCGCCACCCCCAGAGTCCATCAAGCTCGTCACCAAGTTTGCTAACATGCTAGAAGATCCACGTGCAAAAGGATTCATCGTATTAGACAGCCGCGTTTTTTGAGGGCCGATAATATCTCTGGCGCCGGTCATAAAATTCACTAATAACAAATCATCGTCTCGGCCCATACGCCGTACCATGCCAAACACTTTGGCGTATAGCGAGTTATCGCCTTTACCATCGATATAAATAAAACCAGAGCCCTGCGCCAGTGAATTAAAAGCAATAGACACTAAAGCTTCTGTTTTACCCGAACCCGTGGATCCAAATATCAGCATATGCGTCCGCATATCATCATTGGTAAACCAGAGTTCTTTATTGGTGTTGTTTTCATTCCCCACATAGGTAATGCCATTGGCTTTTCTGGCCCGAGCGGTACCCGGAATACAATCGTTATAATCGGGTTCAGCTGAAATAAGGGGCATTTTGCAGGGCAACGTGGCTTTACGCGTAATCGAGTATAAAAATAAACAAAAACTTAAGACTAATAAAATATCTGAAAACATGGGATCATAAAAAATACAGGCAGCTGCCGTACCTAATACACAAACCCCATAAAGGGGATTGGCTAAAAACTCGCCAATACGCTCACCCAGGGTTCGGGTATCCCGTACCATTTCACTGGCGCCATGCTCGTGTCGCTCTTGTAAGCCTCTTAATTTATCTGCCATATTTATCTGCCATATTTTACTGCCTGACTTTAATCTTTTATCTTTAATCTTTACATTTTATTTTATTTTATTTTTTTTTTATTAACTGCCTATCACGGGGATCTGCTCGCCCTCATCTGGAACATAAACCGTTAAACTCATGGCGTACACCAATGCTTTTGTGGCTTGCTCTACAGTAGGCACCGAAATAGGCCGCAATAATTGTTTTTCGACCAGCCAATGAGCATATACCCCAGCGATTTCACAAGTTGCAACCGAACGCCCCACGTTATTTAACATTTGCCACATACGCCTATCGACTGGCTTTAACCACAAAAAATCCGCCGAGGCCAATACCCCATCGGTTCTAGCGAGTTCTAACATAGAAGCCATGATGGTGCTCACGTAAGCATGGCGCTTTTCAATAATATGAGTGGGTTTAGATTTGGCGTAGTATTTTTTGAGCAAGTCTTCTGTTTCTGAATAATCCATTTCGCCTTTGGCCGCTGAAATAGATAATTTTTTGAGATAATTTCGGGCAACTTCAGGCTCATGCTCAGCCCTTGCGACAAATACCGCAAATAAGGCTTTAATATGGGGGGGTAATTTATTGGGCCCTTCCCAAAGCGCCCCCAATTGTTGAGAAAACAGTTGATTGGCTTTGTCTTCTAGTACCGTGGCTTTGACTTTGCCTTCTGAACGCCAAGCCGCTTTGGTATCGGCTTCCATTTCCACTCGAACCAGCTTATAGGCTTTACAAAATTGCAAGGGATTCATGGCCATTGCCCAAGGGCCTTTATTAATATCCATGGCCATTAAGTCAATATTCACAACGGGGGCAATTTGGGGCCAATTTTTTTGTTCTTGGGCCATTAAGGTTTCCATATTATGTGCCCGAACATAACGCATAAAT
>CANJMM010000080.1 GCA_947475765.1 Legionellales bacterium | reverse complement strand
CGCCAAGGCTTCGACCTGGCAGGCCCATTTACGGAGAGACGTGCATGCCAGATAACGCCACAAAAGAATACTCGATCCCTGTGCTAGAGGGCCCAAGTTTCACTTTTGCTCAGGCCTATTTTACATGGAAACGCATCACGGACAGGGCTTTGGAGGCTGTTGGACTAACGCATACGCAGTATGTCTTTATGGGGACGCTATTTGAGCTAGAAAAACATCAGGATAAGGCGACACAAAATGATCTGGCGAGGCTCACCAATTCCGATGTAACCATGACATCGCAAATCCTGCGCACGCTACAAAAACGTGGGCTTGTTTTACGCGAACAAATAGAAGGTGATGAACGCGCAAAATATTCCAGCCTATCACCTGCCGGTAAAAAGCTCGTCAAAAAAGCCGCAGAAATCATGAAGACAAATGAGAAAGAGTATTTTGCACCGGTGGAAAAAGATATGGAACAGTTTTTGACTTATCTGAAGGTTTTAACACGCGTTAAAGAGATTAACCTGCTATGAAAATCACTTTTGCTCCCTTAGCTGAATCACATTTTCCGTTACTGCTAAAGTGGCTGGAGACGCCGCACGTCAAAAAATGGTGGGATCAGGATGTGACGTATACGCTGGAGTTGGTCCGTGAAAAATACAGCTCATATGTTAAAGGTTATAAGCTTATAGATGGCATCCAGAAACCCATTCAAAGCTTCATTATTCATAACAACCAAGATCCAGTTGGATACATTCAGATTTATAATGCATACGATTTTCCTAGAAGTAAGTCACTCTTAGGCTTACCGGAAAACTTGGGTGCATTTGATATCTTCATTGGCGAAGCAGCCGCCTTGCAACAAGGGTTAGGCTCAAAAGCAATTTTAGAATTCCTTAAATTACACGGCAATCCGTACACCCACATTTTTGCAGATCCAGATATTAATAATCTTTCTGCCATTAAATGCTACGCAAAAGCGGGATTCAAAAGGGTTTCAGAACAGCAAGATACTGGAGAGGTGTGGATGTTAAAGGATTTATCCTCAAGAAATGACCCGTTACCAACCATCCAAAAACTTATTAAAGAACGCTATCCTGATGCTAAAGCCATATTCTGGGCAGGATCAGTTTCAGTCAATCAGGGAACAAGTGCATCCGATCTAGATCTTGTGATTGTTTTTGAAGAAGTAGCAAACGCTTACCGGGAAGCTTTTATTTACGATGGTTGGCCAATTGATGCATTTATTCATGATCTTAATACCTTGCGATATTTTTTTGAAGAATCAAGAACCGGAAATGGCATCTCTGGCTTGAGCTATATGATTTTGAATGGACGTGAGGTAACCAACCCCAGCGCTTTTTTGAAAAATGTTAAAATACTTGCGCAAGAAGTTTTTAATGCAGGGCCAGCTACCTGGGACCAAGAACAAATCAACAAAGAACGATTTTTAATTACCGATGTTATGGATGATATTAAATATCCAGTCGGGCGCGATGAGCAGATTGCCTCCGCAGCATGGTTGCTTGAGGCTCTAGGACAATTTTATTTTAGAAGCCAAAATAAGTGGTGCGCCAGCGGTAAATCAATTATCCGTTATCTGAAAAGCGATAATCCAGATCTTGCTTTAGAATTCACGCAAGCATTTGAAGGTCTCTTCCAAACGGGCCATTCTGCTGCATTAGAATTATTAGTAAAGAAAATTCTAGAACCTTATGGTGGATTATTTTGGAATGGATTCAGGTCAGATGCCCCAAAAGAATCAAGGATAACCGAGGCTGGCTCTTTGCCAAAACTTATTGAAGCGTTAGAGCAGTCCCTTTTAGACCCTTACGTCAGACAATCTATTGGGCAATTAAATAAATTAATCGCAGATGATTTTCTTGAGTTTGGCAGCTCCGGCAAGGTTTATAACAAGCAGGATTGTATCAAACCAGATGACACCCCAAGAAAATTTGTGCTCAGCGACTTCAAGATTAAGGAGTTATCCAAGGACGTGACGCTAGCGACCTACAAAACAACAGAGGATGGCATTGCTTCGCTGCGATCTTCAATTTGGAAACGATGTGGTGATGAGTGGAAAATGATATTTCATCAAGGCACAAAATGTGAGGTTGAAGATGAGCACAAAGAATAATATCCACGTTTTGAGTAGAAGCGTGATAACAGATCAAGATCATATTTTGCTTTGCAGAACGCTTGACCTGCCTATCAGTTTTTATTTTCTTCCAGGCGGTCATGTTGAGCATGGTGAATCGGTTGAAACATCACTTATTCGTGAGTTAATGGAAGAAACTGGCGCTCATTGCAAGATCAAGCGGTTTTTAGGATGTTTAGAATACAGCTTCGAACCTGGTCATAGCAGTATCTGTCACAACCATGAATATAATTTTATTTTTGAGGCTGAATCAGAATCTTTGAAAATTGAAAAGAAAATACCGCAGCTTGAAGCTCATATTGAATTAATTTGGGTGCCCTTGCATCAATTATCTGAAATTGATTTTAGAGCTGAGCCCCTGCGAGAGCTTGTACCGCAATGGTTAAAATACCCAGCTTCAGATGTTTTTAGGAGCGTGATGATATGACAACAAATCTTGCTTTGCATCACGCCTCAATCCGGGAATACATTCATCATCTTATCAGCGCCATTATCCCCTATGACGATGTTGAACAAGAACATATTAATGATACGTGTCTTTGGATTGAAAGTGGTGCGCCTATTTTTCGGGTTCAAAAGCCTGATGTTCCAAACAAACATCTAGTGTCTTATTTTATGCTCTTCGATGACGTTCACCAAAAAATACTCCTTGTCGATCATAAGAAAGCTCTACTTTGGCTGCCAAGTGGAGGGCATGTAGAAATTGATGAAGATCTAAAAACTACAGTTGAACGGGAATGTTTAGAAGAGCTTAACGTTACAGCTGATTTTTTGTCACCCCATCCACTCTTTTTAACATCAACATTAACTGTAGGGCTAACAGCGGGTCATACAGACGTCAGTTTATGGTACGTGCTCAAAGGAGATAGTAATAAAGCTTATGAATTTGACAAAGAGGAATTCAATGACATCGGTTGGTTTCATCTTAATGATGTGCCTTACGAAAAATCAGATCCTCACATGGGGCGTTTTATACAAAAATTAAAAGGTAAGCTATGAACAATCTCACTCACAGAAAAGCAAGAATTTCTGATTTACCACGTCTTATAGAGCTACTCTTAGAAGATGAACTTGGTCAGACAAGGGAATCAAGATCAGCCGAACTTGATGAAAACTACATCAAAGCGTTTCATAAAATTGATAGCGACCAAAATCAATATTTAATGGCGGTAGAAAACGGCGATGAAATTATCGGCACTTGCCACCTGACGATTATGCCATCTCTCACTTTTATCGGAAGCACCCGTATGCAAATAGAAGCTGTAAGGGTCGCAGATAAATATAGGGGCCAGAAAATAGGGAGCTGGATGTTTGACCAAGCGATTAGCTATGCCAAAGAACATGACGTTTCTATTATTCAACTTACTACAAATAAAAAGAGGGTCCAAGCAAAACATTTTTATGAAAAACTTGGCTTTAAAGCAAGTCATGAGGGAATGAAGTTATATTTGGAAAAACACACATGAGTAAAAACATTATCAGCCAAGAATACACCCAGCTATTGAGTGATCTTAAGGCGCGCGTTGCTTCATCACGGGTGAAGGCGGCCCTGAGCGTTAATAAAGAACTTATCCTGCTTTACCATCATATCGGCACCCAGATACTTGAATCTCAAGCAAAGCTTGGCT
>CANJMM010000079.1 GCA_947475765.1 Legionellales bacterium | reverse complement strand
GAACACCCTTATCAGATGGAAAGGGATAGCGCAGACTATCAAGAGAGATGACTTTGTTAACTTTTTCTGTATATCTATCTGTAAACATCATAGAAATATCACCGCCATTTGAATGGCCTATTAAAATTACCTTGTCTAAATTTAAATTTGGGTTGGTTTTCTTAAGCTCTTTGATGACAAATAATATATTCTGAACACCACGTTCCCAAAGAGGTTTTCGCTTTTCGAATAGGTTACCCGTTCTGGGCAGTGGTTTATCTGTTTCAAGATCATGTTGAATGCTCACTATAAAATATCCACGTGCCGCTAGCGCATTTGCGATAAACGCATATTCTGTATTTTTAGCACCATAACCATGGTTAATAATCACCACGGGAAGTTTAATAATTCCTGCTTTAGCTTTACCCATCGATTCGCCACTAACGTAAATCTCGACAGGTATAGAGCGATTGCGGAATTTGTCAAAATAATTTAAGTTTTTTGCTTTAATAAAAGGATTGTTGTCAGCCTCAGGGTCCTGTGACCAATCGACCACTTTGCCCCTTGTGAAATCCCATCGATACAGCCATGAAACGCCAAATGGCGCATAATAATTATCTGGCTCTAGGTAGGCTTTATCTTCTAATGCCCGATCTAATGTTACAAACTTGTATCCAAGCTCATCAACGATTTTAAGCAAATCTTCCATAGCATAAGAGTTGATTAAATTTACATGCAATAACCATGTATGCCTGATATTACGCCCAAAGATTTTTTCAGAGGCAGTCTTGTAAAAAGCGAATTTTGCCTTTGTATGCGCTAGATACTGGGTAATAATCTTTTCTTTATCTTTCGGATTTTCAAGCAATTGCTGATTAAATTTCCAATCATCTGTATCAATGGTAATCGGGGCAATAATATAATTTTCCTTTTTTAGAAAGGACTCAAATGAAGCGCGTATTTCCTTGGTCGTGCCAGTATCAAGATAAGGGTGCCTGAAATAACGGTAAGGCATACCACTATCTGCCATCAGTTTTTTGGAAACTTTGGCGCCTTTAATCACATCCCTTTGAAATTCATCAGCCTTTGCGCTGCTTAAAAATTTGTGTGAGTAGGTATGATTACCGAGTGGATGCCCATCATCAACCCATAATTTAAGAATCGCGATTTTTTCTGATTCCTGTCCCTTGCTGTAAAGCTTTCCTTCATTTACAAAGCCAATAGCTGGCGCATTAAATTTCTTGAGCGCCTGCAAGATACGCTTATTAATGAGACTTTGATTTTGAGCCAACTCATCTTTTTGCCCTGGGAGATCATCAAATGTGATAGCAATTTCATTAGCATAAACTGCGCTTGCGAATAAAAATAAAAACAGGGCAATGAGTATGTGCTTCATTATTTTTGATCTCAACATTAAATTAGTGCGGGGTGTATAATGGGCCGTTACTTGAGCAGATGTTTGCAATATGCCAATCTCAGGTCCAAAATCTGCCCATACCTTGAATGCGGGCTTTTTTGCTTTTGGAAATTCTTCTACTTTTACAATTGTACCAGAACGTAAATTCACACGCTCAAACTCTTCATATGTTATTGTTGTCAATGGAGTTTTAATCATAATAGCTTACCTACAGGAATGTCACGTGGATCAGATTCATGGTTTTCAGGATCATTAAATGGCATGTTTGTATAGCCGTTTTTGAGATAGAATTGTAAGCTGCTTTTTCTGGATTGCGCATGAATGCTTTTAACCCCTAAACTTATCAACCACTTTTCTATAAGCGCCAAAAATACGCTACCAGAATGTTGATTTCGCTTATGCTCATCAACGGCAATAATACGAATTATCGCTCTTTTATCAGGCCAAAGCTGAATATGGGCGTAAGCCACAATCTCTATGCCTTGATATAAAATAAGATGAGCGTGGTTCTCGTGATTAAAAGTCGACGTATAAGGATCTTTTATGCCATGGGGGCCAAAGAAATAGGTCTCGCGAAAATGTTTAGCAGTAGCCCATTCGGTTGGCGTTAAAGCTTTTACAACCCTTGATCCAGAAAATGCTGTTTTTTTATCAATGGCAGCTATAAAAGCATCTTTGCCCGAACAATAACTAAAGATATCATTAGGAAATTTTTCAGCCAAAGCTTTTTTTAAATTTGCATAGGCGGCTTTATCTTTTGGATGGGTGCACATCCAATCTCGAAATTTAAGGCAACGATCGATTTCGCCACTGCCTTGTTCATAGACATGAATATTGGCATATTCTTTACGAAAATATCGCCTAAACATCATGCCATATTCTCCTTTCACCTCATAACCCAATGCTTGCATTTTAGAATTAGCGCTGTCGACGAGTAAAATATCTCGCACAACCGGAATCATATCAATCACGGGTTTTGCAGAAAGACTTGGCACGGAGGTTGAACCAATATGATGAATGGTAAGGCAATTATTGCCTAATGCTTTTTTGATCTTTTCTGCTTCTGTTTCAAATATTTTTGACCAACTAGGATCATAGGGCTTAATTTCAACACGATCTATTTTTTGCATGGAGTTTTACTCTGATAAAATATGGTCAATTAATTCACGAATATCGCTGCATTGATTGGGGCTATTTTTAGGGTCTGATCTTTTAAGACAATTAAGATTAGCGCAATCGGTTTTAAACATCATAAGCTCCGCTTTAAAAAGATGCAGCTAGAATTTTGCGTATAGCCCGGTCTCTCGAAATCTACTAGGTACCCCAATTTTTCATAGAATGCTTTGGCACCTTGAAAGCTCATTGTGGCAACGGTTGCCATAGAGCATTCTGATTTACGGCCATAATCATGAACCGCTTCCATCAATTGATGCCCAAAACCATGCTTGCGATGATCAGGATGCACCCATAATTGGTCTGTATAAATACTACCAAAAATCACACTTCCGTTGCAGCCTGCAATGATTTGATTGTGTTCATCGCGCACAAAAAAAGCAAAAGCATGAGCAGAGCCAAATTCAGGTTTTTCTTCATTGATTTTTTGCGTCAGAAAATCAATGTCTGCACTTAAAGGAGTGGAGGTGAATTCTATGTTCATTTTTGAATACCGATATAGATATCAAGAACAGCGTGCTCCGGATTTTGGCTTCGCTCATCATAAACTTCAAAGTCTGCAATATAAGCTCGCACGCCACCTAAATCAGACGCATTCATTTTCCATATGTTTTGCCACATATCGATGCATACAGCAGGCATTGGTCCTGGCTGATTCGTGAATTTTGCATAATTTTGGACAGGTATTGTAAGCGTTTCAAATCCCTGCTGTATATTTTCAAAGTCATTTACCTCTTCACCTAGGAAATAAGTATATTCATCATGCTCATCACTTGCATAATTGGTATAAACGGCAAACACTGTACCTGGATTTTTGCGCCCAAAAATTTGCCCTTGCATACCACCAGTGAAGAATTTTTGCATAGTAGCACCTATCTTAGCAGTTTCTAGGCTCATCTCTTGGGTATTTGATGTGCGGGCTGTAATGCCAACAAGTTTAATTGCAGGTAATGCTGTAATAGTTTTATTCATTTTTTTCCTCATAAATTTTTTTTAATTCATCTATCTTGCCACTGGTTATCGCCTCAAGATTATCTGTGATTTTTTGGACATCCCAGTCCCACCATTTTAGGGCAAGCAATAATTGGATTGTTTCTTTATCAGTAACTACTCGCACCCTTCAGACAAGTTCACCAGCAAGTGCCATCTGAATTGCAATTAAAGGATTATATCCTTTGGTTGCCATGGTCTGCAAATAGCTGGAAATGCGACAATAAGCTTTTGCATACAGCTCTTTTCTGAAACAACCAG
>CANJMM010000078.1 GCA_947475765.1 Legionellales bacterium | reverse complement strand
GTTGACGTTTTCTTTTTTGATCGGCAGGTAAAATAGCCTGCTCTGAAAGCCCTGCTTTCATGTTTCTAAAGGTCAATACCCTGGTGCGACAAGGAGGAGGCGGGGAATCTATCTCAAGATCCAAATCAGAAGTAAGACTCGGTTTTTTTCGAGTGATCTGCATATATTCAAGTGTTGGGTTGAGTCTAGAGATAAGAATACGCATGATTTTTTTACTCTATATTATAAATTATAAATTATAAAAATTATAAAATCTGTTGTTCTAATTTTTGGGTGGTTTCGTTTATCCATTTTCGAACCTGATCCGTTACTTCAGAGGCACTCATCTGATGGTTTAAATCGTGCGCTTTAAAAGCCTGACCAATTTCAACGGTAATTTTTCCAGGGTATTTTAAAAAGCTATTTTTAGGCCAAAAAACACCGGCATTATGGGCAACAGGCACAATCCAACTGTTGGCCGCAACCGCGAGTTCCGATCCTGAGCGGGTGAAGCGTCCTGTGCTTCCCACTTTTACCCGTGTGCCTTCTGGAAAAATCACCACCCAAAAGCCTGCGGCTATTTTGTTAAGGCCATCTTGAATGAGTTTAGGTTTGGCCGCTTTATTTTTTCTGTCGATGGCGATAGGGTGCAATAAGGCTAAACCCCACCCAAAAAAAGGTATCCATTGTAATTCGCGTTTAATCACCCACGTTTGAATGGGAAAGATTTTTTGTAAAGCCAGGGTTTCAAAAGCCGATTGATGTTTGCACAAAATCACCCCAGCTTCTTTAGGGATATTATGTTGACCTATTACTTGATAATCGAGTTGACAGATATGCTTTAATAAAAAAAGCATGGTCATGGTCCAGCGGGTCACAAAATAATAACGCCATCTTAAAGGCACTATGACTAATAAACAGCCTAACAAACAAAAAAAGACGGTGAGAGGCACTTGGAGAATCAGGTAAATCAGCGATCGAATAAAAATCATCATGACACTATTTCCTCTCATGAGAACTTAAAAATTCAGCAAAAGAGCCCAAATGCTCAAATACCGGGACGCTTAAAAAGGCAGATAAAGCCGTATCGTTTTGGATGGTTTGGTGCGTTTTTTCCCCATTGCCCGTTTTGACTAAAACTGGCAAACAGCCTGCTTTTTCTGCTGCTTGTAAATCACGCAAAGAATCGCCTACAGAATAAGTGTGAGGCAATATGATTTCAGGGTATTTTTGTTGAATGGCATGATATAAGCCTATTTTGGGTTTGCGACAAAGACAGAGATCAGCAGGTCCATGAGGGCAGAAAAAAACATCGAGTATTTTACCGCCAGCCGCTTGAATTAAAGCGTGCATTTTCTCATGAATTTGTTCTAAGATATCATGAGAATAATAGCCTCTTGCTAATCCAGATTGGTTGGTGGCAATTAAAATGCCATACCCCAGTTTGGTGAGCAAAGCTATGGCGCTTAAGCTATGGGCCATTGGCTGAAATGCTTCGGGGCTTTTAATATAATCAGGGGAGTCTAGATTAATGACCCCATCTCTGTCTAAAATAAGATAACGATTTAATTTCATGCAGTATGATAACCTAATTTAGCATTTTTGACCAGATTTTAAGATGCGCGCATAAAATTCTGCATCGCTCATTTGGGGATCTTGTAGGTGCTCGGTATATTGTTTTCCTATGCCTTTGCCTTTAAATAAATTAAAGCCATTTAAAAAAGTTTGACTTAAGGGTTCATCGGCGGTGTACTCAAAGATACGGTTACCCGAAAAAGGTTTGCCCACCGAGGCATTCATGGCATAAAAAGCCGAATCAAAGCCCGTTTCAGCAATGCGCCTTGTGCCTAAAATAGGGGAAATTTTTTCATTGTATAATTCCCCCATTAAAGCAGGGGTATATCGAATGGCGCCAGATAGCCAGCAAGCGCTTTTGACTGAAAATAACAACATCATTTCCGTGAGTACGTAGCGTTTTTTTTCAGGAGATTTGTCTTTTTCTCTATTGGTGAGGGAGGGTTTATTTACTGCGTTATGCGCTCTAAATAGGGCTTTTAAGGCAGCGCTTTTTTGGGGCAAAAGGCTTAGCCTCTGAAGGGCTGCTTGGTGATTTAAATATTCAGAATTTAGGCAAGTTAATTGGCTTAATTGGCTTAATTGGTTTTGCCAAAAACTAAAAATTTGATCCGATTGTTCGGGCAAGCGCATGGCCCAATCAACCCAAGTTGTAAACCTGGCTTTATGATTTTGGCTTAAGCTTAAAAAATCTTCTAGGCTTTGAGGGTGCGTGCTTAAAAAATCGCTTAATAAACTTAAGTCTAATTTATCAATGGGAAAACTTTGGCTTAAGCCTGCACAAAATAAAGCAGGCTGATAAGCCGTAAGCCTTAAAATGGCCTCCCAGCTCTCGGCAGAAAGCGTTTTTTCTTGCTTTAAAATTTCCAGCAAAAAATCGACACAAGGGGTCCACTGGGGATTTGTATTTAAATAACTTTTTAAAAAGGGGCTATTTAAAGCATGGGGAAGCAAATAATTTTCTTGGTAAAAGGCTTGTCGCGTTTGTTCCAATAGCCAACGTAACTGATTTTTTTCTTCGCCTTCGGGTAAATTTTCCGCAGAATGGGTAAAATGCACTAAGGCCAAACATGCTTGAGCAGGCTCAGTCTTAAATAAGCGCACAATATGGGCCAGTTGTTTTTTATAGTGTTCACATAGCTCAATGCGGCGCGATAATAAAGCCATACAATGATCGGCATTATTATTGCTTAAATACTGCTTAAATTCAGGAAAATCCAAGATTTTTTGAATAAAATGCGGGGTTGCGCCATCGCCATATAAACGCTGAAAAACAAGGGGATCGTTTTCCCCTAGCTTTCGTACTTTGTGAAAAACCGCCAGCAATAAGTTTTTATCTTGAATGCCAAATTCTTGGCAAAATTCGGCGCAGGTCTTAAATCGCCAAGGATAAATTAAGGGATTGTGGGCGAGATCGGGATAAGCATCGCTTAGCGCGTTTAAATTTAAACTTGAACTTGAAGTTGAACTTAAATTAGGCAGTAGGCTTTGTGTGGCATCAGACTCAGACATACGCTCAGATTTTTTCCTTGTATTATATTATAGGGTCTTGTTTTATGAAGGCATGAGAAAAGCATGTAAGGCTTTTTGACTATAAGCCCCTTGAGCATGGTCTAATAATAAGCCATTTTCTGAAAGCTGAACCAGCATTTTTTGAAGATGGCTATTCCAGGGTAAATAAAATTCAGGTTGCTGAACCAAGGCTCTAGACAATCGATGGGCATTATCTGCCCTAGGTAACACTTCGGCAAGATCTGATATTAAGTCTGCTCGTATGTGATCATTCGTGTGAGTTTGCATCATACAGTTTTTGACCACCCAGGAAAATCTGGCCTGTAAAACCCTATCTTCTAGTATGGAAGGACAAGGGCCGCCCCATAAAATAGGCAGCCATTGTGTGATAACAGAAGGCGCGCCACCATAATAAGCAGCTCGTTGCAAAAAAGTAGCTTGTAATTGCTTTTTGATTTCTCTTTGCCCGCTTAAACCCACTAAATTGAGATAATCTTCAAAATTTTCAGCTGAAATCAGCCTAAAATCAGCAGGGGGATTGCCCCAATCTTGCTCAGCGGGCCAATTTAAAATAGCCTGAAAATAGCTTAAGGCTTCGTTCAGGTTGATTTTTTTTTGCTCAAGCCAAGCATTTAAATTTTTATGTTGTAAGGGGCTAAAAAAACACGAAATTTCCGTGTGTTCACCCGTATAAGTGATATATAAAAAATCTTGAATGGCCTTTAAGATAATTTCTTTTGTATAGGCTTTGCTCGCTAATACTTCAAGATGATT
>CANJMM010000077.1 GCA_947475765.1 Legionellales bacterium | reverse complement strand
TTTTTTACGCCACCATAGCAGTTTGAAAAATCAAAATTTTTTTCTAAAACAGTATGGAAATACGACAGTTAACAATCAAACTATCAACTTGTGTAGATACTAATGCTCCCCAAAGGGGCGAGGCGAAGATCCTATTTACCCTTTATTTCCCAGTTTGGAAAAATGTCAGATAACATTCTTTGATAACCGGTTCCCTTAACTTAATGGCAGTGAGGGTGGCCGAAGGCCGGGTGAGGGTCTTTACTGATCTTTTAATCAAGATAAATATATATTTTTAAAATAGTTTTAAAATTATTTTAAAAATAGTGGAACTAAAATCTTACACTGACACTCTTATTATTAGTATTAAATGATTTTAATCTTAAATAAGAGGGGTTATTATTATGGCTGATCAAAATCCACCAAACACGCCACTAAGTGCAGAGAATATAGACAGTGCCCTGTTTGCACACATTAATCTCGATTTTTTCATTTCAGGCACGCGTACGCTTGAGGGCAGGGCGTACAAGGAGACCATTGGCTTTTTACAGAAATTTTTGTCATCGTCGGATACCCATAGAGCCCTTGGCTTAGTAGAAGCCAGTGGGCAAAGCAGAATAGGCTTAAGGCGTCTTGATCAAAAATTAACCTCACTAAATGCATCAGCACAAGATTTAGATCTTGGTCATTTTAGAATACAATGCCCTCAAATACAAATGGTTAATGGTTATAAAAATGAAGAGTCAATTCAGGGCGTAATAAAAAGCAAAACAGATCCTATTGCAGCAAAAATTCTGGAATTACCTTCTCTTGACAACGGCGACAGTGTGTTAATACCAGGCGGATGGAGTGGAAAAAAAGGTTCCAGTGGCCATGCTATTGCCTATGAATTTAAAAAAGATGCAGCCGGTAATTTATTCTTTTTGGTGATTAATTCAGGTGCAGGTTTGCAGCATCATCAACAAGTGAATCAGGCAGATAAAGAACGATTTAACACCGTAAAAAGTTATAAAATATCAAAAGCAGAGTTAGAAAAACCAGATGTAGCAGAAAAATTTAAGTTTTTTATGGCAGAGCTGGTTAAACCCACGTTCTTGCCATTGGTAATGGACAGACATCCAGATAAAGAGATCATTTATGATGAAGATGTTTTATATCAGCAAGTCTTTAAAAACATTGCATTTTTAAATGGAGAGGAGGTTGACCCAACAGAACTGGGAGAGAATTATGGCGAGGCCAGTATGGCGCAAGTATCGGGTACGTGTGCTCAGGCATCATTGCATGAGCTCATGAAAAAAGACATTAATCCAACAGATCAAAAATTAATTCTGTTTTATTTAAAATTAAGAAGTATCGAGTTATTTTCTTCAAAAGATGCAACAAAGGCTAATCCTAAAGATTTTGGATTATTAAAACAAGCTGTCTCAAATTTGGCTAGAGATTTGCGAGAATTAGAAAAAGAAAACATCAATATTCCTGAAGGCGTTAAAGAAAACGCAATAAATATAATATTTGAGGTAAATGCTCAAGAAGAAGCAGAACAAAAAGAAGAAATAGAACAAAAAGAAGTGGGTGAACTTGAGCGAGACTTAGATTTAGCGCCAGAAGCAGTTCAGCTAATCCCTATAAAAAAACCCATTCAAGCAGAAGCCAGCTTGAGGCCAATTATAGAAGCACCCTATTTTCTTCAGGGTGCCGCAGCAGCATTGCCAGATCAGGCTCAAGATAATATCATGCAAAGGTTAATCGCATTTAATCAAAGTTTGAGTCAAGTTGAAAAAGCGTTAGATTTTAAAAAACTAGAAAATAAAATTCTCCATTATCTTACAACAGAATTATGTTTAGAGCCAGCTATAATTAAAGCCCAGATTAATACACCAGAAATTGCGAAAGCATATATAAATCAGCTAGATTTTTTATTGAGAACATACAAAAAGGCCATTCAACAAAATAATCCTGGCGCAGGGATAGATTTTATTTTCCCCCCTAAAACAGTATTAGCTTTGTTGAGTGTAACCGAGTCTATTGATTTAATGTATCAAAATAAAGAATTAAATTTAAGTAATGGAAGAAATGCAGGTGGTGTAGATTGTTTTGGCGTACAGTATACTGACTTTAAGCAAGACTTTCGTCTTAACCCTTATTTAAGTACAGAGTCTGCTGAATTAGATAAACGTGTCACGCAGATATTAAATAAAAATGTGCTTCAGGGCGCAGAAATTAATCCCAAAGCATTAAAGGCATATCTTGATCAAGATGAAAATAACGATTTTAAAGAACATTTATTAAAATTATGGAAAGCACCGTGGCCAGATAGACTTAAGGATCAAGATTTACGAGTTCTAATTGAGCAGGAAGGGCTTCAAGCAGTTGCCGCTTATCTTGAGCTTTTTCAAGATAATATTCCGGATCAATTTCAAGGATATAAAAATAAAATGGATTTATTTAAAAAAACAAGAAACGTTGTGTCAAATATACGAGATACATTAAAAAGTTTTAATGCAGAGAAAATGAACGTACCGATAGCCCCCCCTTTTTTTTCGAAAACACCTACCCCTCCATTTCAACTTAATAATGATTTCTCCCTAAAGGAATATAGTATGCTTAGATTTTCTTGTGAGGAGATATATGTTAACTCATATAAAGATTTCCATGTTCATTACAAATTAAAAGAACATTTTAAAAACATTAAAGATAAAAAAATAGAGTCAAAGTTAGCGATAGATTTTAGGTTGACTTTTTCTACTCATCCTTTATCTTCAACTCCTAATAACATATACGCAAGCCCAAATGGATTGGGGAATTTGCCAGAGCGTGAGCCAGTACAAGAAACTGCGAATGGACCACTTTATAGAGATTTAAGATATTTAAGAATCGCCCCTGCTACTCAGTTTATAGCAACCATTGATTATTTTAAAGATAAATTATATCATTTTTCTAGTGATCAAAAAAATGACTTGCAACAGTATCTTAGAAGAAATATTTTTCAACCAGGCGTTTTGTTGAGCGCTTTAGAAAACATTCCAACCTGCTTCGATACGTTTACAGATTTTACCAGAACGGCCATTTTGTATTTGAAAAAAGAAGGCGGCATCTCAGAAGATGCTTTATATTTTTATCAGTTAGAAGCCGATTTGTGTGATTATGTGACACAAGCAAGGGATGTTCTTAATGAAGAGGAAGATAAACAAAAATCAGAAAAAATAACTAATTTAAAAATCGAGCGCTTAACTTTTTTAGAAGGGCTTGATGCAAGCAAATTATCGCCTTCAGCCAGACATCAAGTCTCTGCTTTAAAAATTCAATTATTCTTATCATTAAAATCAAGTTTAAACTTTACACCAGAAGATAATAAAAAACTATTTAATTATTACATGGATTATTCGGAAAACGTAAGGAATGTCAACTTAGCCTCGGGAGAAGAAAGAGAGAAACATAAAAACTTACAAAATGCCTGCATGAAAATTTTTGAACAAATCAACCCAAGTCTGCTTTATGATTTAGCTCTTGAAAGAGCAAGCCTCACGCCAGACTATGCGGAAGCACTCAAAACTATTGACGACACTCAAAAACAAATTAAATTCCCTTATTTTTACGCAAAAGATAATACAGGCAAAGAACGGTTGTCTGTTGATATGACAAATGGAAAAATTTTGGTGGGTGGGGCGTATACCTGTTACCCCCCTGCAGATCTGGCTGATAGCGACTTGTACAAAGAAATCATGGGGAATGAGTCGCCTAAATTGTCGGTGACTATTTGTGAAGACAAAGCAGATCGGAATAAGAAAATAACAAAATATAAAATAATAGGCAGGGAGCCAAAATGCTGTTTTTTTAAAACAGGAGACATAGCTAGGCCGTTTTCGTACCAAGAATTTAAAATCATAAACGGCCAAAAATTTTGTTTTGAAAAACAAAGTCAGAAAAAGCCTGAAGCGCAAGTTAATTCACATTCTTTATTTCTTCATGATAAAAATGGCATAAGCTTAATGGGCATGGGCACTATGCCTGAAATATTTTATGGTAAAGAAGCTAAAGTGTGGGC
>CANJMM010000076.1 GCA_947475765.1 Legionellales bacterium | reverse complement strand
TTTTGTGGGTAAAGTTGGGGCCTTTTTACAGACTATTCCTACACCTGTGATGGGTGGAATCTCTCTATTATTATTTGGCGCCATTTCTGTGACAGGCTTACATTTACTGATGTTAGCCAAAGAAGATTTATTAAAGCCACGTTCTATGACGATAGTAGGCTTGATTTTAATGATACCTGTTGGTAGATTAACCCTCTCCATTGGTGATTTACCTTTTGGGGATATTGGTCTTGCTGGCATGGTTGGTGTGATAATGAACTTAATCTTGCCAATGCCACCCAAAAGACAAAATGTATCTTAATAATATTTTTGATAAACAAATATGCCAGATTTCAGCTTAATGCATTTATTCAGTCTTTTTTCCTCCCCTGAGGCTTGGTTAGCCTTAATGACGCTAACCTTGCTTGAAATTGTTTTAGGTATTGATAATATTATATTTATTACATTACTTGTAGATAAACTACCTGAAAATTTAAAAAAGAAAGGCCGATTTATCGGACTTTCTTTTGCCATGATAACTCGAATAGGCTTGCTGTGTACCCTTTCTTGGATGGCAAAATTAACCCATCCTATTGTTGAATTAGGTGAGGGTCTCTCTTTTTCTGGACGAGATCTTATTTTAATTATGGGTGGAGGATTTTTAATTTATAAGTCTTTTATAGAATTATTACCAACTCAAGATAAAAATCAAAAAATTGCGGCAAAAAAAAATACGCAAGTATCAACCTATTTTTTTTGGTTAATTATGGGGCAAATTGCAGTTATTGATATTGTCTTTTCTCTCGATTCTATTATTACTGCCGTAGGATTAGTTAACGATATTCCGATTATGATTATGGCAATTATATTATCTGTTTTTATCATGATGTTTTCTTTAAAACCTATAGGGGATCTGCTGGAAGCTTACCCTAGTTTTAAAGTTTTAGCGCTATGCTTTTTGACTTTAGTTGGTGGGGCTTTAGTTTTAGAAGGATTTGATATTACCATTTCAAAATCTTATATTTATTTTGCTATGGGTTTTTCAGTTTTTTATGAAGTATTGAGATCCCCCACACAACAATAATATTTACCAATATATTAACGAACCACCAATACAGATATTTTACTCCGATGTATTACTTGGTAGGCAACGGAACCGAGAAGCATCGCTTCTGTCATACCAAGACCTTTACTGCCTATAATAATACCATTGCAAGCAAGACGATCTGCCAATGCTATGATGCTTTCAACCGCCTCCCCCATAATGATATGCAAACACCATGGAATACCTTTTTCATTGAGCATCTCTCGTGCTTTGGCAGTTGCATCCCAGCCTCGTTTCTGCAGTTCATTTTCTGCAGATTCTTTACTGATCCAAGGTTGAACGTTTATTAAATGTATGGCACAACTTTGTGTTAACCCCAATTGTACAGCTTGAGTGGCTGCATGTAGAGAATATTTTGAACCATCAATAGCCACTAGCCAGATATTTTCTTTTGTCACTGCAGATAATGGGTCACCGTTAATGGAGATGCTGATGAGACGACCATCGCTATCACGCACAGCCTGATCTGGTTTAGGTAGAGTCATTTTTCCTCTTAGAACTCGGTTTTTACTTTTCACTAAAGCCAGGCTAAGCATGATTGAAATTAAAATAATGGCTCCGACGATAGCGAGCGACCATTGAATTGGCATGTGAAACCATGGCTGAACTAACATTTTGCCTCCAATGAAAATTAAAACAATAGCTAAGCCATATTTAAGCAGTTTAAATCGATCTGCCATATCTGCAAGTAAGAAATATAAAGCACGTAGCCCCATCATTGCAAACATATTTGAGGTAAAGATAATAAAAGTATCGGTAGTAACAGAGAAAATTGCGGGAATACTATCGACAGCAAAAACTAAGTCGGTAAATTCAATTAGAATTAAAACCAAGAAAAGTGGAGTTGCCCACAGCAGACCATTCTTTTTTACAAAGAATTTTTCATCGTGATAACTATCTGTGACACGCAGATGGCTTTTTAACCAGCGTAATAATGGATTTTTATCGAGATCAGGTTCCTGTTCTGCAAAAATCAACATTTTAACACCCGTGACAACAAGAAAGGCTGCAAAAAAATAAAGGATCCAAGAAAACTCTGAAACCAGCCAAACACCACCAAAAATCATGATGGCACGCATCACTATGGCGCCAATTACCCCATAAAGCAGTACACGGCGCTGAAATTCTGGTGGCACACTAAAGTATTTAAATATCATGACAAAGACAAACAGATTGTCAATTGAGAGAGACTGCTCTATTAGATAGCCTGTTAGAAACTCAAGTGTTTTGGTTTGAGCTATCTCTAAGCCAAACTTTCCATTTAGATTTAAAAAAAATAAGGCGGAAAAAGCGAGCGCCATGGCAATCCAAGCAATAACCCATGTGAGTGCTTCTCGAACAGAAACACGATGTGCCTTTCGCCCACCGAAAACAAATAAATCTAATGCCAGCATAGTGATAAGAAAACCGGTGAAAGCTATCCACATCCAAGGTTCAGCTACACTGATGGGCATTATCGAATCTCCATAGATTATAAAAAGCATTACTAAAAAAAGTATAATGCTTTTTACATTAGTTTGTAGATTTATTTAAAGTTGATAATGGTATAAATTATATTTATGATAAAGTTATTAATTAGGCGTATTTAATAAATAAATACGCCGCTAAAACAGCGGTTATAATAAGGCCGAATTTTGATAATGGTATAATTATACGTTGCCAAGCACCCCGCCTTAAACTATTCAATTTTCGTTTTGCTAAAGGGTTAGATTGTTCCACTTCTAAAGATTTTTCAAAATTCACAATAGCGGCTGCCCTATCTTTTTTTTGTAAATATAACATGCCTAAATTATGGTAGGCCGGCCCTGTTGGGCCCATAATTTCAATAGAATGATAAAAAGTGTGTTCTGCTTTTTCTAAGTCTCCTAGTACCTGATAAAAAATACCGAGTAAATTATAAGTATCGAAGACCGATCCTAATACATAAATGTTTTCTTCTACTTTTTTTAAAGTCTGTAAAATATTTAATTTATTATAATCGTTTATCGCAGGAACCAACTCAATCAATCTATCATGCACAATACCATAAGCATCCGGATCGAAATTAGACAGCTTAATAAAATCAATAATAGAATCTAGTTTAAATCGATACCCACTCCCTTGGTATTCTTGGCATAAGCTTAAATATTCTTTGGGCCCAAATCGGGAAAATAATTCATTAAAATCAATTTTTAGTGCTTGAACGTCTTTTTTAGCCAGGTGGTTGCCATATAAATGCACCCCGAAGGTATAAACATAATTTGTACCCAGATAGGCGCCATCTAGTTGATCAAAATATTGATTTAAAGCATCGTAATTTAATAAAAAAGAATAACAGCCATCATATGACATGAGTTCTCGTTTTTGCGTCACTTCAAAATCTTGAATACTCGAGAGGCCTTTATCCCCTACTAATAAATAATAAGGCTGTGTATTATCTAATAGATTGATAAAATTAAACGCCCCCACTGGCAAACAAAACTCCGTTCCTGGGGTCATATTTTGAGTATAATGCTGAAGGATTGTATTGAGTTTATTGTCTTTATAGTAAGTTTGGGGGTTAATAGCTATATTATTTTCTTTAAATTGTAAATCACCCAGAGTTTTAGGAGATTGTGGGTCAAATTTTAAATAACGATTACTTAAAGCCACTTGAACTTCATTTAACGCTGAATCGCCGAGATTAAATTTATCTTGTTGAAGGCAATCAAACACATAATTGGCAATAATAATAGGCACATGGCCTGGCTTAACAATGGATTTCTGCGCTGTTTCAAAATCCCATACTGTAAATTCAATCTGTTGATTAGGGCTAAGCTTTTGCTTCAGCTTATTAAAACTGACATTATTTTCTATGCTCTTAATGATTTTTTCACTAAAATCGGTGATGGTGTAGCAAACAGAGCATGGTATAGGGGATGATGTTGAATTTTGTAAAAAATCCATCAAAAACTTAATAAAATAATAACTAAACTTACCCGTACCTGCCC
>CANJMM010000075.1 GCA_947475765.1 Legionellales bacterium | reverse complement strand
TTTTTTGAATAATACCTGCTTCATATTGTGGCTTTAAATTAAAAAATACCACTACGCCATAATGAAACACTGTGGCCAAACCATTTTCTGGCAATAATAAAAAAATAGGATCACTGTGAGACGTGCTTCTTTTGCCTAATTTTCGTAAAAATACTCGCCCTCCCAATAATAAAGCTTTAACTGTAATGCGCTCTAATGTATGCAAATGGGATGAAATATTCTCAGGCAACTCACTAATTATCTCAATAAAATCATCTTGAGTGTCAATTTCAGACATATACCCTTCTTTAATAATTTTTAATAATTTAATATGATACTAGTATTATATTATCATTTTTTTTCTGGCGGCTGTTAATCTTAAAATAATCTTAAAAAACAAAGTGAACAACTTAATGACTGATCTGTACCCTGATTATATCCCCCCGTTATTTGAAAACATAGACTCTACAGACTATTCTGCTTTATCGGCTTGTTTGGCCCAAACGCCGGGTTATAATCGCTCAGAAGAAGCTAACATGCTGGGGGCAGAAACAGATTCAGAAGCAATTCGTACTTTTTTGCAAGACTACCGACAAACTAAATTAACCTATCGATCTTATCTAAAAGAAATCGAACGTTTGGTCTTATGGTGTATTTATATACCAAAGTTAACTATCTCAAATTTAAAGCGTGAACATTTAATTGCCTATCGAGAATTTTTAACCGAACCCCAGCCTGAAAGGCTTTGGTGTGGGCCAAGACAAACCAGAATGTTAGCCACAGGTCAAGCTAATCCAGAATGGCGCGCATTTGGCTCTAAATTAGCTCCGCCAAGTATTCGAAAAGTGGTGAGTATTTTAGACAGTTTTTTTAATTATTTAGTCATGAATAATTATCTGGCTGGCAATCCTATGGCCGTTGATAAGCGACGTAAAGGCAAAAAATCGAATAATACCGATAGATGGCTTGAGCGCGACGAAATTATTATGCTGCTAGAAGCTCTTAACGACCATTTAAATGAAAATAATCATTTTGAGATAGCACGAGCAAAATATATTATTTTAACCTTATTTTATACCGGCATGAGACTGGCCGAATTCACCAATCATACCATGGGGAATTTTACCCTGATAGAAAATGAGTGGTTTTTGAACATAATAGGCAAAGGAGAAAAACCGAGAAAAATAGTAGTTGTAGATGAATACTTAGAAGTATTAGCCAATTACCGAAAACACATTGGCATGGCTTCTGTTTTACCTGAATTTAACGAAAGTACGCCGTTGGTGCCTGCTCAAGATAAAAAATCTCCCATCACCCCTTCTCGGGTATGGCAAATTGTTAAATGGGCCGCTGAATTGGGCGCCCTAAAATTTGAAGCTTTAGCTGAATTGGCGCTACCTAATCAAGAGGGTCAAGAAGAAAAGTTACGTTTTTTGCATAAAGCTTCTAAATTAAGAAAAGCCTCTCCACATTGGTTTAGACACTCTTATGGGACTTATTTAGTGAAATCTGGTTGTGCAATTGAAAAAGTAAAAGAACTTATGGGTCACTCTGACATTTCTACAACAACATTATATTTACATACCGCAAAAATTGACTTACACACTTCTGCCAGAGGATTATCTTTGAATTTAAATTTTTAAATATTTTTTAAAGTGTCTTTTCATACTCAGCAATTTTTCTTTCGAGCTCACCTAATAAATACCCTAGCTCTCTATCAAAATATTTTTTAACAGGCGAACGTTCGCTTGTTAATAAAAACCTAATGGTCCATTGCTTTATATTCGATCTATACTGGCCTAATAAACTTGCATACGATTGCAGTAACAAAGCATAGCTCCAATCTATACTAGAAGGATCTGATACCTCTCGGGCTAAAATAATGGGGAATGCCCGAGCTAATTTTTGAATATTTAGCGCAGGATGTCTACCATAAGATAAAGCAAATAATAATAAATCTAGCCTGGTGCATTTTTTTAGACACATAAAGCCATTTAAATATTTACTCAGTTTTTGTTTTTCATTATGTGAAATAGAAGGATAATATAAATTTTTTAAGTCTTTAAAATAATAGTCAAACGCATCAAATACCGAAAATTTATTTTTAAAAAAATTTAAGTCACTCACACGCCACCCTTATCTATTTTTCTTTTAGCTATATATACGTACAGTTACCATATTATCTGCAGACTTGTTAATATGGCAATAACCAATTAAATTGGTTATATTTGATATGATCATTATCTTATATTAATATTCATTAAGGACATTAAACCATGAAAAAAATTAAATTTTCTTTAATTGCTTTAGCTCTTGCAGGGATATTTAGCATGAGCAGTGCTTTAGCTGATATCAATGCCACCCCTCTTGCCACAGATAAAGCAAGCCTAAAAAAAACCCTTACGCATAAAATCAAAGCAGCTACCTCCACTAAGCGCAAAATAGCCGATGCAAGCCAAACAAGCGCCCCCGTTTCAGAAGCAACGGTAAGTAGCACACCTAATCCTGAACAACCTAGTAACGTAGTCGTACCAGCCAGTACCATGCCGACCGCTGAGACCAGCACGCCTGCTGCTGCTCCTGCTCCTGCTGCTGCTCCTGCTGCTGCTGCTGCTGCTGCTGCTGCTGCTCCGATAACGCCTAATACCGCACCGGTTAACGCCAGCGATGTTAAAACAGGAGAAAATGTCACGGATTCTACTACGACCAAAACATCAGCACCTACTGATACCCCGCCAATGGATGCAATGCAACCTCATCATAATAACTCAATTGACGGTTTAGATTAATTTATTATTTTTAATAGGACGACCAGCAAGGTCGTCCTATTATTCTCTATTATTCTTGACAATTATTTCTTCTTTCTGTACTGTGCTAACTGTCTAGTTAACACCAGGGGTGCCAATAGTAATTTAATTGGCTGAGATTATACCCTTGAACCTGATCTGATTTATCCCAGCGTAGGAAGAGTGAAATGAAATTAAATAAAAACCTAATCATTGGGTTGTTGTCTTGTAGCCTTGAATCTTATACCGCGTCTATTTATGTTTTCGCTGGTCCAGAATTAAAATCACAAATTTTTCCTTATTTAAGTGCAGATTCTGCAACCTATTTTCATTATGTGATCATTGCCCTTGGCCTCTTATTTTATCCCTTAGGGGGCTATTTATTTGGTTTTTTAGGTGACAAACTCGGTCGTAAAAAAGCACTCACCTACTCTTCTTTAGGTTTGGCTATTTCTACAGGGCTATTAGGCTTAATCCCCTTGGGTTTTTCTGGGTTATGGGTTTATATGCCCGCTATCTTATTTACAGGGCTATTTTGCCTTCAGCATTTTTGTTCGGGAGGAGATTATAATAGCTCGGCTATTTTTACCGTGGAACATGTTAAAGAAAGTAATAATCACAACAAAAACAACACTATTTATTACAGTGGCCTTGCCTGTACGATGTCTGTTTTAGGATTAATTTTAGCGCAATTTATGGGTGGATCAGGATTATGGCGTGTGGCTTGTTACACGGGCTTTTTAGGCGCTCTATTTGCTTATATTATTCGAAAAAAATCTGAAGAAACGCCTATTTTTGTTTCTAAAAAACCAGAAAACCTGGCACAAGAGAAAATCGATTTTTCTGCTCGCAAATTCGAACATGTGATTATTTTTATTTTTGCCGGTTTTTTATGCGCTGCCTATTATTTTGTTTTCATTTTTTGGTCCCGCATGTATTTCCCTCTCAAGGATATGCCAGCCGCGATATTAACATCTGCTATTTTATGCTATATGCTTTTTCTTTGTGGTTAGGGGGCGTTATTATATCTAAAGAAAATCTATTTAAAACCATACAAAATTTTAGTTTTATCTTATTTTTATTGTTTATTCAATTTGGCTTAATTTTGTCTCAATTCGACACAGAAAGCCCCAATTTTTTAAACACCGCTACGGTTCTGATTGCTTTTTTAGTGCTATTTATGGGATTGATTATCGCCCCTCAACATGCTTTGTATTTAACCTTATTTCCCCAGCGCACCCGGTGCAAGGCCATTATTAGCAGCTTTACCTTAGGTTGCGCGACAATTGGGGGGGTTACACCAT
>CANJMM010000074.1 GCA_947475765.1 Legionellales bacterium | reverse complement strand
TAATTTTTTATTTTGTAGCTGGGTCAGCATTAATCCATTTCTGTTATCGCCTTGAGCTTGGGTATTATACTCAATAGAAAATACATCTCCTTTTTTTGGAGAACCTGTAATGGCGATGCTATACCCTGGATCAAATGAATAAGTCGGTGATAATCCACCTGAATGATAATCTGTCACAGATCCAATAGGAAAAATAATATTTTGAGTATAACTAGCATTATAGATTTGAGTTGGTCCAATTTGATGTTCAGACCCTATAGTTATATCTATAATTTTATATTCTGTTTCAGAAATAAATTCAATTTTTACTGGTGGTGAAAGTTTTTTATTCCCTTCAAAAGAATTGCCATATTTAAACGCATCTCCAGAAGGTAAGCCGTCAGTATTTTTAATACTGTAAACTGAAACCATCCCACTGCCTTGATTACTTATATCAGATTGGACTCGAATGGGCATGGCTAAAGCAATTTTCTCAGGTTGAGTAATCTTTAAATTAAAATATTTAGAGGCTGTCCGACTAGGGTGTATCTCATAGATATCCCCTGTTTTTATTACACCACTTTGTAGCGTAATCGTCATTCCATCTATATTAAAATTTGGTGTACTAGATTGTGCTACTAATATATTATCTTCTTTTCTTAACAATAAGTAATTTGATCCTGTATAAGAAAGCTCATAATCACTAGTGGTTAAACTTGTTGTGATAAGGGGATAGCTACCTGAAGAAAAACCAACTGAATTCGCATTATTTCCTGATAGGGTAATAGAGCCTTCTTCATTTACAAGCTTGACCATGCTTCTTTTAACGAGATCATTTGAACCGCTTAATAAAGAAAAATTTGTAAAATTGGCAAGCCCACTTGTCCCTGCCGTTTTTAACTGAATATTACGTCCATCTTTAGCGGTAAAAATAATATTTCCTGATGAATCTAGATTTGCCTCAACACCAGTTGAATTACTTTTTGAGTTAATGTCAATAACTAAAGTATCTGAATTTACCCCAGTTGAAACAATATCTATATTATTAATATTCAACTCACCCGCTGGTATATTACCCGAGGTAAAAAAACCTAAATACACAGTGTTAGCTTCAATAAAAGCTTTGACACCATGGTTTGAAAAAGAATCATTTATCGCTTTAGCTGTAGCCATTGCACTTGCTTGATTGTCTGTGGTTGACAAAGTATCATCTGAGAGCGTTGTCGGACGAATGTTTACGCCATTTATAATTAAAGCATTGGATGTATTTAAATAAGTTAAAGATCCTGAGGGATGAGGGATCTCTCCATTTGAAATCAGTGTGTTGTTTTTATTATCTAATAAGCTAATAGGGTTAATCATTACTTTTAAGATGCCATTCCCAGAATTAACCACACTAGGGATAGATCTTTGAAGTGTAAGATTTGTTTCATTAAAATCTGTAAATAAATTAGACCCAAATTCTGCATTCAGATCTAATCCTTTTTTGTGTTGCTGATTTATAACATCAGAAAGGCTAATCGCTAACCTTCCCATTGAATTTAAAGTTGTTTTTAAAATAAGATCTCTTGACGAAAGTGTTCCACCCAACTTGCCGCCTGTTATGTTATTGGTGATATCTTGATAGCTTCCATTTGCTGAAATAACTATGTCAACTTTATTTGAATCATTAATATTTACTTTGGTGCTTAAAAAATTACTGGTTCCGCTGATCACCAAACATTGACCATTTCCAATAAAAACATTGAGCGACCCATCATCCTGAGGGATGACATTAACGCTCACTAAAGTAGAAAGTTCATCGATTAATCCATCTCGCTGATCTAACAAATCATTAGGTGCATTAGAACTTGAATCTGACCCATTCGAAAAAGAAAGTATTTTTACATTCATATTGGCGACATTACTTGCAATACTATTTATTTTTTCTATTGTGTATTTTACCTGTGAGTTAATATTGCTGTTTTCTGACATGACTTTATCATACAAATCATTAAAACGATTTTGCAGAACCCCTGCTTTAGATAAAAATAGCTGTCTGGCTGGCATGCTATTAGGATTGCTATTTAATTCTTCAATGGCCGAAAAGACTTCTCCTAAAGCTTGAGAAACGCCTGTACTCTGATTGCCTAAAATCGTATCGATATGCTGTGCATATTCAGCACTGGCAGACAAATCATTAGTCAAAGAATTATTTTGACGTACTAAATCTAATAAAAAATCATCTAATACACGCCTCGTTCCAACAACTTGAACACCTGTTCCAGAAAAACCCCCTCCTATTTTTAAAGGCATTCCTGCTGATAAATCTGTAATTTGTCTGTTATAATCTGGATTGTTTGCATTAGATATATTATGACCAATAGTGTCTAAAGTTCTTCTTAAGGCGGTTAAACTAGAGGTGGCGATACCCAGTAAATCACTACTCATGGTGTATTTTTTCCTAAGCTTTTGTTTAGCTGCTTAATTAAAACCTCTGATAGGCCAATGCCTTTATTTTCAGATAACTGAGAAGATAATTGCTGATCGTACATTTCTTGATACAAATTTTGTGAATCATTTGAAAACAAATCCGACTTCATTGAACTGTTTGCCTCACGCATTGACTTTAATACCATATTAATAAACATAGATTCAAATTGTTGAGCAGCCATTTTAATTGCTTCAGGATCTTGATTCGCTGCTTTTGTTTCTAAATTTTTTAAACCAGAAAAATCATGATAATGTACAGGGTTAACCATATTATATTACCTCAAGTTCAGCTTTAAGTGCGCCAGCTTGTTTTAATGCTTCTAAAATAGCCACTAAATCCCCTGGTGCAACGCCAATTTGATTCACTGCTCGTACAATAGATTCTAAAGAAACATCTGGTTGTAATAAAAACATGCGACTTTTGTCTTGGGTCACAATAACATCACTTTTATTTGTTTCTGTTGTCTGACCTAAGGACAAGGCCTGTGGCTGGCTAACACCTTTGTTCTCAGTAATGGTTACGGTGAGAGTCCCATGTGTGATGGCCGCTGGTCCAACTAGAACATTTTGACCAATAATAATAGTCCCTGTTCTGGAGTTAATTACAACTTTAGCAATAGGAATACCAACTTTAACCTCTAGATTTTCTAAGGCTGAAATAAACATTACCTTTTTATTTTGATCTTCTGGCAAATTAACGACAACCGATGTTGCATCTATCGAGCGTGCTGTTTGTGGTCCCATATATTGATTAATAATATCGGACAAAGCTTTAGAAGTACTAAAGTCAGATCGATTTAAATTAAAAGTTAAAGATTTAGCAAACTGAAAAGGAGAAGGAACCTCTGCTTCGACAATAGCTCCATTAGGAATTCGACCGACCACAGGCAAGTTAACGGTAATTTTTGAGCCATCTTCTCCTCCTGCAGACAATCCTCCTACGACTAAATTTCCTTGTGCCACAGCATATATCTTGCTGTCCATTCCCTTAAGGGGGGCTAACAATAAAGTCCCCCCTCTTAAGCTTTTAGCATTCCCCAAAGAAGAAATAGTAACGTCAATTTTTTGGCCCATTTTAGCAAAAGCAGGCAGTTCAGCATGTAAAGAAACAGCAGCGACATTTTTAATGCCTGGTGTAATCGTAGAAGGAATCGTGACGCCTAGTTTATCTAACATGCTTTTAAAAGATTGTTTGGTAAAAGCCTCGTTATCACCCGTTCCATCTAACCCTACCACCAAGCCATAACCAATTAAATGATTCGATCTGACCCCACTAATTGAAACCAGATCTTTAATGCGTTCTGCATAAGCTGTATTAAAAGCCGAATTAAAAGCCAGTATAAAAATAAAACCGGCAATCAATCTAAAAAACAAATAATTTTTTTTAATTATAAAGGCCATAATTTACTGCCTAATATTTTCATAATCCAGCCAGGTTTATTCGTATTATGAACATCACCCCGACCACTATAAGTAATTCTTGCATCTGCAATTCTCATAGAATCTAATTTATTATCAGGGGAAATATCTTGAGGTCGGACAATCCCTGAAATGCGAATAAATTCGTCGCCATGTGTTAACGTTATCCACTTCTCACCTCTGATAAACAAATTTCCATTTGGGTGTACCTGTGTTACCGTCACGGTAATCGTACCTGTTAAGTTATTACTCTGATTACTGTCGCCTTTACCATCAAAATCTCTATTTGCT
>CANJMM010000073.1 GCA_947475765.1 Legionellales bacterium | reverse complement strand
TTGGCAAAAATTACGAGCTTACTTAACTAAAGCTCAAAAAGACAAACCTAATTCTTGGGCACTCAAACAACTCCCCTGTCACTTTTTAGATTACTCTATAGGGGGGGGCATTAGCGCCAACACACATGGGAATAATTTATTTTGCTCGCCTTTAATAAAAGATATTTTGGCCATTGATTTAATTGATGCTTCTGGAAAAACACAAAGAGTAGACAGAAAAAGTAATCAAGAGCTTTTCAGCTTGGTTATTGGCGGCTATGGCTTGTTTGGGTTAGTTACAGGAATTGAACTTAATTTATCTAAAAAAAGAATTTTACAAAGAAATGTTGAAATAATAATGGTCAAAGACTTAGAAAGCAAAATAAAGCAGCATACTGAGTCAGGCGCTTTAAATCTTGAGTTTGCCTTAAACACAAATGAAAGCGACCGAGATTTTCTACAAAATGGCATTTTGTCTAGCTATCACCCAATAGAGGCTAATCCTAAATCTATTCAATTTGAGCCTTACCACACTTCAATTTTTAACAAAAATGCACTCGATGCGCATTTTCCACTTTTCATTAACAATAAAACAAAAAAAATTGAATTGCAAAATAAATTGTTACTCGCTAAAAATGAATGTTACTACTGGTCAAATAATATTACCCCTTATTTTTCTTTTGAAAAAAACCTAAAGTTGGTTCATTTATTATTTCCCGAGTACCAAGATTATCACTTAATCAAACATGAGTATTACTTACCTATTAATAAAATAGTGCCTTTTTTGAACAAACTAAACGCAAACAAAACACTCAGATCATTTTATCTTGCCGAAGCTATTCTGAGCGTTACTAAACAAGACGAAGAATCTTTTTTACATTGGTCTAATCAAGATTATATTGCCCTCAAGCTTAGCTTTCACACCCATTGTAGTGCACAAAGTTTAATTCATCTAAAAGAGTATCTGACAGAATTGACAGAGTCGGCAATACATCTTAATGGTAGCTTTTCTTTAGGATATACACATCCCTACGAAAAAAGCCATCTGTTAAAATGTTACCCTAAAATAATTGATTTTTTAAGCCTAAAATTACAATATGATCCTGGCGAAGTACTGCAGTCTAACTGGTATCATGCCATTAAAAAACAACTTGAAATAAACTAAATTATGCTGCTTATCGGCTATTTACTACCGTTTGTCGGAAAGTTGAGCTTATTCTATTGATTAAATAACGATTAGCGAATAAAATCCTGTTATTAACAAGATAAGTTAAAAAACACAGGAGGCGCAGTAATTTATGAGTAATAATAACCATCATCATCATGAAGACACAAGCTCGTCGACTTACCTTCCTTCTAATTTTTTAAAAAGCCCAACGGCATTAAAAACATTTATTAGTTTATTACAAGAATCTCATTCTCAGCAAATCTCACCTGCGCAGTCACACAAAAAAACAATGCTGACTCATATTCTTTCAAATATGCCTGGTTTAACAGATGAGCAAAAAAAGAAAACCATTCAAGCTGCAAAAGAACTCATTAAAAATCCTACTCAAAAAAAATCAGAATGTCAATTTTAAAATAATCCTGCTTCTATAATTTCTGATGCTAAATCATGCTTATACAAATTTTGCAATTCACGAACACAGGTTGGGCTTGTAATATTAATTTCTGTTAAATACTGACCAATGATGTCAATCCCGGCAAAAACCACTCTATTTTTAAGTAAAAACTGGCCTACTATATTCGCAATCTCCATTTCTTTGTTGTTCAACTCAAATCCAGCTGCACTTGCGCCTTTAGCCAAATTTCCTCTAAAATCACCTGTTTTAGGAACTCTTGCTAAACCATGTAAATAAGGCTGGCCATTGATTAATAAAATACGTTTATCGCCTTTTTGAATATCTGGAATAAATTTTTGCACCATGACATGCCGTGACTCAAGATGGGTAATTGTCTCAATAATAACCGACTGATTAACATCTTCTTTGCTTATTAAAAATACCGATGTCCCCCCCATAGAGTCCATGGGCTTAATCACAACCTTGCCATGTTCTGCAACAAACAATTTAATCTCTTTGGCAGAAGAGCTTACTAACGTTTCTGGGATATATTGCTTAAATAATAAAGTCGATAATTTTTCATTATAATTTCTAAGCGTCGTTGGATTATTTCTAACCCTCGCACCATTGGCTATGGCAAATTCTAGCAAATAGGTACTGTAAATATAATCTAAATCAAAAGGGGGGTCTTTTCTCATCCAAACTGTTTCAAAATCATTTAAAGCAACAAGTTGATCTTCTGAAATTATTTTATACCAATTACTTTCTTGATAATCAAGATAGTTAACTTTAAAGCAAGAAGCAAAAACAGTATTATTCTTAATCAGAACCCCTGTTGTCGTGGTGCAATAAATTTCAAATCCTTTTTTTTGAGCGGCTTCTATTAAGGCTATTGTCGTGTCTTTTTTATGATCCAGAGTCTGAATAGGATCAATAATAAAACACATTTTTTTTGCTGATATCTTACTCATTCATAACATCCTTGCTCTAATCGTGCAGAAATTGAGGCCAATCTGGCAATTACGCCATAAACATAATATTTATTTTTACTATAAGAAATCGGTTTTTCTGGATTTGGCGTATGACAACAATCTTGAAAAGGCATGGGCTCAAAAGCCATACCAGGAGAATTTAAATTTTCATTAATCCCTTTTTTTTGATGCACTCGATAAAAACCGCCAATCACCTGCTGGCCAAATAAATAAATCACCGGCTCAGCGACTGCAGGTGAAGCCCCATATTGTTCATAAGTATAAACCCCCTCTTGAATAAGCACTCTATCTACTTGCTGCTTTCCCTTTCGGACTGCCATATTTTGTTTTTCTTTTCGATTAAGCAGATAAATTTCTTTTGCCTCTAAAATAGGCATAACCCCCATACCATAAGTGCCCGCATCTGCCTTCATAAAAATAAATGGCTTATCTGCAATGCCATATTCATGATATTTATGTTGAATTTTGTCTAATAATAACTGTGCTTTATGCGCAAGATTTTCGATGCTTTCAGGATTATACACATCAAAACTATCAACATAATCATGATAGGGGATGATAAGCCAAGGATCGATATCAATAAGCCTAGCAAACTCAGTGGCTACTTTTTTAAACTGATTAAAATGTTTGAATTTACTACGCTGATGCCACCCCAGATCAGGTGAAGGCGTAACAATTTGCTTAATTTTTTTTAAAATATCTGGAATACCTGAAGACAAATCATTGTTCAAAATAATAAAACAAGGATCATAGCCCACTAATTTTACTCTGTCGTTTTCTCTGACAAGAGGATAAAGTACAATTTTCTTTCCTGAAGGTAAATCAACCTCAGTGGGAGGTTGACCTGCTTCTAATAGTAAACTGCCAATTTTAATTTCATATCCTGCTTGATAAATAATATCACTTAATTTTGCTAAACTTTCATAATAAAATACATTACGCGTATGAGACTCGGGGATAAGTAAAACCCGACGACAAGAACCCACTTCATGCTGAACAACCGATTGAAAAGCTTGTACAGCCAAATCATGACTATGCTCAGACAAATTATTAAATCCTGCTGGAAATAAATTAGTATCAATAGGCGAAATTTTATAATGGCTATTTCTTAGATCAACGGAACAGGTAATAATGGGGTTAAATTCAGAATGGTACTCTCTAAACCAAGTTTCAATCATGACATGATTATGTATAATTTTGGTGAATATTTCTGAACTCAGCATTTTGTTTATCTTATTATTTATAATTTATTACTTATGCAAAAAAAATGCGGCCCAAGATTCTATTGCGATAGACACCATGATTAGAATAATAATATACCACTCTAAACGTTGTGAGATTCTTTGCTGAATCATATTCAATGAAGTTTCAGCTGTATGTGATAATAATTGAATTTTTTTATCTAAAACTCCCTGCCTTTCCAGCACCTCTAAATCTTCCATTAAATTAACATACAGCTGTTCTAAATTAGTATGTTCCCATAATAAAGCTGGCTTTTCATTTAAGGCTATTTTTCCTGCCATCTCATGTTGCGTGAGCAAATTGGCGCCAATCAATTGTAAAATCTCTTTACTACTTTGCCCTAACGCACCTGTTTCTTTTAAATTTCTAGCTAAAGGCTCAATATTATCAAAGGTTGAGGCAACCCGTTGCTCATAATAATCTAACACAACACTTTTAGATAATATCGTTGCAATTAATTCTAAATGTGGCCTGGTTGCAATTTTTATATAAATAACATCATTATAAATACCTTCTGGCTTATTAGGCTGAACTGAAACCTCTAAGATTTCATTATCTGGCATATCATAAGGCCTAGAAACAAAAGGCAAGATTTTTTGAATAATACCTGCTTCATATTGTGGCTTTAAATTAAAAAATACCACTACGCCATAATGAAACACTGTGGCCAAACCATTTTCTGGCAATAATAAAAAAATAGGATCACTGTGAGACGTACTTCTTTTGCCTAATTTTCGTAAAAATACTCGCCCCCCCAATAATAAAGCTTTAACTGTAATGCGCTCTAATGCATGCAAATGGGACGAAATACTCTCAGGTAACTCACTGATTATCTCAATAAAATCATCTTGAGT
>CANJMM010000072.1 GCA_947475765.1 Legionellales bacterium | reverse complement strand
GGGTCCTTATTAATTATAAAGCAAAGACATGAATATATATAAACATGAAAATATCCTATGCAGTAGTGGACGATAGTCCAGGTTAGTTTAAAAAAATAAGCGCATGCACACTGGTTACCTGATCAGCGCAATTATGATATTATCTCATTTTTTTATTATAATAAATGAGCTGGAGACTTAGATTAAAATGGCAGATAGTGACTTTAGTAAATTATTTGTGATGGCAGATTTTTTTTATTCAGTAGGCAAATTTTTAGGCCCAATTGATCTCGTGATGATGCAAACTGTGAGCAGTGCAATAAACCGAGCTGGCAATCAGGAACAAAATAAGGCCTTATGGCGGGCTTTTTTTTCGCAAGAGTATGCATCGAGGCCTGATTTTTTACTTCAGGCTATTCCCGAGCTTAAACAGCATATAGCCGCTACTTCTTTTCAAGAACGTCATAATCCCTATCATTTTCTTTTTCAACGAGATGTGAATGAGGCGATTAGACGTTATAGGCCAGATTTTAATGAATTTAATCAAGAAGCAATAGCAAGTTTATTCACAAGGAAATATTTTTCTTTGGATAGTATGGCTCAGATGATGGCGCATGCTAATTTTGCTTATTTTTCTTATCCCTTTATACAAGAATCCATAGAGGCCGGGGCCTTGACGGTAGATCAAGTGCTAGGCCTTCCTGAAGCATATTTAAAAGAATATCAAAAAAGTAGCGTTCAAACAGAAGAACCACCTACGCATTTACATGTGCTATACCAATATTTGGTAAAAATAAATGGGCCTGTGACGATTGAAGCCTGTCAATCAGAATATAAAAAATACAATCGTTATCTTAATGTTCAATATCAAGATGAGGACTATGGAGAAGCGAAAGCACAAAAAGGAATAAGGGAGTTATTAAAAGGGCAAGACACGCCCTATGAATTTTGCCTTATTTCAGAATTATATGGATTTAAATTTGAGGCTACTTTAGAAAAAGATGAAAAACCTAAAAAGAATCATATTTACTTTGAAAAAGCTTCTTATGCGCATGCTAAGGCTAAAGCCCCAAAAAATAACTTAAATTATACTTTTTTGAACCCTAATAATTTGAAAGAAAAGATTTCTGGTACGATTGCTGGCTTTTTTGGTCAGGATGAAAAATTGAATCTAAAAAGCCTAAAAAACGTAAAAAATCTAAAAACATTAGCAGGCAAAATTTTAGTGCCGCATTCAAAACTCGCGAATCATTTAGGTGGTTTGTCGCTGAATCTGGATAACGCGGTTATAGGAAAATTATATTTGGTTAAAACTTCACGTGGTCAAGGATTTTACATTGTTCGGGACTTTCATGGAAATGTTCATCAAGGTCGCTTACCCAATAGCATCGATATGACTGGATTTGAGTCTAAACTAGACAATTCGAGGTTTAAGCAAAGCATACTGAAGGTGACTTTAGAAAATGGGCATACTGAGGGTATACGTAAGATTGAAGAAAATGGTAAGTCTAGAAAGTTCCATCTTAAAGAAGATTGTCTTGAATTATATCAAAAAGCGTCTGTGTCAGCGACATTAGAAATAGAATTGGCTATTTTACAGGCACTAAGAGAATATCCAGGGGTCGTGGCAACAGAAGAAGCCGCGAAAAAACAAACCATAAAGCCTAGTGAGCATCAGAAAGAGCGCGCGGCATCGCCTGTTGTGGTCAGTTTTTCAGCGAGTAGCAGTAGCAGTAGCAGCAGCAGCATGGAAGCGTTAAAATTATTACACCCAAAATTACTCGACTTGAAGATAATCACCTACAGTGAAAAACAACAACAGATGCCCTCTGATTCTGGTCGACTTTATAAGGGTCGAGATTTATATGATGGCCTAGAGTGTGGGAATCAACCGATAACAAATGTGTTACTCTCCACCGAGAAAAATCCTTTTCTGGAAGAAAAAGAGCCAGAAGAAAAAGAGCCAGAAGAAAAAGAGCGAGAAGAAAGGGAAAGTTTTTTACGCCCAGTCCCAGAATCAGCATCGGTCTTGCGCTTAAATCGAGCAAGGCATCAATCTGTATTTCGCCTATTTGGCAGACAACCAGAATCAGAAGCAGAACCAGAAGCAGAAAAACTTGAAAAATTTGAAAAACTTGAAGAAAGCGATGCGCTTGAGCGCGAGCCAAAAGGTCGGCGCTTAACAAGCGATGATCTTAAAGCATTTTCATCTTGGACCAAGTCTAGACAAGATAAAGAGGCGATGGCGCTGCAAGCCTTAACAGGCAATAACCAAAGGTTTTATTTACAACAGCCATTTGATATAAAAGAAGGTGTAAGTGAATTAACTAAACCCTTTTCTGGCTTATTGACCCTGTTTCAAGACTCTAAAAAAAGAACCTATACACAATTCAGTGAGAAAAATGCTACTAGCCACAGCCCTATGCCTGCGTTAAAATTGGGGGATTTTTAGAATACCAAAAAGTTACACAACTTATTAACTAATCGCAGGCTATTTTACTTATGAATATGCAGATGAGTATCCACACAGAAGAGGCTGTTAAGTCATTTAAGACTATCAGAGATTTTATCCGTTGGGGATACAGCTTATTCAATGAACATGATTTATGTTATGGACATGGAACGGATAATAGCTGGGATGAAATTATCCATTTGGTTTATGCTACTTTACATTTTTCGCCTGATAGCGATCAAGATTTATTTGATGCGGTATTATTAGAATCTGAGAAAAAATTAATTTCAGAGCGCATTCAACTCAGAATAGAAAAACGCATACCGGTATCGTATTTAACCAATCAAGCTTGGTTTTGTGGCTTAAGCTTTTATGTCGACGAGCGCGTGATTATCCCCAGATCGCCTATGGCAGAATTAATAGAAGCTGAATTTAGCCCTTGGGTAGAGTTAGGTAAGGTGACAAAAATTTTAGATTTATGCACTGGAAGTGGCTGCATTGCTATCGCTTGTAGTGCGAATTTTCCGGATGCGGAAGTAGATGCAGTCGATATTAGCCCAGAAGCTTTAGCCGTGGCCAAGAAAAATATCACGAAATATCATTTAGAAGAAACGGTTAATTTAATTCAATCCGATTTATTTCATAACCTACCTAGAAAGCAATATGATGTGATTATTTCAAATCCGCCTTATGTGCCTGAAAGTGTTTATAACAACCTGCCAGAGGAATATCGTCACGAGCCTACTTTGGCTTTAACCGCAGGTCAAGATGGCTTAAAAGCAGTGGATGAAATTTTAAAAAAAGCAGGCCAATACTTAAGCCCACATGGTATTTTAATTGTCGAAGTGGGAGAATTACAGGCCTTGGTTGAAGCAACCTACCCAACCATTCCTTTTACTTGGTTACAATTTGAGCACGGTGAAGATGGGGTCTTTTTGCTGACAGCGCAAGAGCTCAGCGATTGTCAAAATAATTAATCATTAATAATGAGTAGTGTCGGCAGCCATTTTGGTCAACGTTTTCGCATAACCACCTGTGGTGAAAGCCATGGAGAAGTGATGGCGGTAATCGTAGAAGGCTGCCCTGCTAATCTGTTGCTTTCTATTGAAGATATTCAACCAGATCTAGATAGACGAAAACCAGGCGCCAGTCTTTTTGTTTCACAACGTAAAGAGCCAGATTTGGTCAAAATTAAATCGGGTGTATTTGAAGGCAAAACAACAGGCGCGCCTATTTTACTCGAAATACAAAATGTGAATGCCAAGCCCAAAGATTATGAAGCCATTCAAACTTTATTTAGGCCAGGGCATGCCGATTTTGCCGTGTTTCATAAATATGGCCATCGAGATTGGCGGGGTGGGGGCAGATTATCCGCTCGAGAAACCGTTTCAAGAGTCGCCGCCGGGGCCATTGCCCGAAAATTCATGCATCAAGTTGCGGGTATCTCTGTTCAGGCCTATGTCTCCCAAATTGGAGACATAAAATATACGCCAAAAAATAAAAATAAAACACATATTGATTTTAATGTGGTGAATGCCAATGCTTTTTATTTTCCCGATTTAAGTAAAATAAGCGAATTAGAGGCTTATTTAAATCATATTCGAAAATCGGGCGATTCGATTGGGGCAAAAATTCACATTATAGCCAAAAATATGCCCATCGGATTGGGCGAGCCGGTATTTGATAAATTAGATGCAGAGTTGGCTAAAGCCCTCATGAGTATTCCCGCAGTAAAAGCGGTTGAAATAGGCGATGGGGTGGCTGTGGTTACTCAAAAAGGCTCTGAGCATCGCGATGAACTGACACCAGAAGGCTTTTTGTCTAACCACTCGGGCGGGGTATTAGGGGGCATTTCAACGGGACAAGATCTTTGTATGGCCATTAGCTTAAAACCTGCTTCAAGTATTCGTTTGCCAGCGCAAACGGTGGATCAAGACAATCAAGCCGCAACGATTATCACCAAAGGCCGGCATGATCCCTGTGTGGGCATACGTGCTGTGCCTATTGCCGAAGCCATGGTATTGTTAGTGCTGGCCGATTATTATTTACGTTTTTATGGGGGTAAACTATAAATCATGACACTATTTTTACAGATTTTGATAGCCGGAATAGGCCTTTTTTTTGTTTGGCGTATTTTTCAATCCATGAAAAATCAACCTGAAGCCTTTAGCAAAGAAAAGATGGGCAAAAGTTTTTATACCATTGGTTTGTTAACTTTGGCCTTAATTGCTTTTGTTGGCCTAATGGTCCTGTTTATTCGAAATTAAATAAATAAATTAAATAAAATAAAATAAATAAGTAGGTTTTTTATGACAACGTATGATATTGCCGTATTAGGGGCAACCGGGGAAGTCGGACAGGCCATTTTGGCTATTTTAGAGCAAAGGGCCTTTCCGGTCGGAAAAATATACCCTTTGGCCAGCATGCGATCAGCAGGCGAACCGGTTATGTTTAAAAATAGGCCTGTCTTAGTAGAAGACGCGGAAGGCTTTGATTTTTCTAAAGTTAAAAT
>CANJMM010000071.1 GCA_947475765.1 Legionellales bacterium | reverse complement strand
GCTTTCTTGTCTGCCGAAGCTTTAGCGTAGGTAGATCGCTTCCACCTGGAAATAGGTGGCCATAGTGAGCAAGAACCTGACTAATTTTGGCAATTACATCTGACGTAAGCACAGACAATACAGTCTCATCGCTCAAGCAATCTTTAGCAAAAATTAAATAATCATCAGATGGTGAATGCGCAATTATGTTGAGCGCTTTATCAAAAAAGCCTGCTTCTGAAAATTCATGCGCTGTAATCCTTGAAAGGATCAAACCGACCTCATGCATGATTGTGCCAAGATCATGCGGGGCATCACCGAGCAAAAGATCTCGAAGCGAAAGCCCGGGCATAAACTCTGTAATGGCAAAGTGATATCCTTCAAGTTCGCCTATATAATGCGTTAGCGGTGCCGGCACAGTTTCTTTTATTAATGCTGCTAATTTTTGTTCGCGGTAAGCAGCATCTTTATCGCGCAAATAAACACGCAAAATCAGTGGTTGCTTTTCATTTTCCAACTGAATTTTAAAATTAAGATTGGCGCAGCCACCAACAATCAATTCATGCGAAATAAGTTTTTTGTCCGGGTAGGCAAGCTGTAGCATATGCTCTACCATGCCTTCTGGCAGCTGATATGTGACGCTTGTTTTTTCCCAATCGACTTTAAACATTACAAGCTCCGCTTTAAAAAGATGCAGCTAGAATTTTGCGTATAGCCCGGTCTCTTCCTCCTACGCTCTTGCACAGCTTCCATCGATCGATGAGCCGGATGCACCCATAATTGATCCGTATAAATGCTGCCGTCCGCTTTCGCTAAAGCTTCGTCGTGACTAATCACGCCATAGTGCGAAAGCACGTCGGCGGATTGATTAATTTTCTGAGTTAAAAAAACGATATCTGCGCTTGCAGGGGTAGATGTGAATTGAATATTTGCTGAATCTTTCATGCCTCATCCTCCATTTGATCATCCCCTAAAAAGCCACCAACCTGAGCATCCCACAGATTTCTGTATAACCCATTACTGGCAAGCAATTCGGCATGGGTGCCATCTTCCACAATTACGCCTTGATCAAATACGATGATCCTGTCCATGTGCAAGAGTGTTGATAAGCGATGGGCAATCACAATGGTGGTTTTGTCTTGCATTAATGCCCACAAAGAGTCCTGTATTATGTTTTCGGTCACCGAATCAAGCTGGCTGGTAGCTTCATCGAGTATAAGAATGGGTGAATTTTTTAAAATAGCGCGGGCGATTGAAATCCGTTGACGTTGACCCCCAGAGAGCTTAACGCCTCGTTCTCCAACTAGTGAGTCATACTCTTGCGATAGTTTGGTGATAAACTCATGGGCATGAGCTTTTTTAGCCGCTTCAATAACTTCTTCATCAGTGGCATCAATACGTCCATAACGAATATTGTCCATCAGGCTTCTATGGAACAAGGATGGATCTTGCGGAATCATAGCGATGGAGGCGCGCAAGCTGTCTTGCGTAACATCCCTGATATCTTGGCCATCAATTAGAATAGCGCCATCGGTGACATCGTAAAGTCTGAGTATCAAATTAACGAAAGTAGACTTTCCACCACCTGAATAGCCTACCAGTCCAACTTTCTGACCAGCTTTAATGTCGATGGATTTATTCTGAAAAAGAGGCTCAGTTCCCTTGTAATGGAATTTGACCTTATCAAAGGTGATTTTTCCGTGTGTGCAATTCAAGACGGTGGCGCTTGGTTTATCGAGTATTTCCAGCGGTAACATCAACGACATTAGGCTTTGTTTGCACCGGCCTACCGCTTTATTAAACTCATCGACTTCTGACATGGTATACCACATCATATGCCCTGTTTCCATCGACAAACCTAAGATTAAAGCAAAATCCCCTATGGTCACTAAATTTTTGCTGTAAAGAATCACTAGAAAATAGCACGAGCAAGCCATCATGATGGCGATAAGCCCCCCTTGGATGGAGTGCATGATAAGGGCATAAAGATTAGTTGCCGTGTAGGCTTTTTGTTGTTTGTTAAGAAATGGGGTCATTCTTGAATTCTCAAAAGACTGACGAGAAAAAATTCTGACATTGCTATGGTTAGATAAAGAATCAACCAATTCGCCCACAACAATTGATTCGGCTGAAGCCTGGCTATCGGCTAACCTTACTAATTTTTTAGACATTAAGATGCTTAAAGAAGCAAAAAGTATAAACCAAGAAGCCAATATGAAGCAAAAAATGGGATTCACAAAATAAGAAGCACCAATCGCGGCTAATAACAATGAGGCACCTCTTAAAAAGTTGGAAGCAACACTGCTTGTAAGCTTTTCAATGCCATCCGCTAAATTCGTAATTTGTTTTGAGGTTTTTCCTGATAAGTTGTCTTGGTAAAATTGATGCGATTTTCCAAGCACATGATCCATCGATTCGCCTATAATACGATTAATAATTACAGGGATAAATTTGGCGCGAATATAAGTAAGTCCTCGCCAAGTGAAATTATCAAATACGATAAAATTTATCACAATAAGGATTGCCGGTACTATTAAAATCGAGATATCGCCACCAGATACACTGGGTAGTAAATTAATGACTTGCTTAATAAGCATGCTGTTGAATGGTCCCCAAAAACCAGCAACAATAGCAAGCATAATATAAAAAATGACAGCAGTTTTATACTCTCGCAAAAAATGCCATATGAATGGAAAAAGCGTTTTGGGTAATGTTTTATCTTTTTCTATCATGAAGTACCTCTTGATTTTACCCCGATATTTTATATTCACATAAAGCCATATTGTATGCAATTATTTTAGGAAGAGAAGCATGAAGATACACTAAAAAAAAAGGGGGGTATAAAACACCCTTGTATTTTGTCTTAAGTTGAGATAAAATACAAGGGTGCTTTGTCTAATTTTGGAGGTTTTTCATATGCTACCTCGTCATGGATTGGCTGATTTGATAGCCTGGGCCCGTGAACCTAAGCGTAAACCCATGATTATTAGGGGAGCTAGGCAAGTAGGAAAGTCAACTTTTGTAGAATTGTTAGCAAAGGCTATGGGCTTAAATTGTGTGACAGTTAATCTGGAGAGGGCGACCGGAACTTGCTGAATTATTTAAGAGTAATGATCCAGTTCAAATTATTCAACTTATCAGTCTACAGTTTCAACAATCAATTACCCCTAACAAAAGTATATTATTTATAGATGAAATTCAGGCTGCGCCCGAGGTGTTGGCCAGTTTGCGTTATTTTTATGAGGACTTACCGCAACTACATGTTCTTTGTGCAGGTTCTTTATTGGAATTTGCGCTTGAAGCGTTAACCTTTTCGATGCCTGTAGGTAGAATTGAATATTTTTATTTAGGACCAATGACATTTGATGAATTTTTGTTGGCACTAGGTGAGCAAGGGTTACTTGATTTTTTAATGCATTATCATATGAACGATGAAATCCCCATAGCTATTCATCAAAAATTATTGTCTTTGTTAAAGACATTTTTGATTATAGGGGGTATGCCTGAAGCGGTTCAAGCATATGTTTCGAATCAAGATTTCCTAATGGTTGAGCGAGTAAAACGATCGATTTTAGATACCTATCAAGATGATTTTTCGAAATATAGCGCTGTTCAACCCCCTTATCTTCTTAGATCTATTTTTGAGACAATACCGGGTTTAATTGGGCAGAAAATAAAATACAGCCAAATTAATCCAAATGTAAAAAGTGGTATAATAGCAAATAAAATTCGTTTGTTAGCTATGGCAAAAATTATGACAATGGTTTACCATTCTTCTGCTAATGGATTGCCTCTGGGTGCTCAAGTTAATCAAAAAATCTTTAAATTAATTTTTTTAGATTCAGGATTATTATCTACCCAATTAGGATTAAGCTTTTTAGATTTATATAAAGTTGAAGAGCTTAACCTGGTGCACAGTGGGATGCTTGCAGAACAATTTATTGGCCAACACTTATTATATATGAAACCTTACTATGAACCACCTCATTTATATTATTGGCGTAGAGAAATGAAATCTTCTCAAGCTGAAATTGATTATGTGATTAGTTATAGGCAAAAAATTATACCCATTGAGGTTAAGGCTGGTAAAACAGGTACATTAAAATCACTACATTTGTTTATGGCAGAAAAGAACGCTTTATTAGGGGTAAGATTTTCTTCTCAGTTACCTTCATTGGTTTCTGATTCTCAAGGTAAAACATTATTGTCTTTACCTCTATATATGGTAGGGCAGTTAACGCGCTTATTGTCAGAATCATGATTTCTTTTATAATTAGATCAAGTTTTTTATTTTTATAGATGATTCTGAGCATAAAGCCATGGGTATTCAGCTAGTAAATCAAAAACAGTTATACCGGAAGTGATAAAAAGGATGGGCGACTTATGAAGATAAGAATGCGAACGCAAGAATATTGGAAAATATGGAAATCATTATGGAGCTTCAAATTAGCAAAGAAGAGCACTTAAAACGCCTGACAAGACCTGAAAGAAGAGAAAGATGGAAATCTATTGATCCACAAGATGTTTATGATGAAACCCCACTTCTTTCCATTGTTCACACACATTTGCTTGAGCTTAATGTCAGCAATTTAAGTCCCGAAGATGCGGCTATGGCCATTATGAAGCATATTAAAAGTTTATTGAGGGAAAAGGCATGAGTAAAAACATTATCAGCCAAGAATACACCCAGCTATTGAGTGATCTTAAGGCACGCGTTGCTTCATCACGGGTGAAGGCGGCCCTGAGCGTTAATAAAGAACTTATCCTGCTTTACCATCATATCGGCACCCAGATACTTGAATCTCAAGCAAAGCTTGGCTGGGGAACTAAGATCATTGAGCAATTATCAAGGGATTTAAGATCTGAATTCCCTGAAATGAAGGGCTTTAGCCCTCAAAACTTGAAATATATGCGTAAATTTGCCGAAGAATATCGCTTAGGCGAAATTGGTCAACAGGCTGTTGACCAAATACCTTGGGGTCATATTGTGACCTTGATATACGCCATATCGGACAAAGCAGAGCGACATTTTTATATCCAAGAAACGATGCAGAATGGCTGGTCACGGAATATTTTGTCGATGCAAATTGAAACCAATCTGTTTAAACGCCAAGGAAATGCGGTAACAAATTTTAAAGAAAAGTTGCCGATTTCACAATCTGATCTTGCTGTGGCCACGTTAAAAAATCCATATCTGTTTGATTTTCTAAGTCTTGGGAAAAATGCACATGAACGTGAGGTGGAAAAAGGATTAGTAGCTCATATTGAAAAGTTTCTCCTTGAACTCGGGGATGGTTTTGCTTTTTTAGGACGTCAGTATCATTTACAAGTCGAGGATCAAGATTTTTATATCGATCTTTTATTTTATCACAT
>CANJMM010000070.1 GCA_947475765.1 Legionellales bacterium | reverse complement strand
TTTTAAATCTAATCTGTTGTGATAAGGCATTTTCCCATTTGACCCCCCTATAATCATTAGGGTAGGCTTGACTGCTTTTAGTATAAATATGATTATTTTTATGGATAGGATCTTGCATAAGCCGCCCTATAGCTACAAACCTGACATCATTTGTTTTTCATGATCAGACGGATCGTAACTGCGATCTTTGTAAAACTCAGTAATAAAAGCAACCGCTTCTTCAGGGGTATTTACTATTTTAAATAAATCTAAGTCTTTTTCTTCTATCATCCCTTCTTTTACTAAATGGTTTTTAAACCATTTTATTAAATCTCGCCAAAAAGGTTCATGCATTAACACAACGGGAATGCGGCGTGTTTTTTTTGTTTGAATGAGGGCAAGTATTTCTGCCAGCTCATCTAGCGTGCCATATCCCCCTGGCATAACAACATAAGCGGCTGCATATTTCACAAACATGACTTTACGAGTGAAAAAATGTCGAAAGCGGAGTGAAATATCTTGGTAATGATTGGTCGATTCTTCGTTAGGCAGGACGATATTTAAGCCAATGCTGAGGGAGGCACCGTCATTCGCGCCCTTGTTACCGGCTTCCATGATACCTGGACCACCACCTGTGACCACTGAAAAGCCAGCATTAGAGAGTAAATTTGCCGTTTTGTAGGCAGATTCATAATAGGGATCCAAAGGGCTGGTTCGGGCAGAGCCAAATATACTGACAGAGGGTTTAATATGAACCAGTCTTTCAAAACCTTCGACTAATTCCGCCATCACTTGGAAAATTTTCCATGATTCTCGGCTCATTAACGAGTCATTAATATTTGGGACAGTGGGCCTAGGATCTTTGGTTATTTTTTTAACTTTAGTCATATTTATCCCTCTTTTTTATTTTTTTATACAGATATTTTGTATAGCTATATAAATAGTATAGATAAATTCTGTAAAATTACTGTAACATTGCACACTATGATTTTACAATAAGTAAACAAAATAACTAGGATGGATAGATATGACAGATGTAACAGATATCATCAATATGTCTCAGGCTCTTAATGCTTCTGATTTTGATTCTGATCCGCATCATCCTCTTCGTCAAGATATTCGATTACTAGGTGACTTACTTGGTCGCGTTATTAAAGAACAAGTAAGCGAAGAGATTTATGAAACGATTGAGTCTATTCGTTCTTTATCTAAATCTATGTCTAAATCTATCTCTAAATCTATTTTAAATCAGACAGATGTTGAAGTCGCAAAACAAACTTTAATTAAGTTACTCTCAAATTTAAAGTCAAACGACTTATTGGCAATTACCAGAGCTTTTGGTTTTTTCTTGAATTTATCGAATATTGCCGAAAATCATCATCGATTAAGGCGAGCTTTGTTTCATGAACGTGCACAAAAAACAACGGCACAAGAGGGATCTTTGGCCGCATTTTTCTATCAAGCTAAACAATGCGCTATTTCTAAAAAACAACTGCAAGAGCAAATCTCAAGGTTAAATATCGATCTAGTATTAACAGCCCATCCAACAGAGGTAACGAGACGAACCTTGATGCATAAGTATGATTTTATCAGTGAAGTGTTATCGAATTTAGATAGACCTGATATATCCCAAAAAGAACATGCACAGGCCGTTGAATCTTTGTATCGTGAAATCACGAATATATGGCAATCAGATGAAATTAGAAAAAAACGACCTAGTCCTATTGATGAAGTAAAATGGGGACTGGCGGTTGTTGAAAGCAGCTTATGGTACGCTTTGCCCGAGCACTTAAGGCAATTTAATCAAGCTTGTATAGATAATGGCCTAAGAGAAGTGAGTTTATTAGCTACCCCTATTCGCTTTAGTACTTGGATGGGGGGCGACAGAGATGGCAACCCCAATGTCACCGCAAAGATAACCCAGAAAACCTTATTATTAATGCGCTGGAAAGCGTGCGAGCTGTATTGGCAAGAGCTGACCAATCTCAGTGCAAATTTATCGATGACATTATGTGATAGCCATGTCCGTAAAATAGTGGGGGAGAAAGCACATGAACCATATCGAGCCTTATTGAAAGGTCCGAGAGAGTGCTTATTAAAAACACGGAAGTGGCTAGAAAATAGGATAAGAGGTGAGGAAACCTTCACCATCCCTGAGGAGGAATTATTTACAGATAAAGCACAACTGCTCACGCCTTTATTGCTTTGCTATGAATCGATGAAAGCCTGTAAGTCTGAAATCATTGCTGAAGGGGGCTTGTCAGACACCATTCGCCGGGTCGCTTCTTTTGGTGTTTCTTTAATGCGTTTAGACATTCGGCAAGAAGCCTCGATGCATTCGAATGTACTAGATGAAATTACCCAACATCTTGGTTTAGGTAGTTATCATGAGTGGCCAGAAAGCCAAAAGCAAGCTTTTTTATTGACAGAGTTACAAGCAAAAAGGCCTTTAATTTCACCAAGCTTATTTTTTTCTGATATGTCCAATGAAGTATGGCAAACCATTAAAATGTTGGCCAAACAATTACCCGATACCTTAGGGGCTTATATTATTTCAATGACCAAGGCGCCATCAGATATATTAGCGGTGATGTTGTTACAACGCGAAGCGGGTGTCTTGCATCCGCTTAGAGTTGTTCCTTTGTTTGAGACTTTGGCTGATTTAGATAATGCTTGTAAAATTATGGCTGAATTATTTGAGCTAAATTGGTATCGTGAGGCACTTCATGGTAAACAAGAAATTATGATAGGTTATTCTGACTCTAGTAAAGACGCAGGCATATTGGCTGCAAGTTGGGCTCAGTATACCGCGCAAGAAAAATTAGTGGCACTGGCAAAGCGACATCAGATTCATCTTACCTTGTTTCATGGCAGAGGCGGCACGGTAGGTAGAGGTGGGGCACCAGCGCATTATGCTGTATTATCTCAACCCCCTGGCTCGGTCGAAGGTAGCCTGAGAGTAACGGAACAAGGCGAAGTGATTCGACATAAATATGGTTTTTGGCAGGCGGCTTTAAGAACATTAGCGGTTTATACAACAGCAACGTTAGAAGCTTCTTTGCAACCGCCTCCTATGCCCAAAGAGAGCTGGCGTGATTACATGACGAACTTATCTAAAATTTCTTGTGATTTATATCGAGGGGTGTTAACAAGGCAAGATTTTATGGCCTATTTTAATGCAGTTACCCCTATTCAAGAAATAGGGCAACTTAGTATTGGATCTAGGCCTGCTAAACGTAATGCACTACAGGCATTAAGTAGCTTAAGAGCCATTCCTTGGGTGTTTGCTTGGACACAAAATCGATTGATTTTACCCGCATGGTTAGGCGTTGGGATGAGTTTGAAAAAGTTGCGTGAAACACACCCAGATGCAGCACATGACATGATAACACAGTGGCCATTTTTTCATTCTTTGCTGAATATGATAGAAATGGTTTTGTCAAAAGCCTCGCCTGACTTGGCTCATTATTATGATGAAGTCTTGGGGGCATTAAATCCGACGCCATTTTCTGATTTAACACAATTGTTGCAATCTTATTTTCAAGAAACGCAGCAAGAGGTGATTCGTGTTTTACAACAACCTGAATTATTATCTGAGCAACTTGGTTTGTTGCGTTCTATAGAAGTCCGTGAGCCTTATATTCAAACTTTAAATATCTTACAAGTTGAGTTATTAAAGCGTGCTCGATCTGATAAGTCAGATGAATTTATTGAGCAGGCATTATTAACCAGCATTGCGGGTATTGCTGCAGGGATGCGGAATACGGGATAAATCAGAAGAATGCTCTCTTTACGATTAAAACAAATGGAATTAGCCTTAGCTGATATAGACGATATTTTTATTGAAGGAATAACACATAAAATGAGCGCTCTTTCTTTGATGGAGCAAGCTTATGTCAGCATTAATAATAGCTTAATGCCAAGGGAGCAGCCCATTATTGGGTTTTTGAAAGAAAAGAGTAAAGTTGCCTTAACTATTTTAGATCAATCCATCAAAAAACATCAATTAGAAGCGCTGATTAAAAGCTGTGACTGTATGCCAGACATTACCAGGAAGGTAGTTGGCACACTGTGCTATAACGAAGCCAGAAATCAATTACGCTCAGATAGTATTACCATTGTTTCTATAGGAGCAGGTAACTTAAAGCAAGAATTAATGACCGCCGAAAGCTTAATGGCAAAAGGCTATCATGTTCAGTTTATCCTAATTGAGCCCACGTATTATCAAGAGGCAATGCGATATCCTGTTCTAAACTATTTAGAATTAAAGTCAGGCTTTGATCAAATAGCATTAGATCTGAGTCATGAATATGGAAAATGTTGCCATATTGTGGCAGTGTACCCATCGGTTTATTTTTATTTAAAAGACTTAATGGCAAGTTTAGAACAGCCAATCGACGAAGCCTTTTTTTCTAAAGACACCGAAGTATTTAAACAACCTTCACCAGATAGAAAATTGTTTTTTTTAAGAAAAGAGATAGAAGGCCCTGAACAAGATAACGTAGTAAATCAATGGCATCATCAGCATCCTAAAGACATATTGATAATACAAGTTCAAGATCATTACTTTTTTGCTTTAAATTTTGATATAAACGATCCGGCTTCTTTTTTTATAGCCAAATCAAACATGCCCCCAGATCAAATTGCTTATTTAAGTCTATGTTGCCTTGATCCCATATCGATACCCATAGAAATTGCGATGGTTGGACAAAGCTTTAATTGGATCGAGCGTTCTTGGCGTTTTAGGTTTTTAAACAGCGCGCTGACTTTGGCTGCAAGTCGAGTTCAGCTATGTTTGGAAGGTCTAGCAGAGAAAAAACCACCCGTTTCGCCAACAGCGTTACTTCCTAATGTGATCCTGTTAGTCGATTCAAATGAAAAATATGCTTTGTCTGAAATGCAAGATTTTTTTATAAACCAATATGCTTCTTTTAAATTATGTTTTAACCCTTTATTTATACATCATGAAAGATCTTTTAAAGCGCCTCAGCGCTTTCATCCGCATGCAGAATTAGAAGTGCTTGAGATGTACACACCACCAGTACTACTTAGAAAATTTTGTTATAAAACTCACAATCCTGATGGACAAGAAGTGCAGCAAAAATTTCCTCTGCGTGTTGTCAATTGCATTGAGTCTTACTTAAAAATTTGATTTGTTTCTCAACAAATGGTATCACTGCAGTGAGATTCTATAGATATGGAAAAGTGAGGTAGTAAGTGAAATTAATATTATTAGGACCACCTGGTGCAGGAAAAGGCACGCAAGCGCAATTGATTCAAGCGCATTTTCATATTCCTCAAATTTCTACCGGGGATATGCTAAGACAACATATTAAAACGAATACGGCGCTGGGGCAGGAAGCACAAAGTTACATGAATCAAGGTGCACTGGTACCCGATGCATTAATTATTACTATGGTTAAAAAACGTCTGGCAGAACCTGATGCACAGCAGGGGTATTTACTTGATGGCTTTCCTAGAACGGTGAATCAAGCCGAATCTTTGAAACAGGCAGATATACACTTAGATGCTGTATTGGTCTTATCTGTGCCCGATAAAGAAATTATTAATCGATTATCGG
>CANJMM010000069.1 GCA_947475765.1 Legionellales bacterium | reverse complement strand
GAGTTTATTTTCTTGTGATGAGCATGAAGCAAGCTTAGAAACCATAAATACCCCTATTTTTTTTAATAATCAGGGGTATTTTCCGATAAACAAGTTATATAGGGAAGATGGGGTTTATTTGACGCTTACAGAACGATGCTCAGATATGCAATCGAGAAGTTTCCAGAAGACATGCGAAAAAGTTATTTGATGAAAAAAATATCTAACGCGCATCATGATTTTTAAACTTAAATTCAAGAATTGCCCCCCTTAAAATCAGCGAGAAATTCTTGAGAGGGAAGATGAGTTTATTGTATGCCCCCAGTATTGCAGATTATCCATGCCCGTAATAGATGGGATTATAGGGAGTATGCCATCGAGCGCATTGGTATTTGTTATTAGGGACATTCGAGAAGACGTAAGGAATCACTTCCAAAATAAGCATTACACCTTTTTTTGGTTTTAATTCTATCAAATATCCAACCTGAAACAGATGTCATATTCCCATTGATGAGTTGCTTTTCTTCTGAAAGATAATTTCCTCCAAAGCACGTATATTCTTGGTCTTTCATTATTTTTTTCCAGATGGCTTTTTTTCGTTCACAGTATTCAAGTGGCATCGCTCTTCTAAGAGAGTATCTATGAATCTTTTTATTATCTATGGTAACCACCACATCCATATCACAACTCATTGTTCCCCGTGTTTTATCATCAATCCAAGATTGGTAGGCAATAGATATGTTTTTTGATTTAAAACATTGCCAGTAATTAACACCACCCGATGAGTGCTTTGGGTCAAAAGGTTCCGTATTCATATTTTTTGCGTATAGCTCAAGATCTTTAGAATTTAAAACCCCATAATGTGGGGTCAAGAGTAATAGAGAGGGATCTTGTTTAATAGCATATGCTGGAATAATTATTATCGAAAACAGAATGCAAGATTTACAAAAAAAATTTAAGATCATTTTGCATCCTTGTGTTGAGGGTAGTTATCGATGATATTTTTCATTCCTTGTGGATTAGGGTTTTCACCAGACATGATTTTACCTAAGTAACTTTTATATTCTGCAACCCCCTCTAACCAGGTTGCTTCTCGCCCTAATCGGTTAGTAGCTAATTCTTTTTTTCTAAAAAGCCATCTAACACTTGCACATATATTAGCAGAAGGAACGATCAATTGTCCTGTTGTGAGGTTTAATAAATAATTTTTTAATTCTCCATCATGATCTTTTAAGATTTTTAAGGTTCCATCAGTAATTTGCATTAATCCCCTAGCATATCCTTCCTTTTTTCCAGCAAAAGGTAAGGGCAAAGGATTTTCATTGAAGCTTGATTCACTTGCCATTAATGCTTTTACCAAATTGGGATCTAGGGGAATCACTGGCTTAAAGATATCATTCCAGTATTGAACCCAACCAAGAATTAGTACGTCATATTTTTCAGAATTAGTGAATTTGCTTAACGCATTCAATTTGTTTCGGGAGACAAAGGTTGGAAAGGTGTGGGTTACCATATATTCCATATCGCTGAAGGATAAAATATCTTTCTTGGAGGGTTTCCCACGGTGTGAAATTCTAACAGGATTTTTTGCACAATGCGCGGCTCTTGGAGCAGTAAAGCCATTTGGACGGGCTTTACTAGGAGGGTAACTAACCATGTGGGTTTTAACATAATGTGTTCCGATCGGACATGGGCGCCAAGGATGTATTTTATTACAAGAATCATCTGCCATTAGTTTATACTCCACTTCAAAAACAATTGGTGTATTTTAGCGCTATTTAAATAAAAGTATCAATAACCAACATAACTAACTATATAAATAAAACCCAGATTATTTTGTGCATATGCAAAATCTAAAATATGTCAATAATTGGAATCTTGTAGACGCCTCTGCGCACTTAATTATAGGCGCGCATCTTTGGGATAAAGACAGAAAGTCATTCCAAGAACGATGCTCAGATATGCAATCGAGAAGTTTCCAGAAGACATGAGAAAAAGTTATTTGATAAAAAAATATCTAACGCGCATCATGATTTTTAAACTTAAATTCAAGAATTACCCCCCTTAAAATCAGCGAGAAATTCTTGAGAGGGAAGATGAGTTTATTTGATGCTTGCCTATAATCCCTGTTCTTCAATTTGATGGATTATTGATTGGATATCATCTTTGCTAAAAAAATCTTTTATATCAGGAAGGTATTGATTTTTAATGAGGTTAGTAAATATGGCATTATGTTTTTCTGGCATAATGCTTTCTAAATACTCTATAAGCGTGGTGCTAAAATTATTATGTGATCTCTTGTTTTTTTCTTTTTTAAATTTTCTAAAAGATACAATAATTTCACTTTTATTATTACCATTTTCAGCTACGTTAGTTTTTTTATCCAAGAAAAAATTATAAAGTCTTTCTAATCTTTCTATGATTATTTGGTCTACATCCAAATATTGAATTAATGTTTTAAGCAAAAGTAGTTGTTTATATTCATCTGTTTCTTTATATACATATTCAAAAGACCATTGGGTGCTTAAGGTTGAAGATACAAAACCAAAGATAAATCCTATAGACCATCCAAGGTCATTTCGGTTGTCTTTTTTTTCCTCTGTACATAACGCTTTAAGAGCGTTAACGAATGCATTTTTAAGATCTGTTGTAAGTATGTCATCAGTGGCTTTAAAGGGATAATGAGGATAGTGCGGTTGTGTATTTTCTATCCAAACCTTATAAATTTTAGATGCAGTATCTTTTATTTTAAATATTAAGGATGATTTTTGAACTATGTTATGGTAAATGGTATTTTTCATCAGTACAGTCGCTTTTTTATTTTGTTGATTTTTTGTTTTTAAAAATAATTTTTTTCTAACGCTTACATTGCATTATAATTTCATGGTAGCCGGCTAATTACCTTATCTAAAACAAATTGGTAAGCCTTGTGAACTACTCGCAGCTAAAACCGACAACTTTCCTGACACAGGGGGCGCCTTGGCGAAGCCTCCGGCGTAGCCAGGGTCTTTGATATGTGGAAATACATGGGCACTTGGTATGGGCGCTTTGTGCAATCGTTTGATAACATTTGCAGTGATATTAATAGCCTCATCATCGTTTTCAGGAAAATGGGATTTTAAAGAAACGCCTGGTACTGCGCATTCAAGCAAAAGCAAGCCGTTATTTGCTGAAAGCACTTCGACAACACCAAACCCTGAAAAAGCCATCAGCGCTGCGGCTTCCCGTTTGAATCCATCAATATCCAATCCTAATTTTAAAATAATTGGCTGAGATCCTTGAAGCCCCGATAACACATAATTGTAGCTTAAATTATTGACTGGTTTTAAATTTGACAGCCCATAAGTCGCTTCCACCCGCATGATTAGCTTTGGCAAATCATCTAGCCACTGTTTGCCTTTTTTGCCGTAGATGTTGATAATGTTGGATTCAAACATAATTATTTCCCGAATAAAAATTTAAATCCTTTGGTTAATGCAGCAGGAACCATGCTCACATGATTTTCATCATCTATGATTTCTAACTTGGATTTAAAGTTCTTGTTTTTTGGTAAATCGGAGTAAAATAATTTCACTTCGTCGACCATGCTGCGATTAGCATCATGTTCCAAAGAGCCAACAGCAAAATAAGCTGTTATTTTAGCTGAAGATTGCAACTTGTTCGCTTGCTTTATCATTTGGCCTTTTTCGACCCATAAAGAAGGCCCCAATATGATGTACTTTTCAAAAACAGATGGATGGTTAAGCATAATCCATGTTGCAAATAATCCACCTTGTGAATGGCCAGATAAAGCGCGTTCATTTGAAGTTCTGTATGTTTGATTAACATAAGGGATTAGCTCTTGTTGTATAAAATCTTTGAATTTTTCGCTGCCACCAGTATGAGCGCTAAGCCCCTTATATTCATGATCACCACCTTCAAAATCTGTTCTGCCAGCGGATACTTGAATTGGAATATAATCTCGGGCGCGATTTTGCGTCCATTTATCCCAAAATGTTTTTGAATCCATCGTTGATAAATCTTGGTCTTGATAACCAATCCCAACAATAATAAATGGTTCGATGTTGTCATAATTTACCATGGTTCTAGCGATATTTTCTGCGAGCCCAAATTCCACATCCGGATCAAGCAAGTACAATACAGGGTAGCTTTCTCTATAGGAGTGATGCCCCTTCGAGCTATATCCTTCAGGAAGACTAATAAAAAGTTTGTATGGAACTTTATTTGCAGCTGCAGTTATATGTTTAATTTCTGTGTTTGGAATTGCTACTTGCTTTGTATGGTCGGGGGCGCATGAACATAGAAAAGCTAATGATAAACATATTATGATGGCGTTTTTCCAGGTTCTTAAAATAAGCCTTTCTGTTTCAATAATAGTGGTCATTTCGTCTCCAGCGGATTACAGTTTTTTGTTATGAATAGATGCATTATAACGAAGAAATTTAGGTAAAAAACTCGCGCAAATCCCTACACCTGCAATACATAATGCGCCACCGAGTATAATGGCATTATGCGTGCCAATGGCAGCAGCGAGCATACCTGCCTGTGTATTGCCTAATAATGGCCCACTGGTATATCCAATCATTTCTATCCCCGCTAAACGTCCTCGTAAATGGTCTGGAATTGTTTGGTTCCAAATAGTTGCACGAAAAATACCGCTAATCATGTCAGCGCCACCAGCCAAGGCTAGAATGAAAAGCGCCAACCAAACATTGGATACTAAACCAAATCCAGTAATCGCTAACCCCCAGCAACTTGCGGCGATCACAATCGCCCAACCGTGGCGATAAATTTTTTGAGTCCAACCGCTTAACAAGCTAGCAACTAAGGCACCAATAGCGGGGGCAGAATAAAATAAACCAATTAATTCTGTTTTCCCAAAGCTTTCAGCCATGGCAGGGAAAAGCGCGTTTGGCATACTAAAAACCATTGCGGCAAAATCGATAATGTAAGTGCCCAATAATTCTTGTCGACTTACAGCATAGTGCAACCCTTCTTTCACACTACGAAAACTAATAGGATTATCTGTAGGCTGATTTTTGGGAAAGTGTCGAATAAGCGATAAGGCAATAATAGAAATAACAAAAGTTGCCACATCAATTAAATAGGTAATTACCCATCCAAAAGTGACAATACAAACTCCACCTATTGCCGGGCCTGCAATAGTACCCAGAACAGATTTGAAGGAGTTCAAAGCGCTATAGGCGTGAATATCAGTTTTGTCGACAAGCCGGACACCCAATGAATCTAAAGCGGGTCGATGAAACCCATTTAATGCAGAAATAATTCCTGCTGAGCAATAAATAATCCATGTTTTAGGAAGTTCCAATGAGGCGTTGATAGCCAGTGCGAAAATAATTAGAAGTATAAAAAATTCAGAAATGATTAATAATTTTTTCCTGTCTATAGCATCTGCAAGCAGACCGCCAATAAAAGCCGTGATTAAAAGTGGAATTAAGGAGGTAAGCAAATATAACTTTTACAACTATTATTTTTGCTGATTTTTTCTTGATTTAATAACATAATTCCATTCGCCATGAAATTTATCCTCTATTAAATGCATTGCCCGCATTTCTTCATCTGAAATCTCAATCCCTTTTTCATAT
>CANJMM010000068.1 GCA_947475765.1 Legionellales bacterium | reverse complement strand
AGCGGCATGGCTAAAAAAATAAGCATCGAATTTATAAAGCTATTTTTACAACTTATTTATAGTGCTCCTCGTACTTTATTATTTGTCTGTTTTTATGATCTGATCAGTTGTTTATTATTTACAGGGCAATTGAAAAAAAATCCCGTTCACCTTTCTTTGTTTTTTGCCAACTCTCTTGCTTATTTGCAACATTATTATTGGAAACAAGGAAAATGGGTCACCACTGCCCCCCTATTACATGGCCTAAAAATAATCGACCGAATGGTTGGTATGCTCAGACAATTTGAAGACACGCATCATATTATTTTGCTGAATGGCCTGACACAAGAAAACAGGCAACATCAAGCTGAACAAATTATTTATAAAATTAAAGATCCCGCTCAATTTTTTAGATATATGGCCTTATCTCCTACTTCAGTTGATGCCTTATCTCCGAGTCATGGCCTAGTTTACTTTGATAATGCGCTTGCTTGTACTGAAGCAATGACTATTTTAAATCAAGCAAAACTAGGCCATGCCCCCTTGTTTATAGCAAAAATAGTAGAAGATTATCCCCATGCCTTATATTATACAATTAGCTTAAATACTGTTGTGACTAAAGATGCATTTTTTGAACTGCAAGGCACTGAATTTAGATTTTCAAACTATTTTAAAGCAATTTATACTGTTACCGGAAAGCATCATAACCAAGGTGTTTTATATAGCCAAGGCATCACCTTTCCAAAAACGGTTTCCCCTGAGTTATTCAGTCAATATATCCTAAATTATTATGAGCCAGAACCTGCTCATACTCCCTCACCCATTCATCAGGTAGAATATGCTTAATCCCATTATTATTATTCCTGCATTCAAGCCCAATCAAAAGCTAATCGATTTGCTTGAACAATTAATGGCCTATGCAGGCTATTACCATCATATCATTGTGATAGATGATGGTTCGGGGCCAAATTATCACGCTATTTTTGAACAAGCCAAACGTTATCCTAACGTTCAGGTATTAACCCATGGGGCCAACCTGGGTAAAGGCCAGGCCTTAAAAACCGGCTTTAATGCGGTCTTGTGTGCTCAAAATGAATTTGAGACTAATAACTTTCAAGAGAGTTGTGGGGTTATCACCTGTGATGCCGATGGACAGCATGTAGCAACTGATATTATCAATTTGTGTAAAAAACTCACTCAAAACCCTGAAACCTTATGGATAGGTGCACGAAATTTTGAGTTGACGCATATTCCGTATAGAAGTAAATTTGGCAATATTTTTACCCGAAAATTATTCAAATGGTGTGTGGGGCTAAATCTCACCGACACCCAGTCGGGCTTAAGAGGCATCCCGCTTAGTTTTTTAAGCTCCCTGCTTAAAACACAAACCATTGGCTATGATTTTGAATTAGACATGCTTATTCTTGCTAAAAAAAATGGTGTCCCATTAAAAGAACATCCTATTCAAACGATCTATGAAGAAAAAAATAAAAGCTCTCACTTCAATCCTATTATTGATTCTCTCAAAATTTATTTTGTTTTTTTTAGATATTTGTCTATTGCTTTATTCAGTGGGCTTATCGATTACAGTATTTTTACGGCCAGTTATTTTTTAAGCCAAAATATTTTGCTGTCTGAGTTAACAGCGCGCATGCTCTCAGGCACGGTAAATTTTAGCCTGAATAAAAAAATGGTTTTTCAATCGACCGACCGAATTTGGCCAGAAGCCTTTCGATATATATTACTCTGTTTGATTAATTTAGGCGTGTCTTATGGCTTATTAGCTACATTAGGCAATTTAGGGGTGAATATTTATTTTAGCAAAATCAGCGTAATGACATTTCTGTTTATCGCTAATTTTGCTATTCAAAAAGTTTTAGTTTTTAAACCGCTCCAAGCCGCTTAGCCACAATTTCATAGTGCTCGATGACTTGACCTAAATCTTGTCTAAACCTATCTTTATCGAGCACTTCTTTGGTGGTGACATCCCATAATCTACACCCGTCTGGTGTAAACTCATCGCCTAATATCATCGCCCCATTTTCCATCAGGCCAAACTCTAACTTGTAATCGACTAATAGCATATTATTTTCTTCAAACCAAGGTCTTAATACATTGTTAATTTGAAAAGTTAATTGCTTCATGACTTGAAGTTGTTCTTTGGTTGCCCAATTAAAAGTCTCAATATGATATTCATTGACCATAGGATCGCCTAATTTGTCGTCTTTTAAGAAAAACTCAAATGTAGGTGGATTGAGTACACGGCCTTTTTCAATACCATAACGCTTACATAAATTGCCTGCTGCCAAATTTCTAATCACGCACTCAATCGGAATCATTTTTAGAGGTCGAACTAAAGATTCGGTGCTGTTCAATTTTTCAACAAAATGGGATTGAATGCCATGCGTGGCTAATTTTTGCATCACTACCGCATTGATGGCATTATTTAACTCGCCTTTTTTGGATAATTTTGCGTGCTTTTGGCCATTAAAAGCCGTGGCATCATCTCTAAATTCACAAATCAATAAATTTTCATCATCTGTTTTGTACAATGTTTTAGATTTTCCAGAATAAATCGCTTCTAATTTTTTCATGATTTCACCTCTTTTAATGCTGGTTCAGTGGGTGGGACAATTGACACATCATATATTTTTTTATCTGAAGGAATGTCTTTAGGCACAGGAAAATCGTCTTGTTTTTTTTGTAATTGAAACTTATCTGGTACTTCAATAGAGGGGGTTATGGTTGCCTCATGATAATCTTTTCCCTTGTCTCTAAACCAGGCACCAGAGCCTTGCAAGCTGCTACAACCGGCCATCACAAAAGTAAACCCTAATACAAATAAAATAAATTGACGATAACTCATGCATGTAATCCTAATATAGTTAACTGTTCCAGTATATCACGATGATAAGACACGGACAGTGGGGTTAAAGGTAAACGAATGGCATCACTTATTTGTTTGCTTTGCCCAAGTGCCCATTTAATGGGAATAGGGTTAGGCTCAATGACGAGTAATTTATACAACCTAGATAAAGCCGTATTGATTTCTCTTGCCAATGTTTCTTGTTTGCTGAATAGGGCTGTGACTAAATCGTGCATCATTTTAGGGGCTATATTTGCGGTAATCGTAATTACGCCATCGCCACCCGCTAACATAAAATTTAAACAAGTGGCATCATCGCCTGAATATAATTTAAATCCAGGGCGGCAACGCGACCTATGTTCATATACTCTATTCAAATCCCCTGTGGGATCTTTTATGCCATAAATACCCGGTACATTGCTCAATTTTGCCACGGTCTCGACTTGGAGGTCGCAGCCCGTTCGACCTGGGTTATTATATAAAATAATAGGAAAATCTGGCACAGCATGGGCAATAGCCTGATAATGTAAAAATAAACCGGTTTGTGTAGGACGATTATAATACGGCGTAATGATTAAAGCCGCATCGGCGCCCAATGCTTTGGCCCGTTGGGTTTGTTCTATGGTTTCTTGGGTGGCACTTGTGCCTGTCCCCGCTATCACTACAATGCGTTTATTGGCGACACGAACAACGTGTTGAATAACTTGCTCAGATTCTTGCGCGCTTAGGGTCACGCTTTCTCCTGTGGTTCCAACGACTACTAAGCCCTCTGTGCCTTCTTTTATATGCCATTCAACTAGATTTGTTAGCTGTTCATAGTCTATGTCTGCTATACCAGCTATACCTGTTATATCGCCTTTGTTTTTCATTGGGGTCACCAGAGGCACGATGCTGCCTTTAATCATTATCATATGGATAAACTCGCACGCTAAATAATTGAATCTGCTTAGTGTGCCATGACTTACCAAAAGAGTGAACAAAAGAGTGAACGAAAAACCCCATAAAACATGATAAACTTAGATTTACAGCACTTAACTAAATTAGTTGAATAACATGAAGCCATCAATAGAAAATTATCTTGTCATTTCGGCCATTGCCAAACAGCACAGCGTTGCCTTTGATGCCCTTACTGAAACCTGTACCCAAACAGGATGTAATATTGACAATATTCGCATGACCCTAATGGGTGAAGAAATTGGCATGATTTTATTATTATCGGGCTCATGGGGCAGTATTGCCAAACTCGAGGCAGCTTTACCTGGCCTAGAAGCCAAGCTTCCTATTCAGCTCATGATTAAACGCACCACGTCATTTGAAACCAATCAAAAGTCTATGCCTTATGCGGTTCAGATCTCTGGTTTAGATAAACCAGGCATTTTATATGATCTCATCAGTTTTTTCTCACAAAATAATATCAGTATTATTGATATTCAGACTGAAACACACTATGTTGAAAGATGTCTTTCTAAAATTTGTACCCTTCATTTTTCTATCATGATAGCCGAATCTGAACATATTTCCCAACTGCGTGACAAATTTTTAATTTATTGTGAAGATCGAAATTTGGATGCCATATTAGATCCGCTTAAATTTTAAACACAATACGAGGCCACACCACACACTACAAGGAGCGTAGTCTTGAGCATACTAAAAAACCCGAGCAACCGTAAAAGATTATTTTTATTAGATACCAATGTCTTAATCCATGATCCTACTGCACTCTTTCAATTTCAAGAACACGATATTTATCTGCCCATGGTGGTCTTAGAAGAATTAGATGGGGGTAAAAAAGGTTTAACCGATGCAGCGAGAAATGTTCGACAAACCAATCGATATTTAGATGCCTTAGTAGAAAAATCATTGGCCTTAGGGAACGATATTTTTAAAGGCTTACCCATTATTCCCCCTCAATATTTGAGAGACCAACCTAAAAACCACGGGCGCTTGTTTTTTCAAAATGAAGAATTATCTCATAAATTGCCTGACTCTTTGCCCGGCAATAAAGCTGACAACTCTATTTTAGCCACCGCCTTAGCGTTGCAAAAAAAATTCCCTAAATTGCAAGTAACCCTTGTTTCTAAAGACATTAATTTAAGAATTAAAGCGGCTGTTTTAAAAGTACATGCCGAAGATTACTATAATGACAAAAAACTAGAAGATCCCGATCTCATGTATACGGGGCTCTTAAAAATCGACGCTGAATTTTGGGAGAAAAATAATAAACAAATTGATTCTTGGCAAGAAGAAGGAAAAACCTACTATAAAATATCGGCCCCTGAAAAAAGTGGTTGGTTTCCCAATTTATGTTTATATGAAGACGCAGTAACAGATAATACGAATTTTGAAGCCATTATTCGTTCTGTTGACGCAAATCATGCCATTGTAGAATATGTGCACAACTATCGTAAAGCCAAAAACAAAATAGGGGGGATCACCGCAAGAAATCGTGAGCAAAATTTTGCTTTAAATTTTTTAATGGACCCCAATATCGATTTTGTCACTTTAGTTGGGCAAGCAGGAACAGGCAAAACGTTACTGACTTTAGCTGCGGCTTTAGAACAAACTTTACACCGAAATCTTTATAGAGAAATCATTGTTACCCGTGTCACGGTGCCTGTAGGAGAAGATATTGGTTTTCTCCCCGGAACAGAGTTAGAAAAAATGGCGCCTTGGATGGGAGCCATTATGGATAATTTAGAATTTTTAGCCGACAATGAAGGCAATGGCTCTAAAAAACAGCTCTCGCCAGAAGATTTATTTGAAAAACGCATTAAAATTTCTTCTATTAATTTTATGCGCGGCAGAACCTTTTTAAATAAATTTATTATTATCGATGAAGCACAAAATTTAACGGCAAAACAAATGCAAACTTTGGTCACCCGTGCAGGCCCTGGCACTAAAATTGT
>CANJMM010000067.1 GCA_947475765.1 Legionellales bacterium | reverse complement strand
TCTGGTGTTGTTCAGGTATTTTCAGAAAACACAGGTTTGCTTCTACTTGAATGCGCAGTCCCAGGCGTCTCTTTAAAGTCTTATTTTCCTGAAAAGGATGATGAGGCTATTAATATCACTGCAAATGTCATAAAGCGATTGCATCAAGTGCCCATACCAAGCCCCCATCAATTTCCTCACGTCAAAGATTGGCTTGCAGTATTAGATAGCGATCTAAAAATTCCAGCCTCAACTCTTCAAAAAGCCAGAGAACTTCGTGATCAGCTTTTAAAAACGGCTGGTCCAGATATTTTGCTTCATGGCGATTTACATCACGATAATATTTTGCAAAATGGCAATGACTGGGTGGTGATCGACCCCAAAGGCGTTATTGGTGAGCCAGCCTATGAAGTGGCAGCTTTTATCCGCAATCCAATCCCGGAATTACTGAATCACGCTGATGCGCTAAATATTATTCATAATCGCGTCACTCGATTTGCTGAGCTCCTTGAATTACCATCACAACGTATCCTTGATTGGTGTTTCGTGCAAGCGGTGCTGAGCTGGGTGTGGGCAATAGAGGACCTGTCTCCCGAAGCTTTAGCGCAGGGAGATGGTTGTGATGATGCTTACTCTAAAAATTTAACAGAATTCTTTGAGAACTTGACTTATGTCTGATCATGATAAAATTCCTATTAATGTGTCACTTGTGCAGCGACTTATTGCGGAGCAATTTCCACAGTGGGCTGACCTTGAGATCAAACCAGTTGAATTCAGTGGTTGGGACAATAAGACATTTCATCTTGGCAAGCATATGACGGTTCGATTGCCAAGCCATGCCGAATACGCGGGACAAGTTGAAAAAGAGCAGCATTGGCTGCTTAAACTGGCGGCGCGCTTACCTTTGCCCATTGCTATGCCACTGGCGATGGGTCAACCTGGCGCTGGATATCCCTTGCATTGGTCTATTTATAAATGGCTCGAGGGAAGTACCGCATCGCTTGAACAGATTAAAGATCTGAGCCAATTTGCCACCGCATTGTGAGAGTTTTTAAACGCCCTCCAGCAATGTGACACCACTGGTGGCCCACTTGCAGGAGAGCATAATTTTTATCGTGGTGGCTCTCTTGCAATCTATGATACAGAATCTCGAGAAGCCATAGAAAACTTGGAGGATGAAAATTACGTTAAAGCGTGTACAGAAGTATGGGACTTGGCACTTGCCTCTGCTTGGGAACGTCTACCCGTTTGGATTCATGGTGATATCGCTGTAGGCAATCTCTTGGTGAACAACGGCCAATTAAGCGCTGTGATTGATTTTGGTCAACTTGGCATCGGCGATCCAGCATGCGATTTGGCGATTGCCTGGACTTTGTTTAGAGGGGAAAGTCGAGAGGCATTTCGTGCCGCATTAAAGCTTGATAGCGCCACTTTGGCGCGCGGTCGTGGTTGGGCCTTATGGAAAGCCTTATGTTGGGCATTTCCCGGTGAAAAACGTGTTGACTGGCGTGTCGTTGATGAAGTTCTGGCGGATCATCAACGTGAGTATCAATAACGATGAATCACAAAAATAACCCCCTTAACTCATTGGCAAAGTCAAAAATGTTAATTCTATTTTGTAGGCGTGATTTATAATGAGGAAATTTTTCATCAAAGATGCTTTCAATAGCCGCGAGATCACATTGATGCTCATCTGATAGCATTTTCTTTGCATTATTTAAACTTACGTTATCTTTCTGGCTATTTGATAGATGCACGATCGTAATATTAGAAACAGGAAGATAAATCAGCCGACCTTGGTAGCCCGGGCATCCACCTGCATGCTGATAACATATTTTTTGGCCTTCATAATAGACTTCAATGCCATAGCCGTACCACACACTATCTAATCCATAATATGTTGGGAAAGGAATGGCTGGAATATGTTGAAGCAACATAAGATCTACAAGATAGCTAGGAATAATTTTGCCATGATACAATGCATTATTCCATTTAACACAGTCTTTGACTGTTGATATGATTCCCCCTGCAACATCAAGCTCATCAAAGCTTATCTTTTCACCTGCTGCATTAAAAGTAACTTCAGATGGAAGAAGATTATACTCAAAGCCTAGAGCTAAATTTTTGAAATCATCCTGTTGCTTTAAATCTTTTGGTGTTCCAGTCATTGGGAAATGGGTGTTTTGCATTTCTGCCGGTTCAAATAAAACTCTCTTAAAATAAACGTCTAAAGTGGTTTTGGTGAGTTCAGATATAATCGTGCCAATTAAAACGTAGTTTGGATTTGAATATAAAAATTGTTGACCGGGAACGTACTCTAGAGTTTCATCAAACGTTGTCTCATTTATTTTTTTAATTCCTGACGTATGTGTTAGTAAGTGATGCACGGTGACGGTATTTGCCCAGCTTGGCATATTATTATTCCAAGCAGAGTGTTCTGGAGGCAAGAAAAATGATACTGGTTTATGTAAATCATCTTGAATAAGCTGCTTAAAAGTTTCAGGATCTTTGCCTATTCCCAATGATACCTGCCTATCATACAATGTTTTTAAAATAGCTGCTGCTGTAAATTGTTTTGTTATAGATGCAATCAAATACTGTGAATTTTTATTAACAGTCCACGGCGCATCAGTATAAGTGAAATTCTCATGATAGATAATATCATCACCGATGGAAATAGCCAGTTCACCATGCATATCTGGAAAATGTGATAGAAATTTTTTTACTGCAGCCAATAACTTATATTTTATGGCAGCAACGTCCGGAGATAACAAAGCTAAGTGACAACAATATCTATTGCCATATTCACCATCAAAAGACTCGCATTTAAAACCTAATTTCTTATAAAACCCAACAGATTCATCATCGGTTTCCAATATTAGAGAACTTAGCGTGTGATCTTTTATTATTCTTTTAATCAGACAATTACCAATGCCTTGCTTTTTAAAAAAATCAGACACACTGATGTGCTTAATGATAGCTTTAGTGCCTTTGCATTCAAAACCAATAACAGCAATTAAATTTTCAGATGTAAAGGCGCCAACTAAAAATTGATTTGGTTGCTTATAACTTTGCAGTACTTGTGCGATTTTTTCTGTAGTTGGAAAGCCGATACTGGCGCTAATAACAGAGGCAAGCAATGGATGCTCTTGGTTTATTGGTTTGAAAGTAATATTTTTTTGAATCAAATTCAAATATTTTCCTATTATACCTTCCATCGTATTTATTGAGAAATTTGGGCAATAACGGGGATATTCTCGATCTAAGCCATAAGAATATTTTTCTAGAAGCCCTATGTCATATTCTATCATATCCACCATATCAAATTTGTCACTATATTTTTCTTCACTATGAATTCCATGCCCGCCATCGTAAAGCAATCGATTGGGCAAGCGTACCAAAACATGCCAACACTCATCTGAGTTTTTAACCATGATAAAAACAATATGTGTCTTTTCACTAAACCTCTGATTCCATAGCTTTAAAAAGGCATGAGCAAACGCACCGCATGGGCCTGAATTAATAGCAGGCTCACCAAAATTATCACCGGGTATTGTGACATAGCCATAGAGCCGGTTAACCTCATCTGATAAAGCATTTAAGATATCAGAAACATTATTTTCTGCATTCATAGACAACACTCTCATCATTTTCGTCTGGGGTAGCTGAACCATCAAAAGCCTTTATTGTTCGCACTTAGGTGTCGAGTTTTTTTATGTTTGAATTTTTATCCATAAAATTGAGTTCTCATGTTATTAAACCCTTTAGGGTTTTGGTTGCTCTCGATAAAATCAATTATTTCTCTGGCAACAGAGAATACCGATGCATTGCTTGTATCAACTGTTAAATCATATTCCCTAGTTCCGCTGTGCACTCTATCAAATTGATCGTTTGATAACCCTACGGCTCTATCGCGGCGTAAAAATTCACGTTCTTGCATAATGGCTAAATCGCATTTAATGCCAATAAAATAGGTAATATGTTCGGCCAATTTGGCTACATACGATTTCAAATGCTGATCGTCAAATAAAACTTCATCTATAATGAGATTGTTAGATTGATTTGCAAGCAACAAAGCAAAATCAGCCATAACACCAAATAATTTATCTCCAGTAGACTTTGACTCAACTCTCATTAAAGGGCCACGATCATTTTCTCCTGGCACAAAAGAAAAATATTCACCCTCTTTTCCTAGAGATGGATATGCTGTCATTTGAATAAATGTATCAACCCCAAAGGTTAGCCATTGTTCGTTACTTAAATATTGGATAGCTCTTGCAATAGACGTTTTACCGCTAGATCCTGCCCCATTTAACAAAATAATTTTACTCATAATGCTCCAATTCCATCATCTATTACCTCGTCAATAATTATTTTTTGCATTTTAGCCTCAGGGCTGTTTTTATCTGCAATTTGGCAGAACTCAAATGTTGCTTTCCAAAGTACCCAAACACGTGTGCTGTTTTTCAACATCGGTTATAGGTAAACCAGCATACTCAGGAAATTGCTCGGCTATGAGTTTGCGCGCAAGATCAAGGGTTAAAATAAATTTAGTAGCCATAGGTACCCTTAAAAAATTTATCTACTAACTCTTTATTTTTTGTACGCTCAAATTCCCAACTACTTAAGATTTCATTGCGAGAAGCATTTGGATTATCGTTTAAATACATTTTCACAAAATTAATATAAGCCCATTCCGCTTTCGGTGCGCTTCCATATGTTTTTCTAAACTTATATTCTTTGCTCCACATATCAGCAAAGTCTTGGTATGTAGGTGGATTGCCTTCCATCCAGCGGCTCTCTAACCAATCAATACCAAAAGCTGTAAAGTGGAAGTGTTGGCCTATAAGTTCTTTAAAGAAAAGCCTAGTTTTTAGATCGTTTTTATAGGTCCCCTTAAGCATTAGTGTATCAGGGCTCAAAACAACGTTGTTTCGTTTTTTTGATACTGATATCGCAGGATATCCGCTCAAGTTAATTTTTTCACCAGTCTTGAGAAAATGCATAATCCTATTGATAAAATATATTTTCTTGCCTTTTGCAGAAAGATTAAGATTCTCGCAGCAAGTCTTTAATTCACTCACATGTAAATAATGTAAGCTAGCGTGTAACTGATAATGATCTATATTAGAAAGGCTCATACAATACCTCCTACAAAGCACTCAGATGCAATGGATAAATTCTGTTCGCTCAAGAATTTGCGTTTTGACTTGTCATGCGAGGCGCATACAACAAGGATTTTTGCTGCATCTCTCTTTTTTGCGATTTTTTTAATTTCTCGAACCAATTTAGATCCAATCGAATGCCACTCAGCTTCATCAGCGACACAAAAGTCATCGATCATTAAGGTTAGCCCACCAGGATTATAAACTTCTGGCCCTGACATCAACTTGCCAATAATAAACCCAGCTAATTCCTCATTAACCTTAATGATAGGTTCTAACAAATTACTGTCCATGCGAATCAATTCTATTTTTGATATTTGTAAAGATTATAAGTAATGTTGGAGTCAATTCAAATATTTGGTTTAAATATTTCACCATGAGCGATGGTGTATCTGGATATTCATGTGCAATGTGGTTTCTTGCCCTGCGCATCTCTTTCCATAATTCAGCATCTTCTATTAAACCCAAACGTTCCAATTTATTAACTTTATCCAATATGGTTAAGCTTTCCACATTCTCTTGTTGCGATTCTAAAAATAAATCTATTATCTTTGCCCCAATAATATCCTGCAACTTTCCAAACCTATTTATTAATAAGTCTATCCAAGCTAAATCTTCTTCCGACAAATTTTCTACTATTTGTG
>CANJMM010000066.1 GCA_947475765.1 Legionellales bacterium | reverse complement strand
TTACGGGAATCTGGATTAGCGTGGCCAGCAGAATGGGATGTTTTATCTCAAGAGGAATTAAAAGCCCAATCAAAAGAAATATGCCAAAAATTAGATAACTCAAGCCATTCTGATCAATTCATAGGGCCTGTTAAGTTTGCGCCTAATGAGTGGGCAATAAGAGAAAATTTTAAGATAAAACATGGCCAATATCCGTTGGATGTACTTGAAGTTAACACAGAAGACGCGAATTTAGCACAGGTTAAGTCTGCTTATAAAAAAATAATGCTATTTTCTCATCCAGATAAAAACAACAATAGTCAATCCTCAACGGTAAAAACCCAATTACTTAACGAAGCTTATGGGGTATATTTTAAAGCTGATATAAGAGAAAAATATAGAACCAGTTAGATTTGACATTATCATCATTATTATAATAATCAAAAAGGAATGTAATCATGCCTGAAAATATAAAAAATATTTACAGCGAAGATGCTGTAATTCAAAATTTAATCACTGAAATTAAAGCTTTAGAAGAACAGTTGAAAATAGGGGATCGCCCAAAGATGAAAGGGGCCCTTTTAGGGGGGATAACCGGGGCGTTGGTGGGAGGTGCATGTGTTTTGGCAGCACCGATTGTGCTCCCCAGTTTAGCCATAGGTTTAACAGCGGGGGTATCTGGAGGATTAAGCTTAAGCGTATTAGGGGCTGGAGGAGGTTATGCCTTAACCAAGGGAAAAAAGGAAGTTGAGCTAAGGTTAAAAGAAAAAACACCTAATCTTATATCAACACAGATTAAATTAATAAAAGATGCAGAGTCAGGGCAAAAGATGAATTTCATTTTTAATCTAGATTCCCCACTTTACCCTAAGTACCAAAGAAAAACAGAAGAACAAGTTAAAGATGAAATTAACGATCGAAAACAAAATAATGCCAATCCATTTCTTAAGAAAAAAGAGGGGGTACAGCCTTTAAATATGGCTGATCATATCACAGGGCTCAACAAAGTTTTTATGGATTTGTTTAAACAATCTGCTGATAAACGACCTATTATTGAAACGATAGAAATTAAAAATGCTGAACTAAATGACAGTCAGCTCAAAGAGTTGTTAGTATTTGGATTGGGTTGTGCTGGAACTAAAAATCTTGATTTAAGTAAAAATAGACTCACCTATGTGGCTACTCAAAAATTAAAAGCATGTATCGTAAATAAAAAACAATCATTACATGATTTAAAAAAGTTAGATCTAAGTGATAATAATTTAACAGAAGATGCTTTGGATGACATTAAAGAGATCGTCCGTCATTTGGGTATAGAAGAATTAAATATTTCAGGTAACAAATTAAATGGTTGGATGAGAGATGAAAACTATATTAGCCCGAAATTAAAAGACTTTTTATTGTATCAAAGCCATTATATGCCAACACTTAAAGTATTAAAACTATCGAATATTGGCCTTACAGATAATTTTTCCAGAATACTGGGGGACATGATTGAAAAACCCAGCATTTTGTCACATTTAGATATTACACATAACCCAGATTTGGGGCAAGCTAAATTGTGCCGCCTGCTTGAAAAAGGATTCCAGTTAAACCAATCTCTTAATGAGCTACTGGTAGATCAAAGAGATAACTTGGGTGTCGATGAATTAATTAACACAAAAAATAAACAGTACCTTTCGATGCGAGAAAAGCGAAGTCAACCTGGCGAAATAAATGAACCTAGGGTTGTTTATTTGATAAATTGTTTTTATCAATCAAAATTGTTAAATGAAGATCCGAGAGGTTTTCTTGCTCCAGAATTACACGAAATGATAGACACTGTAGTTGAAAAGATACAAACTGTGCGTAAAAGAATATTTGAAATTGAAGATGACTACTCTATTCTTGTTACTGAAAAAGAGTTTGTAAAAATCATGAACAAAGAGTTAAATTTCTTTTATATGGATGTTATAAGAGGTAAAGATAAAACAGTGCTCAATGAAAAACTTTTCATTAATGCAGAGAGAATGGCGGTTCTAAGGGGGCTTTCCGATACAGTTTATGAGATTCAAAATGACAAATTAGAAAAATTGAGAGCGATGAAACGTGAAGACAGGTTCAAGCCATCATTAAAGCAAGTAGTCTAGTTTAAATTTAACCACAATTTAAAATAAAAAAAATAAAAAATAAAAAGGATTCAAAAATGGACGGGTTAAAGAAACGTGATTTTTTAAAAAAAATGAGCGACTTGTTTAAATTGAATCCTTTTAATGAAGGGCATGAAGATGCCGCGCTTTCCATTCTAAAATCTAAGAAAAATACCGAAATAGACAATATTTGGCATTCTGCTGTAAAGAAAAATGCTCATAAAATTATTGCTTGGTTAATTGACAATGATCTTAGAAATATAAATACCCCAGATGAAAAAGGGTTTACGCCTAATGCTTTGGCAGTGTTATATGGCCATATGGAATTAGCCCATAATCTTCAAAAGGCAGGTGCGTATAGCAACTACATTGTCAATGAGTACGGCCATACTTTATGGCACATTGCCGCTTTAAAAAATGATGACAGGTTAATTGAGAATTGTATAGAATTTGGCGCTCCAATTAACCTCCAAGATCAAAATGGCTATACGGCGGCTTATTATCTAATTGATAAAAACCCTGGTATTTTTAATAAATTAAACAGAAGTATCTGTGACATTAAGGATGCTTTTTCTTCAGATTTATTTAATGCAGTTAAAAAAAGCGATCTAAGTGCTTTAACTAAAATATTAGAGCTAGGCGTAAGGCCAGTTTATAAAAATGAATTAGGCTATTCTTTGTTAGATCTTGCCTTAGCTGTAGGGGATCAAAGAATTATCAGCACTTTAGAAAAGTATGGAGAAAAAATAAAATCAAAAAATAAAAAGCACAATCAGTTAAATGGCGAGTTATTAAATGTATCAGGTTCTCAGAGAAATACTTATTATATTAAAGTAATATATCACAGTGGTTTGGTTGAAATTTTCTTAGGTAATTTAAACCTGCAGGGAGAGCTTATTTCTAATCTCAGAATTACCCCGTGGAAGAAAGGTGAGGTAGTGCAAAATAATGGAAAGTGGAGGGTGGTTACTAATGGGAATGTTTGTTCTATAATTTTCTCTACAAATATCACCTCGGCACAACCCGATCTTTTTTTCGAGGTGTCTAATAATGGCGAAGTAAGATTACAATATGCTAATCTCCCAGAGGATGAATTAAAAATATCAACTTATTCAGACTTTGTTTTTGCATCGGTTTCTGCAGTTAAAAATATACATATTCAATCTAAAAGTATAACACTGCTAAAAAACAGTAAGTTTTTCAATGGTTGTAATCTTAAATTAGAAGCCAGTACAATTAGTTTAAACGGGTTTTGTTGTTTTAGGGAAGTAACCATTTTTTCAAAAAACGATTTTTCCCAAATAGGGGAGATTGTTTCAGATAAATTAGCCATTCAGGCAGGATCAGCGATTATTTCAGGTCAATTAATAATACCTTTGAAAGCAGAAATTGAAGTAAATACAAAATTTGAATGCCAAGGCAGTATTGTAATAGGCAAGTCAGGAAAAATCAAAGCACATTCGATTCAGCTATTGAACAATAGTAACATTATGGTTCAGCAAGGTGAATTAAAACTTTACGGGGAATCAAAATTAGTTAATTCAGGTGCTATCGTAGGCGATCAGTTATTTTTAAGCTCAGGAATGATGATAACCAATAATCATGGTGCCTTGATTAAGGGGATAAGCTGTATTTTAAGTGCCCCTCAAACAAATCAAGGGGGGTTTTTACTGTCAGGTCAAAAAACAACTTTATCTTATATAGATTGGGGGATTAATTTCACTCAGATGGGTGTAACAGTAGCTGAATATGGTGCCTATATCACCACACCTACGGCAATTTCTTTACGAGCGTATTTATTAGCAGCAAAAACAATAGCTCGTTCGGTAAATATATGTTATAGAGCTGTAAAAGGTGATGAAATTAATGGTTCAGAATTAGTTACTTTATTTATGGATAATATCATGCCATTTTTAGGCAGTATTACTTCACATGAAGAGCAAGCTAAACTGTTGGTTAATGTGCTTTATCATTTTTATGGAAATTATCAATCGGAAGAAGCTTTTATTCAAAAAAGCTTATTAGCCATTGAGACTATTTCTCGTGTCGCTCGAGTGAGTAGCTCGGATTTTTTTTCAGAAGATAAATTGATTTTTTTACAAAAATCATCTGAATATATACGATATTCAAGAATAGGTTTAAAAGTTTCTCAAGTATCTGTGGAGGCAATTCGAGGTATTGCAAATAAGGACATAATGGCCCTAGAAAAAGCAAAGATTAGCTTTAGAACTATAGCAGAAATGGCAATAAGAGAATATGCCTATACGCTAGAGCCTGTTGAATTTTTTAACCAAAAGATTAACCTTCCTGCGCGTGATTTGGCTATTTTTATACTAAATAAAGGCCATCGATCTGATTTATTTTTACAAGCAATATTATTGGGGACGCTACATGCAGCAAAACAAGATGGCCTGATTTCGAGTGATTTGAATGTACATGTTGATATAGCCATTCGCGCTTTATTAAAAACCAAACATTGGGATAATTTGTATCAATCTTATCAAGCGGGCACATTAAATAATAAAACGATAGCCAATGAAGCTATTAATAGCTTGTTGTTAATCTTGAGTCACCCAACTCCCAGGATGTTTTTGAATCAAATGCAATTTCAAGATAAGGCGGTAGTATCTCAAGAAGAAATCGTGCCAGAATCAGTTCCAAAAACTATGCCAGACCCATTTGTTTTTGACTCAGTATTAATTGAGGATCAAATTAAAACAGCTGGTAGTGATTTAAAAGAAATCATAGAAGAAACAGTTGAAGAATATAAGCAAAATATCCCAGATCAGATAAAAGAAGATATTATTATTTCGGATATAGATAAATATTTCGACTCGGTGTTAAAAGAAGGTTCGATTACCCAGTGTATTTCAGCACCTGTTATCCCTAAAGGCGATTTATTATATAACGCATTGACGGGAATGCAAAAAGCACTTAATGGTGAATATGCAGCCAATGGTTATTTTGCTGTATTTTCAGAGGCTTTTCATAATGAGGCATTAATAGATATATCTGGAAACTCAGGGGTTTATGTAGGTAAATCTGGCACAAATGTAGGTCAAATTCACTCAACAGGCACCATTGAAATTTATGGCCAAGATGTACATAATCGAAATACCGAAGGTCTTGTGATAAGTGGAAAATTATCCGAATTAATTAACACACAATTTGTTAATTTTGAATTAGGAGTACTTTCTGCACAAGAGGCCATTTCTTTTTGTTGTGCGGGTTTAGTCAAAAATTCAGGGTTTATTCAAGCTGACAAAAAAATTACTTTTTTAGCCAGTAGGGTTGTTGAGAATCAAAAAAAAGGCATGTTGATGTCAAAAAACGACGTGGTTATCCTATGTGATTTATTGGCAGAAAATAAAGGCTTTATTTTTGGCAAAGAAGTTGTTTTTGAAGGTGCAAAACAAGGTGCTGTAAACTTTGGGGAAATACAAGGAATAGAAAAAATCAGATTACTATCTGAAAAGCTAGTTTCTCATGAAAATCCGGGGAGATTAGTCTCGAAAAAAATTGAACTCGAAGCACCTGAGATTAATAAAGAAGGTGCGGTTTCATCTGTTACAGTTAAAACACTTGGATACAATCAATCAGAATCTGACCGCGTGATTTGGAGAAAAAATGAGGAGGATTCAATTGGTGGCCTTTTACTAAAACATAAATTAACAGATCAGATCGATTCGGATGCTTTTTCTAATGTTCGATTATTAGATATTACATTTTCTGAGACTTTCTC
>CANJMM010000065.1 GCA_947475765.1 Legionellales bacterium | reverse complement strand
GAGCACTTACCTATTTTTAGATAAAAGAAAGCCAATAATTTTAATAAAGATTAAAGTGCATTTCAAATAAAACCCCCCATCGCTTTGCGATGGACCCCTCGTATCTTAAGGGTAAGGGACATAAAGCTAGCTACTGTAAAATATCACTATTTTTTTAAAATGCAGTTAGCTAGCTGCTTGAAGTGATTGGTATCGCTTTAAAGTAAAAAGATACGTGCATCGGGTAGCTTTAAAAAGTGGGGAGCGGTAATTTCTTGATGGATGAGCATAAATCCGTACAGATTCATTAGTCGACTGATGAATCTGTACGGATTATCGTTGTTTTTTTGTAAAAAGGTAATTTAGCCGCCAAAAGTTCTCATTGTAACTCATTATAATGGTATAAATTTTGAGTTAATCGCCCAATTCATTTCTATATAGCTTGTTCTAAATAAGGGAGGATAATGTCACGCAAGCTTTCTGGCGTATCTTGAGGGGCAAAGCGCTTAACCACTAAGCCTCTGTTACTTACTAAAAATTTGGTAAAATTCCATTTAATGGCCTCTGTGCCTAATACGCCTTTAGCCTCTTGCTTTAAATAAACATATAAATCATGGGCTTCTGAACCATTTACTTTGATTTTAGAAAACAAGGGAAAAGTAATATGATAAGTTGTTTCACAAAAATACTTAATTTCAGACTCTGTTCCAGGCTCTTGTTTGCCAAATTGATCACAAGGAAAACCCAGTATGACAAAATTTTTATCTTTGAATTCTTGATATAAATTTTCTAAGCCTGCATATTGTTTGGTAAAGCCGCATTGACTTGCGGTATTGACGATTAATATTACTTTATTTTTATATTCTGACAGACAGACTGTCTTGCCGGAGATGTCTTGGACTTTGTAATCATAAATCATCTTTAATTTTGCTCCGCTGCTAAATTTAAGCCTTCTAGTACTAAATCGGGTAACACGACATCGAATATTTTTTGTTCCAGATAGAGCTGTGCAAACCCGCCTGTGCCGATTATTTTTGGTTTTTCACTAGAAAATAACTCTTCTGTGAAATTTTCGATAAGTGCTTTCATCATACCCAAATGGCCATAATAAATACCGGTTTGAATGCATTCGACTGTGGAGCGCCCAATAAATTGCTTAGGTTGAATAATTTCGACACTCGATAGTTTAGCTGTATTGGCTTGCAAGCTTTTCATCGAGACCCTTAAGCCTGGAAAAATAGCGCCTCCATAAAATTCTTTATTTTTGGACACGGCCATACAAGTGGTTGCCGTACCCAAATCCAGCACTAAAATATTTTGATTAGGATAATGTTGAACCGCAGCAATCGCGCCTGCAATCAAATCTGCCCCTACTTCTTGAGGGTTTTTATACAAAATTTTAATGCCAGTTTTAGCCCCTAATTTTAAAACAAAAGGCTCGAGTTTAAAATACTTGATACAAGCCGATCGCACGGAATAATCTAATTGTGGCACAACTGAAGCAATGGCAATGGCGGTAATTTGTTTTTTAACAATATCATGCTCAAGTAATAAGCTTAACAAAAATACACCAAATTGATCAGAAGTTATCAATTCTGAACTAGGATAACGAAAGTGAAATAAAAAACGCCCCTGATCGTATAACCCACCATAAATATGCGTGTTACCAATATCTAAACATAATCTCATTTTATTAACTCAATGTTATCAATTAATCTTGTGTTTCCTAACCAGATTGCCGCATAGCGTCTACCATCAAAATCGGTAATATACTCTATTTTGATTTTATCATAGATTTTTAATTTATTTTCTGCCTCTTGTGCTGTTTTACTGCTTGATAATATTTGGTATAAGCTTGGTGCAAGAACACGTTCTTCTTCGTTGAGCCTAACATTGCGTGAGCTCATGGCTAAGCCATCGGGCTCGCGTATTGTTTCACAAGCCACTACCTGAATAGGCAAAAAAAACGCCGCAATCATATTTTTAATCAGGCTGTACTGCTGGTAATCTTTTTTGCCTAAATATACTATATCAGGCTGAATAGTATTCAATAATTTTAACACAATGGTGAGCACGCCTGTAAAATGGCCTTGTCTATGCTCGCCTTCTAGTACTAAACTATGACTATTTTCTTGAACTTGATAGCAATAATTATCTAAATATAATTCTTTTTCATCTGGCAAAAAAACATAGTCTACTTGATTTTTTTCAGCTAAACTTAAATCATTTTCTAAATCTACAGGATAGCGCTCAAAATCTTCTTTTTGATTAAATTGTGTTGGGTTAACAAAAATACTTAAGATGCTTATTGCATTATTTTTTCTTGAGGTTTTTAATAAAGCTTCATGCCCTGCATGTAAAAAGCCCATAGTAGGAACAAATCCTATTGATTTAGATTCTTTTTTAAGACCCAGGCAAATTTCTTGCATTTTAAATGCAGTTTTTATTATTTTCATAGGCTAAAACAATGTTTAGGTTCAGGAAAAACTTGCGTTAGCACATCTTGATGAAACTGATTTATGGCTTCGTTTACGAGTTGCTCTCCTGCTAAATAAGTTTTAACAAATTTAGCTTTAAATTCAGAATTTAGGCCTAATATATCTTGTAAGACCAAGACTTGGCCATCGACATAGCGTCCGGCGCCTATGCCAATAACGGGAATGGTTAATTCTTGTGCAATATTCTGGGCAATTTCTTCTGTCACGCATTCTAATACAATGGCAAAGCAACCTGCTTGCTCTAAAGCCAAGGCATCTTCTAATAATTTCTTTTGGCTGGCGCTATCTTTTCCTTGAACTTTATATCCCCCCAAACTAAATACCGACTGTGGCATTAAGCCTATATGCCCCATCATGGGCACACCAGATGCCACACTATGTTGAATAAGCTTAAGATTTCCCTCACAGCCCTCTAGTTTTATGGCACTGGCTCCTGCGCGCATGATTTTTTCAATAGCCTGCATACCGGAATTCAAGCCTTTTCGATAAGACATAAAAGGCAAATCTCCTATAATAAACTTAGTAGGCGCTCCTCTTGCGACAGCCTCGGTATGCGTCACCATCATATCGACTGTAGCAGATAAGGTATTAGGGAAACCATGCACCGTCATGGCAACTGAATCGCCTACTAAAATCATATCAATAGGCGTATTATTGATGATTTTAGCAAAACCATAATCATAACAGGTTATCATCGATATTTTTTGTTTACGTTGTTTACAACGGATAAAATCATGAATATTCATGTATCTCTCCTAATTTTAGTTAAATTTGATTTTTGAACCAGATCAATAAAAGCCTGATAAATATCAGCGAACACATCTTGCCTTTCTTGTAATGCCTGTTTGTTTTTTTCTATCGTATTTTGATCATTTCTAGCGAATGGCCCGGTTAAAGCCTGTTCGGTTTTTTCAAGATTAAACACCGTTTGTTTTAAGTAAGCATAAGCGGCTTCTTTAGGGATATTTAATTCTTTTTCAAGTCCTGAAAAAAGCTTTTGAAATAAAATAGTGCTGAAATTATTACTTAGCACACAAAGGCTATGATAATAAGGCTTATCTTGGCTGCGAATCACTGCGCTGGCATTAGGCAATCCTGGCAACAAAATAGATAATGGTAAAGATAAATCAGAGCAAGATTGCTGCTCGATGATAAAATAAATATCTCGATACCATTCTGGTGGATTCAGCTTTTCACCAAATGAGCCCAATGGATGTGCCGCGTAAATCCCAGGAATACTTAAGGCCCCTGATAAATGAAGCCACTTATTTTTAGGAATGTGAGGATAAGATAAAATAAAAGGCTCAATCGCCTTATCTGAAATGGCCAATAAAATACGCGTGGCCTGATTGGCTTGCGCTAAAAAATCGGCTTGGCTATGCGTATCTCTATGCCAAGAAGCATAGCTTATTCCTAAAGAATCAAAATAAAAACATAGATGGCGCGCTAAACGGCCATTGCCTATCATTAAAAACATATGCAAGCTGCCTGTCTAACTTAAAAATAAGATCAAGTGCGTCGCGAGGCATTTTACGCATATAAATATAAAAAAGATAATTTACTTCATGAAAAAAACAAGTTAAGATGATTAGATAAATAATTAATAAATTAATCTAATTAACTTAATCAACTTAATTAAAAACAGGATTCATGCTCATGTCCTCTTTCATCGATTTTATAGATAATACCTGTCAATTATTTTCAGATACTTTTTTTGGGGGGCAAACTCTCGCTAAACCACGGCCAAATTCTTATATGCTAGATTTTGCTAAAGCTTATGTAACTGCCCAGTTTGCCTATACTTTGGCTGCAAAAAATAAGCTTGGCGCCCTTGATACTTCGGTGCCTATTAATTTATCTACCCCAAATCAAGCCCCTTCAAATTACCAGGTAACGCCTTTGCTCAACATTCCACAAGGTATGCATGGCTTTATTTTAAGTGAAATTGCCCCTGCTACCGACGTAACGAATATTAAAATTTGTTTCAGAGGCGTTCAGCTATCGGAGCTCAGCAGCGTTAAACGGGCCTTAGAATTTACAGGGCCTGGAGTGAACAGTTTTACGAAATCTGCTGATACTATTTTTCAACAAATTGAACATATCACTAAAAATCATCCCAAAGTGAATCTTGAGTTCACGGGACACAGCTTAGGGGGCGCAGATGCACTTCATGCTTTTCATGATTTTCTTTCCCGTCATCTAAAAGATGATAATTTCCAAAACATAGAAAAAGTAACCCTTAATACTTTAAATGCACCTGGCGATCATGTTGATACCAAAACTTCATTGCATCAATTATTATCTGAAAATAAACAGAGTGATACCCCACTCAAAGTCGAGATTAATATTTCCACAAGTGACAATGATTTGGTTTCTCAAATTGGTCAAAATCCTGCCGTTGATCTTTCGCCTGATTTAGCCAAAGTTCAAGTCTGTCACGTGGATAAAATCAACGTTGATCCACTTTCTACTTGGGGTCAATTTTTCAAACTGTTGCCTGATATTGTCAAAGAAATGATTTATATTGCCCACAAACTTGAATCTATTTTTTCCCCTACGCTATCTGATCATGCTACGCACATATCAGAACAAGAATTTTCGCCTAATTTTCATCATTCTTTTCATAATAATCAAACATTAAGTGGCCAAGAAGAAATTCAAGCTGTATTAGATTATAAATGGCACACTGTGCATGCCATTAATTTTTTAGCAAACTGTACCAATGGCGTCATCGCACTTTCTGAAGTCTTGTTTCAGTTTTCCGGCTATCAAAATAGCCTCTCTTTTTCAGATTTATATACTGATTTACAAGAAGGCGCTAAACTTATCATGCCTCTTTTTGCCGCCGCCCCCCTAAGCGCTCCCCTTTTTATTGAGTCTGGTGTAGTTGGGGTGATTTCCGAGCATGTATCCTATTTTGGTTGAGCCCTCTCACTGCCATTAAGTTAAGGCCCATAGGCGTCAAGCTTAAAGCATAAATTGGCGGTTTTATCCCTTCTACCGCTTCGCGGGAGAAGGTGGCCTGAAAGGCCGGATGAGGGAAAAAAAGGATTTTTATAATACCTGGATTGCTTCAGCTCAGCGCTGAAAGCGCTGACTTCGCAACGACTAAATTAACATCGTCTCTATTATTAGAAATTATTTTTTTTCTGAAAAATGAGGGAGCGGTCAGGCTTCACAGTAGAAGGGATAAAACCAGATAGCGCGTTTGCTCTGACATGCTCTAACAGACATTGAACTTTTAGCCCCTGCTCCTTGTCTCACTTGAATAAAAATAAAAAATTATACTTTTAAGTGCACATGCACAAATAAATACTTAAAAAAACAGGGGCCTTATGGCAGATACTACTCCCCCTTATAAAGAAAAGAAGACAACTGATCTTGCTACTGGCAGACAGAAAATCACACGCCATATACAAGAAAATGGCCATCCTGTTTTATCACAAGCTGTTTTTATTCAGTATGCTACTGCACGCGTTGAAGCCGCTAAATCCTTGCTTAAAAAAGAAGATAAAGAAAAACTAGAGCTTAATCAACTCTCAGATTACATCAAAGACTATTTTTCACAACCACAAGACACTATCGAAGAAGATAAATTTAAAAAAGCTAAACAAGCGTTAACTGAAGCAAGCGAAGATCAAAAAAAATCAGCCCTAAAAGAATATAATACTGCCTTTGATGCCTATTATAAATATAATATTAAAAAATGCCAAAAAATCAACCGCTTACTTGTTCATCATCTAAATCCTGAGGTAAGGGATGAAGAAAAATTTAAAGCTGTCATGAAAAAAATAGAGGCTGAGTGCAGCGATTTAAAAGCAGAAACCGAACGTCCTATTCAAGAAAACCATTATGAGGCATCAGGTTTAAAGGTCACGAGTTCACATATTCCAGAAGGTAAATTTAATCAAGTTCAAGAAGCGCTATATACAAAGCTACATGAAAAAACAGATAAAAAATCCCCTGAAGATCGGGTGTACACCACACCCAGCACCATCAGAGATAAAAGACAAATAGGACAAGTCAATGCATTACAGACTGAAATAAAAATAGGAGACAAAGTCGTTTTTTCAGGTCATCGTCATGGCTCCCCTTGCCCTTATAAAATAGAAGACGATGCTGAACGTCAGTATCGTACCCTACAAAATATTAAGCAAACCATGGCTATTGCCGCCAAAGAAAAAATAGATGCCTTGAAAAAAGAACAGCGTGACCTCAAGGAAAAAAATCCCAAAGATGAAACAGAAGAGAAAAGACTAAAAGAATTAACCGAAATTTTAGAGAATAAAACGCTGACTTTAGATATCTCTAGCATGAGTTTGTTATCTCCTGTAAACGATACATTAGACAAATCAGACAAGCAAGTTAGGCAGGTTAATGATTCAAGGTTAGCTTATTGGTCTTTACAAGGACGTGAAATTCCCCTTGATATACCAGGAGAACCAGGTTTTACAGTCAAGTTAAATTCTACTTTTATGACAATGGGTGTGAATGCTGCAAGAGGCATTGAGGGTCCT
>CANJMM010000064.1 GCA_947475765.1 Legionellales bacterium | reverse complement strand
ATAATCGACGTCTTTTTTATAAACAGCATGCGCTCTTAAGCTGGCATTTAAATGATGCAATAAACTTAAATTAGCAGGATCGTATAAATTTTTGCTGTTAGGCGCTAACAAGGCAGTTTGGCTTAAAATACTTTCTGCTTGATGATGACCTTCTTCTGTTAAAAAAACCTGCCGTGTTTTTTCATCGATATAATAATCGCCTGGACCGTCTTTTTCTTTTTGCTGCGTTAATTTTGGTACAATTTTATCAATTTTAAGATATAAATCTGAACTGTCATCTGTTGGGCCTGAAATAATTAACGGCGTTCTAGCCTCGTCAATCAAAATAGAATCGACTTCGTCTATAATCGCAAAAGACAATTCTTTTTGTGTGCACTCTTCTAGGCTATAAGCCATTTTATTGCGTAAATAATCAAAGCCAAGTTCATTATTCGTTGCATAAATAATATCTTTGGCATAAGCGTCTTTTTTTTCAACATAAGATAACTTAGGAATCACAACCCCAATAGTTAAGCCCAAGGCTCGATATACCGGCGCCATCCATTCTGCATCGCGCTTAGCCAAATAATCATTGACCGTGACCACATGAACCGATTTACCCCCCAAAGTGTTTAAATAAGCCGCCAAGGTTGCCATCAGGGTTTTGCCTTCCCCTGTTCCCATTTCGGCAATTTTACCTTGGTGTATTGCCATACCGCCTATTAATTGCACATCAAAATGCCGCAAGCCCAAAGCCCGCTTACTGGCCTCTCGTACGGCTGAAAAAGCTTCGACCAAAAGCTGATCTAAAGTCTCGCCTTTTTCTTGCACTCTGGCTCTAAATTCAGATGTTTTCGCAAATAAATCGATATCTGATAACTTTTCAAAATCAGGCTCAAGCTGATTAATTTCCACAACCCATTTATGATATTGCTTAATTAAACGCTGATTTCGGCTGCCAAAAATAGATTGAAATAATTTATTGATCATATTTGCTTAATAACCTTTTCTTTAATTCAGGGAAAATCAAAAATGGATCGACAGGCAAGCCGTCTTGTCTGACTTCAAAATGAACATGCGGTGCGGTCGCCTTGCCAGTTTGCCCCAATAAAGCAACGGTTTGGCCTTTTAAAACCCATTCGCCTACTTGAACCAATAATTCTTTGGTATGGCCATAGCGGGTGACTAAACCATTGGGGTGCCTAATTTCAAGTAATTTGCCATATAAACCCCTGGGGCCAGCAAACACCACTTGACCACCATCGATGGCTTTAATATCGGTACCTTCTTTTGCACTAACATCAATGCCTGCATGCATCCGTTTTTTGCCAGAAAAAGGATCGGTTCTAAATCCAAATAAAGAAGAAAGAAAACCGCCTTCTACAATACAAAAAAATTCTTCTGTTAAACTCGCATGATGATGGTGATTAAAATAAAGATCTACTGGCTTTTCTTTTGAATCCCTGTCAGTATTCTCCGAAGCCCATTTGCTCCAAGCGCCCAGTGCCGACTGACTAACCAGAAACAAGCCCAAGACTATATATATATGAAAATATTTAACCATTATATTCAACACCTAATTACCCAACATACCAGCCTTGGTGCGTTGATATCAAAAGCGTTACACAGTAACCAAACTAAAAGTTTAGTCATCCGTGCACTCTCTTCTAAATTGCACGCTTTAATTACAGATGTCTACGTAGAAAACGGTATTGTTACCTTTCTTTGTAGTACAGCTGAAAAAGCTACCCTAGTTCGTTTTGATAGTATCGACTTACTATCTGTATTACGCCAAGATTCTACATTAGGGCATATTAAAAAAATTCAAGTACGGGTTGTGCCTACTTATTTGCAACCCCAAAATAATTATTTTACCACAAGAAACGATTCTAGGGCGCTAGAAAGTACAATAGAAAGTAGAATAGAAAATAAATCTCAAAATAATAAGATTAGTCGGGAAACTTCAGAACAGCTACTTTTACTGGCAAACAGCTTAAATAATGAGCCAGGTAGCCAAGAATTAAAGGCGAGTTTAGAAAAACTAGCAAAGCACGCTACATAATTATACTAAGCGTTCTTCGCTATGTGTAACAAAACAATCAGGCGCTGCTTGTTCTTCTGAAAAAGTCACCATTTCCCAAGCAGAGGGATCTATCATTACTTTTTTAATGAGTTTGTTATTTAAAGTATGACCCGATTTATAACCATAAAACGATCCCATTACGGCTGATCCAAATAAATATAAATCGCCAATGGCATCTAATATTTTATGACGAACAAATTCATTATCGTAACGCAAGCCTTCTTCATTGACGACTTTAAAGTCATCTAAAGCAATGGCATTATCCAAATTTGCCCCTAAAGCCAAATTATTTGCACGCAACCATTCAAAATCAGACAAAAAGCCAAATGTTCTGGCACGTGATACTTCTTTGACATAAGACATCATAGAAAAAGCCAATTCGCTTTCTTGATTGGCTTTTCTGATCACAGGATGATCAAAATCAATACCAAAACGAATACTAAAGCCATTATAAGGCTCTAGGCGCGCTATTTTATCGCCATCAGAGACTTCAATGATTTTTTTAATTTTAATGAATTTTTTAGGCGCAGACTGCTCTTCTATACCAGCCGACTGGATTAAAAATACGAATGGCCCAGCACTGCCATCCATAATCGGTATTTCATTGGCACTGACTTCAATAATTGCATTATCGATGCCTAAGCCTGCTATTGCCGATAACAAGTGCTCGACTGTCCCTATTCGAACGCCGTCTTTTACCAATGTTGTACAAAAAGAAGTATCGCCGACATATTCTGCTAAAGCAGGAATATCAATAACATGGTCTTCAAAGACCCGTCTAAAAACAATTCCTGTATTCACTGGCGCAGGCTTTAAAGTCAGTAAGACTTTTTCGCCAGAATGCACCCCAACTCCTGTGGCACGAATAACGTTTTTAAGTGTTTTTTGTCTTAACATATGAAAAATAGTCCTAGCCGCTTTTATAACTTAATATAACAAGTTTAATAAAGCGGCCATACTACCACAAATTCTATACTTTTTATTCTATTTAATCTGCTTAATCTGCTTAATCTGCTTGTCGACGCAAAAATGCAGGAATGTCCAAGTAATCTAACTCATCTTGCTTGAGATCGTTACGCTTATTTCCAGCTAAATTACTGCCTAATGAGGATGATGCACGTTTGTAATTACTGGCACCTGCTGCAGCAGCACCACCTCGTTGTTGATTATGATGTAATGCGCCCCGTCCTGCCATGCTTTCTGTTGAAGGGCTATCATGACGACCAGAAGATAAGCCTGTTACCACCAAAGTAACCCGTAATTCATCTGTCATCGTAGGGTCGATTACCGTACCGACTATTACTGTCGCTTCATCAGAAGTAAAGTTTTTAATGGCATCGCCCACTTCTTCAAATTCAGAAATAGACAAATCCATCCCTGCTGTGACATTAACCAATACACCTTTGGCGCCGGATAAATCAATATCATCCAGTAAAGGACTGGCAATCGCCGCATTGGCTGCTTCACGCGCACGATTTTCGCCTCGGCCTATACCTGTGCCCATCATGGCCATGCCCATTTCAGACATAACCGTTCGAACGTCTGCAAAATCGACATTAATTAAGCCTGGGCAGGTAATTAATTTAGCAATGCCTTCTACTGCACCTAATAATACATTATTGGCAGCCTCAAAAGCTTGTAGCAAAGTCACGCCTTTACCCAAAACGGTTAATAACTTCTCGTTAGGAATCGTAATCAATGAATCGACATGTTGTTTTAAGGCAGCAATTCCTTGATCGGCTAATAACATACGTTTACGGCCTTCAAAGGGAAAGGGTCTGGTGACCACCGCGACGGTTAGTGCCCCTAGTTCTTTAGCGACTTCGGCCACAACTGGTGCAGCACCGGTACCAGTACCCCCGCCCATACCTGCGGTAATAAACACCATATCGGCGCCTTTTAACACTTCTCTAATACGTTCGATGTCTTCTAGTGCCGCTTGACGACCTATATCGGGGTTTGCACCCGCTCCTAAGCCTTTTGTGACCCCAGCGCCTAATTGTAAGACTGTTCGTGCAAGGGTTTTCTTAAGAGCCTGTGCATCAGTGTTTGCACAAACAAACTCAACCCCTTCAATGCCTGCTGTCACCATGTGCTGAATGGCATTTCCGCCCCCACCACCGACACCAATTACTTTAATTACCGCGGTTTGAGGGAAGCTGTCTACTAATTCAAATATATCTGTCATTTTTTTCTCCGCTTTAATAGCAGTTAACTAATTATAAATTTTACAAATTACCTTGGAACCAACGCTTTACTTTACCCCACATGCCTTGTACAGGGTGAACAGGAAAATCGCCTGCATGCCGCATGGTTTGTTGTTCTCGACCATAAAGCAATAACCCTACCCCTGTTGCATAAATAGGATTTTTGATGACATCGGTTAATCCTGTGACATATCTGGGATAGCCTAATCTAACAGGCATTCTGAAAACTTCTTCTGCTAACTCAATCATGCCATCTACTTTTGAGCTCCCGCCTGTCACCACAATCCCTGAGCCTAACGCTTCTTCTAATCCTTGTCTACGTAACTCAGCTTGAACCAACATAAGCAATTCTTCGTATCTCGGCTCGACCACTTCGGCTAATACCGCTCGTGATAATTTACGGGCCGTTCTTTCCCCTGCACTGCCAGGCACTTCAAATACCTCTTGTGGATCGACCAAAGTAGATACAGCACAAGCATATTTTAATTTAATGTCTTCTGCTATTTGCGAAGAAGTTCTTAGCGCAACCGCAATATCATTGGTAACTTGATCTCCCGCAATAGGAATAACCGCGGTATGTCGAATCGAGCCATTCGTAAACACGCCAATATCTGTAGTGCCCCCACCAATATCGACAATACACACGCCTAATTCTTTTTCGTCTTCTGTTAACACAGAATAACTTGAGGCCAATTGCTGTAAAATAATATCATCGACTTCTAAAGCACAACGACGAATGCATTTTATAATATTTTGAGCCGCACTCACTGAGCCTGTTACAATATGTACTTTTGCTTCTAAACGTACCCCTGACATGCCAATAGGATCACGAATGCTATCTTGCGTATCAATAATAAATTGCTGCGGTAAAATATGCAGAATTTTTTGATCGGCTGAAATAGGCACTGCTTTTGCCGCATCAATTACTCTGTCGACATCGGCTTGCGTGACTTCATGCTCACGAATGGCCACGATACCATGTGAATTTAAACTGCGAATATGGCTGCCCGCAATACCTGTATAAACCGAATGAATTTGGCAACCTGCCATTAATTCTGCTTCTTCAATGGCTCGCTGAATAGATTGAACAGTGGCTTCAATATTGACTACTACACCTTTTTTAAGCCCCACCGAGGGATGAGATCCAATCCCAATAATCTCGACCCCCCCTTCCGTGGTTAATGCACCAACAATTGCCACCACTTTGGAGGTACCAATATCTAATCCTACAATTAAGTTTTTATCTGATTTTTTTGACATGGGTTAGCCTAACCTCTTCCTAACCAGGATACATTATTATTTTCACAACCCACTGCCATACCACTGGTATATCTTAAATCAACATACATAAGCTGGCAGCTTAATTTATCATAAGCACGTACAAAACGCCGCAATCTTGTTAAGACTTCTCTTGTCCCCAGAATAACGTTAAGTTTATTTTCTAAATTCATTTCCCAAGACCCCCTTGAAGATAAAGTTAGTTTACTTATTTTTAACCCTGTTGGCTCTAATACTTTTTCCATCACTAAATAATTTTGCCAAACTAAACTATGCCTATCTTCTGGCCCCTCTAATTTTGGCAAGTTTTCTAAGCTTGCCATTTCTTCGTTGTATTTAGCAACAAATAAATCGCCTTTATTTGAAATAAAGCCAGCTTGATTCCAGATAACAAGCGGTTTACGTTCATTTAATGCTACTTGAATCATATCTGGCCAAAGACGCTTTACTTCTGCTGATTCTATCCAAGATAAGTTTAGTAAACTTTTCTTGAGTTTGTTTACACTTAGGCCATAAAAACCTTTAGATAATTCAGTTAGCAAAACAGCCTGTATCTGGTTTTTTTCTTGAAAGCGTAAATCGCCGCTTATTTTTACGGATAATACCGGAAAATACTTTGGATCAAATACGGCTTTTGCGCCAATCACCGTTAAAACTAATAATAAGCCAAGCAAGCTGCCTTGTAATAATGGTTTTATGCTTATAAATTTGGGCATTATTCTGCCTAGAATTTTAAGCCGGCTTTCTTGCTCTTTCAGCATAATTCCCAATCTGACTTGCTTGTTGCTTATCGCGCATATGCCCCATAATAACCATAATCACATCTTCATATGACAAGCCCGCCGCTTTAGCCGACATGGGCACTAAACTATGTGAAGTCATACCAGGCTGGGTATTCACTTCTAATAACCAAAATTTACCCTGCTTATCTTGAACTAAATCTACGCGCCCCCAAGAGTCGCCTCCCAGAGATTTAAAGGCGCTATAAGAAATATCTCGAATCATTTTTTCACATTCGGGGCTAATTGGCGCCGGGCAAAAATATTGCGTCTCATCAGAAAGATATTTTGCCTGATAATCATAAAAGCCTTTTTTTATTTGAACTTGAACAGAGGGCAAAGCTTGCTCCCCTAATATTGTCACAAAAAAATCTTTTCCGTCTAGCCATTCTTCAATTATAACCGGGCCATAAATTGCCGCCTGATCAAAAGCCGCTAATAAAGCCTCTTCCGAAGGCACTCGACTCACCCCTACACTTGAGCCTTCTGAGGCTGGCTTAACAGCCAAAGGATAAGTTAAGGTTTTAGCAATCTCTTGCGCTTCTTGAAAAGTAAGCGCCACGCCAAACTCAGGCGTTGGCAAACCAAATTCTCTAAAAATTAATTTAGAACGCGGCTTATCCATAGCCAATGCAGAGGCCATTACGCCACTGCCTGTATACGGAATGCCTAAGGTCTCTAAAAAACCTTGAATGCCACCATCTTCACCTGGCTTACCATGTAAAATCAAAAAAACCGAATCAAACAAGCCTTGTGCCAAGGGCATTAAACTCTGTTGTGGATCTAAAGCATGCGCATCTACGCCTCGTGACCTCAGGGCTTTTAATACGCCTTCTCCACTCTCTAGTGAGACAGCGCGCTCAGAAGAGGTGCCGCCATAGACAACAGCGACTTTACCAAAGTCAGCTGGTGAATACTTAAAAGCATCGTATGTCGCCATTTTCTGGGTCGGTAAAATCGCATTTAATTTTTTAACGAGCACTGGAGTGCTATAAGATGATCTGTCTCTCATGAATGGTCCCTCCCTTGCCAACCTAAAAATTTAACCTCTGGTTCAAGTGTAACACCAGTTTCTTGAAATACTGTATTTTTCACGTTCTGGATCAACCTTTCTATATCATTTGCGGTGGCATTATCATGATTAATAATAAAATTCGCATGCTTAACCGATACGACGGCCCCCCCTATCTGCTTTCCCTTCAAGCCACATAGCTCAATTAAGCGGGCAGCATGATCTCCTGGTGGATTTCTAAAAACAGACCCACAATTAAACGTGCCGATGGGTTGGGTTTCACTGCGTTTTTTTAATAAATGCCGTATGCTTTCTTCGCTCAGATTATCGTCT
>CANJMM010000063.1 GCA_947475765.1 Legionellales bacterium | reverse complement strand
TTAAATTTTCAGGTAGTTTATCTACAAGTAATGTAATAAATATAATATTATCAATACCTAAAACAATTTCAAGCAAGGTTAGCGTCATTAAGGCTAACCAAGCCTCAGGGGACGAAAAAAGAGTGAATAAATGCATTAAGCTGAAATCTGGCATATTTATTTATCAAAAATATTATTAAGATGCATTTTGTTTTTTAGATGGCATTGGTAAGATTAAGTTCATTATCACACCAACCATACCAGCAAGACCAATATCCCCAAAAGGTAAATCACCAATGGAGAGGGTTAATCTACCAACAGGTATCATTAAAATCAAGCCTACTATCGTCATAGAACGTGGCTTTAACAAATCTTCTTTGGCTAACATCAGTAAATGTAAGCCTGTCACAGAAATGGCGCCAAATAATAATAGAGAGATTCCACCCATCACAGGTGTAGGAATAGTCTGTAAAAAGGCCCCAACTTTACCCACAAAAGCCAAAGTAATGGCAACCAATGCTGCCCAGGTCATCACAGCAGGGTTAAATACCCGAGTTAAAGCAACCCCAGCAGTAACTTCAGCATAGGTAATATTAGGTGGGCCACCTAAAAAACCTGCTAGCGCAGAAGACAAGCCATCGCCGATTAGCGTTCTATGTACACCTGGATACTTAAAATAATCTCGGCCAGTGACAGAACTAATCGCCGCAATTCCGCCAATATGCTCTATGGCAGAAACAGCAGCAATAGGTAAAATCATAATAATAGCCTGCCAATGCCATTCTGGGGTCACAAAAGTAGGGATACTAAACCAACTGGCATGATTAACCGCATCAAAATTAACTACCCCTAATAATGCAGATAATATATATCCTACAATTACCCCAACTAAAATAGGCACTAATTGTAATTTGCCTTTAGCGAACATACGGGTAAATACAGCTGAACCAAAAGCAACAGTGGCAATAATCAACGCAGTACTTTCAGGAAAAAGCTGTTCTGAGCCATCGCCAGATCGGCCCATCGCCATATTCACGGCTACAGGCGCTAAATAAAGACCAATGGCCGTAATAATAGGAGCAGTTACAATGTGGGGAAAAATTCTGTCTACTAAATTTTGGCCCCGCCATTTAATCAGGGCGCTTATCACAAAATACATCACACTGCTAACCGATAAGCCACATAGGGTTGCCGCTAAGCCCCATTGTTGAATGCCATATATTGTCGCAGGCACAAAAGCAAACGATGATCCTAAAAATACAGGGACTTGTCCGCGTGTAACCAATTGAAATAGGAGGGTGCCCACACCAGCCGTTAATAAGGCCACACTAGGGTTTAACCCTACTAAAATCGGCATTAATACCAGGGCCCCAAAAGCGATAAATAACGTTTGAGCGCCTAGTAAGCAATCTTTAAATCTAAATTGATAATCGTTAAATTCGGCCACGATACATCTCTCTAACTAATTTTCAGAAAAATAAATGGGGATTATATCGTGATTTTGGAAGATAAGCTAGAAATAGTTAGTTATTTCCCCGGGCTGTTTTTTGATTTATTTGTTGGCTCGGCAGGGGCGGCGGTGTTTGTGGAGGCAGGGGCGGCGGTGTTTGTGGAGGCAGGCGCGGCTTGAGTGGCATCTTTAGTAGAGGGGGATCTAAAGGTAACTGCTTTTGTTGGTGGTAATAATAGATTTGAAGTCGCAACTTGATCTTTTTCTTTTTTTCCTGCCACTTCTTCTTGAGGAGTAGATGGTTGTGTTGCACCTTCAGTAAAAATTTTCTGCAATTTTGCCCGATTTATTTCAGCTTGAGAAGGCGTGGTAATTGCATCTTCGGATACGGGGGTATATCTATCTTTTCGTGATCCTTCTCGGTTGGGGTTATTTTTATTCTCAAAGGGGGAGGAGGTTGGCAATGTTTTACCATTCTGCTCAATAGGTCGTTCTGTTGGTATTCGTGATAACAATGGGTCTTTTTCTGGAGTCGAACTTTCCTGGGCAGTTTTAAGATTTTCTATCATCACAAAATCATCCCCACCTTCTTTAAAGCCCGGTTCTATTTCATCTTCATTTACCACTACAAAACTATCGTCATCTTCTTTAAGTTCCGACTTTACTTTATCTTCATTTTTCACGACAAAATCTAAATTATTTATTATCTTTTCTATATCGCCATTTATTTTTTTAATATCAGGAATCATGTTCGTGACGGTTTTTGACTTTCTTCGAGCAAAAAACTCTCTTCCTTTTTGCACCCGAGCCTTAGGTTTCATACCTTCTTCGAGTGTACTTATAATATTAGAAAGATTCTTCTTAAAATCTCTTATATTTTCTGCTGAAACCGGCTTTAATTCGTTTAACTTTTTAAGTGCATCTTCGATTACATCAATTCTTCTTTTCCTGTCGCCATTTCCTGTCATATGATTATTTATACTTTTCTTTAATCTTTCTTGCTCCACCCTAAGATTCTCTTCTATAGATTCAATGAGAGGATCTAATTCTGTTTTAATTTTGATTATTTTTTTTAACTGAATACAAAGGCCAAGAAGTTCAGCAACATTATCTTTATTTATTTTAGAACCACCTGCATCATGGTTGTCAAAATTATGCTCATTTTGTAATTCTAATCTAAAAGTACGCGCAATCTCTAAAATGCGCTGTAAAACCTGAAGCTGATCTGGGGATATCTTTTTTTCTTTTTGTAAGTTTATTAACAACTGATCCGTATTATTGCAAAACAGGCCATATTTTAATTCTAGGTAACGGGCAAGAAAGGCAGGGGCCCTTGCCAGTTCTTTTACATCAAAGGAATGAGAAGGCTTCTTACCTGACTTGTATTCATTTAAAAAATTAATTAAATTTTTTAAATACTCATTGTCTTTAAAAACTTCGTCGCCATCTTTTAAAGAAACAGATTCTCTTACACTTGTTTTTATATTTTCTTGCATCAAACTTAATATTTGTGATTGTATTTCTTTGTTTGACCGTTTTCCTTTACCTTCTTCTGTTTCTTTTAACGATGTTTCTTCTATCCCTGACAGTTTTTCTCTTCTTTTTAAATCAAAATCATTGTGCAGGCTTTTGATTTCAGTTCCAGCTTCAGCTTTAGCTTCAGAAATAGAATCTGACTGTAAAATTGGACCAATGTCTGATAATACATTCCCCCATGTACTTCGTAAGTTAATCTCAAATAACAGCTCATCCACAGTTCCTATTAAAAAAATATCCCCAGGCTTGTTGTTAGGCCTAAGTGTTTCATCTACAGCAAATCCTAATGTCATATCTGACACTGTAAAATCAGTGGCAGCCTCTCCATAATTACGAACTCGATTATAAAAAAGCTCAGCAGCTTCAAGCATTTTTTCCTTATCGACACCTTCGCCAATTACCAGTGCGTATTCTATATCCGACAAGGGTGTTCCTTCCCCTCTGGCAAATGATCCCAAAATTTCCATTGAGTAGTTTGGCTTTTCTTCTTTAAACACTTCCTCCACGCAACTTGCAAAAATACTCGCCGCCATAGGGAGAATGAGGCCCGTAGATTTCTCTAGTTTACCTTGAACGGATAAACCCTGGTCTTCATAAATTTCTTTCCTTTTGATTTTTAATTCCCTAATGTCTTTTATCAATTCTTCTGGGCTTTGATTACCTGATTTATAATTCTTCCCCAAATTTGAAACTCTAATTAATTCTTGGGCAAACTTCAATATTTCTTTTGTTTTTTCGTCATCGGTGGTGGGGTTGGGGTGGGCATCTATGAGCAATCTTAATAAAGTTCTAAGTACATCAAGATGATTAACATCGTTATATTCTACTATAGAGAACAATTCATGCATTGTCTTTAACTGATCTATGGCTTTCTCTCTATCTTTTGTTTCTGTAGCGAGAGCCAGGCCAATTTTAATAAAACTAAACAAATCCGGGTGTTTTTCTTTAAAATAATTACTTTTATCTTCTTCTTTCCCCTTATATTCGGCTATGTCTCTTTTAATTACCTCAAAATAAATACTTGCAAATTCTTGGTCTTTAAATTGTTTTTCAGGTGAAAGTGAAATTGAATTTTTAATAAAAGTTTCAGCTGCCTCCAAAGCTGCCTTCAATTCTTCAGGCGGAAGAGTACTATTTTTATTATTAAATATTTTTAATAAATCTTCTCTATTCATAATGTCAGGCACAACAATACTCCCCTAAACTGATGGCATCATAACCAGAATTTATAAACGTTAGAGTAATTTTAGAGTAGGAAAGTTCCCTGTTTTTTTTAACATGTTTTTTAAACAGTCATTCTAAGAGACATAGAGTCTGGTTTGTTCTATGCGATAATCAAACGCTTTAAAAAATTATATGACTATTTTAATTAGTAACGATGATGGGGGGGTACATGCCCCAGGTATACGGGTTTTAGCACAGCATATTCAAAAATTCAGTGAAGTGTTTGTCATGGCAAACGATGCGCCTAAAAAGACAGGGACTTGTCCGCGTGTCACCAATTGAAATAGGAGGGTGCCCACACCAGCCGTTATAAGCAATCTTTAAATCTAAATTGATAATCGTTAAATTTGGCCACGATACATCTCTTTAACTAATTTTCAGAAAAATAAATGGGGATTATATCGTGATTTTGTAAGATAAGCTAGAAATAGTTAGCTACTATTTAGGCCTAGCAGGAGGGGAAGGGGTTGCAGGGGTTTTTGTGGGATCAGGGGTGGGGGCACCTGTAGTAGATGGGGATCTGGATGGGGTAAATACCTTGCTTATTTGTAATAATAATGGTTCTAAGGTCGGAACTTGATCTTTTTCTTCAGTCAAACTTTCCTGATCAGTTTTAGGTGTTTCTGGATCTCCATCTGTTATAACAAAATCGTCGTTATCTCCTTGAGGTTCCGCCTCTACTTCTTCAAAATCATCCTCAACTTGTTGAATTTCCGCCTCTACTTCAGGTTTACCTACTATTTCAAAAGCATCATCATCTTCTACCATTATAAAATCTAAATCATTTATTATTCCTCCTATCTTTTTATCTATCTCTACTTTTATCTTTTTAATTTCAGTCATCATGGTGTTGGCGCTTGGTGGCTTGCGAGCAATCAGCCCTATTGCTTTTTGCGTATTAGAAATCAAATCTTTTTCAAGATTAGCTAAAATTATAGAAAGGTTAGCCTTAAAGTTTTCTATATTTTTTTCTTCAAGTGGATTTAGTTCGTTTAACTTTTTAAGTGCACCTTCGATTACCTTAATTCTTCTTTCTTGGTCTTTATTTCTTCCTGTCTTGTGATTATTTATACTCTCCTGTAATTTTTCTTGCTCCTTCCTAAGATTCTGCTCTATAGATTCAACAAGAGGGTCTAATTCTGTTTTAATTTTGATTATGTTTTTTAACTGAATACAAAGGCCAAGAAGTTCAGCAACATTATCTTTATTTATTTTAGAACTGCCTGCATCATGGTTATCAAAATTATGCTCATCTTGTAAGTCTAATCTAAAAGTACGCGCTGTCTCTAAAATGTGCTGTAAAACCTGAAGCTGATCTGGGGATATCTTTTTTTCTTTTTGTAAGTTTATTAATAACTGATCCGTGTTATTGCAAAACAGGCCATATTTTAATTCTAGGTAACGGGCAAGAAAGGCAGGGGCCCTTGCCAGTTCTTTTACATCAAAGGAATGAGAAAGCTCCTTACCTGATTTGTATTCTTCTAAAAAATCAATCAATTTTTTTAAAGGGGTTTCACCTCTAAGAGCTTCTCCTACACTTTTATTTAAATTTCCATTTAGGCTTTCTGCTATCATTTTTAATATTTGTACTTTCTTTTCTTCCAGCTTTGCTTTTCTTACCGAATCAAAATCATTGTGCAGCTCTTGATCTCCCGAAACCTTTTCTGACTGTAAATATGGACTAATATCTACAAAAGCAGAACCATCCGAAGAGTGCATATCGATATCCTGTAATAACTCCTCTACTGTGCCTATATAAGAATAACCCGGCTGTTTGTTAGGCCTAATCTTTTCATCCATAGTAAAGCCTACTGTCATATTGTCTAATGTAAAAGCAGTACCAGTAGACTCTCCGTAATTACGCACTCGATTATAAAAAAGCTCAGCAGCTTCAAGCATTTTTTTCTTATTGACACCTTCTCCAAGGACCAGTGCGTATTCTATATCTGACAAGGGTGTTCCTTCCCCTTTGGCAAATGACCCCAAAATTTCCATTGAATATTTTGGTTTATTTTCTCCAAACACTTCCTCCACGCAACTTTCAAAAATACGAGCTGCTCTATCGATAATAACTGTCTTAGATTCCTTTAGTTTATCTTCAACAGATTTATTGGGGGCATAAATTTTTTCTCTTTCACTCTTTAATAGTCTAATGTCTGCTATCAACTGTTCTGGGTCTTGCTTGCCTGATTTATAATTCCCCAAATTTGAAACGCTAATTAATTCTTGGGCAAACTTTAATATCTTATCTTCATCGGGAGTGGGTTTTTCATCCATAAGCAATCTTAATAAAGTTCTAAGTACATCAAGATGATTGACCTCATTATATCCTACTATAGAGAACAGCTCATGCATTGTCGTTAACTGTTCTATGGCTTTATTTTTATCCTCTTTTTCTGTATAGAGAAAAAAACCATCTCTAACAAAATCAAAAAAACCTTTGTATTTTTCTTTAAATTCTTTTAATTCTTCTGATTGTTTAAAATCCACGCCTTTAGCTTTAGCTTCAGCTTTAGCTAATTCTTTTAAATCCACGCCTTTAGCTTTAGCTTCAGCTATGTCTTTTTGAAGCACTGCAAAATAAACACTTGAAATTTCAGGGTTGTTCCTCAAAGTGCTAACAGTGGTGTTATCGATGATAAATTGCTCAGCTGTAATCGGATGTTCACGTGTAGTCTTAAAATCACTCATAAAAATCCCCTCGTATAGCATCATAGCCAGCATTTATAAACGTTAGAGTGATTTTAAAGTAGAGAAGTTCCCTGTTTTTTTAAACACGTTTTTTAAACAGTCATTCTAAGAAACATGGAGTCTGGTTCTGTTCTATGCGATAATCAAACTCTTTAAAGAATTATTAGATATATATATTAGGCATTAGAAGGGCGATTATGACTATTTTAATTAGTAACGATGATGGGGTACATGCCCCAGGTATACGGGTTTTAGCGCAGCATATTCAAAAATTCAGTGAAGTCTTTGTCATGGCACCTGATAGAGATAGAAGTGGAGCAAGTCATTCGCTTACCTTAGACAGGCCGTTACGTGTAACTGAACTAGATAATGGTTTTTATGCCATAAACGGCACCCCCAAAGATTGTGTCCATTTAGCCGTAACAGGCTGGTTAACTAGCGTACCTAGTATGATAATTTCAGGTATTAATCACGGTCATAACTTAGGAGAAGATGTTTTATATTCAGGTACCGTTGCAGCAGCAATGGAAGGCAGTTTTTTAAAGATCCCTTCTATCGCTATTTCACTGGCTTATGAAGATGGCAAAGCTGTACACTTTGAAACCGCTGCTCGAGTAGCTGAAATATTAATGCATCAACATAGCAAACATCCTCTTCCAGCAGGTACTTTACTGAATATCAATGTCCCTGATTTGCCTTTTGAAAAGCTTAAAGGTTTTAAAATTTGCCGTTTAGGTACCAGAGAAAGGGCCGAACCTATTATTCAATCAGAAGATGCAAGAGGGCGTAAAATTTATTGGGTAGGGCAGTCTGGTCCTGCCTTAGATACAGGGCCCGATACAGATTTTTGGGCAATCAAGAACCAAATGGTTTCTATTACCCCAATTCAT
>CANJMM010000062.1 GCA_947475765.1 Legionellales bacterium | reverse complement strand
TTAAGGTAATTATTAGCAATAATGTGATTTAAGTTTGACGGGTTTTTTTGATTCAAAAACAAGGCCATTCCTCGGTATAAAAAAAAAGCACTAAATAAAGTTAATGGGCTGTATAAAAAAAAGAAGAAAACAGAGCTAATGTTGATTAAGTAATTTTGAAAAAGCGTTAAAGCCCCCAAAACAAAAAAGCTAATAATCCCAAGAAAAAGTTGCGTATTTCTAGTGTTTAAATACATTTTCGACATTAAAAACGAAAGCCCTAGAAAACTAGGAATTAAGATTATATTGCTATACGTAAATGTTGGCCATTCAAACGTCAATAAAATATATACTAATGTAGGTGTTAATAATAATGCTCTTGCTTTTCTAGGGGTAGAAGGCATTTGTAATGTTAGCAAAATGGTGAGTGTGAAATATAAAACAAACCCAAAAGAGATTAATATGCTTTGCTGTATATAACCATGTATTTTTCCTTCTGGGATGTTATAAAATCCAAACATAAAAAAACTTAGAAGACATACGGATGAGGCTGAAGCATAAAGCCAGGTAACATTTTTTCTAAGTAAGGGAATAGGGGTGGGCACTTGCCAACTATATTTTGCATATAGCATGAAAGTTAATCCTAAAAATAAATCAGTTAAAGCCAGTCCCATATTTTCCATTAATCTCACCTAAATTAAATCAATATCTAATTATCGGCTCTAATTATCGGAAAATGAATTTTTAATAAGACTGATATTGAATACAGTTGATCGATATTCTAGGCTGTGTAAAATAATAGCCTTTTAGAAGCAAGGATTTCAGCGTGGATAGTCAAAAAAACAGTGTCAGTAACTTAGGTTCTTATTCTCAGAGAGAATGGGCGATGTTCTTAGGATTTCCTATCATTAAAACAATAGGGGTTTTGCCTACGCAGCCATTAGTAAAAATAGCCACAGAGCAGCAAAAAAGTGTGGCTAAAAAGACGGGGCAATTAAATTTTATTCAAGCTATTCGCCAAGTTCATGCCATTAGGGGTTTTAAAGGTTTTTTTGATGGTAGTGTTGCCAGCATGTCACGAGAAGGCTTTAAAACTTCTTATAAAGGCATATTACAAGTCAGTGCAAATGATTTTTCAACGCATATGGTTCAAGAGGGGCAGCAGGGTGCTTTTCTTCTAAAAGGCATCATTTCTGGCGGGTTAGTTGGGGTATTAGATCCCACTATCGCTGCCCCTATTGAACGATACAAAACATTTAAAATCAGTCAAGATACCAGTGGAAACATACTGGACTTTTTAAAAGACATAAAAAATCAACAAGGAGTCAAAACGGGTTATGACCATACTTTTGGCGTAATTCAAGAATTATATCGTGGCCTTGGTGTGACAATAGCCAAACAAACTTTAATGAATGTTGCATTTTTTACCACTAAGGCATTTGTCGACCCTATGGCTAAACCTTATAAAAATGATTATCCTCTCATGTCAATTGCCTTCACTTCACTTTCTGCTGGCGCAGGCGCTGCATTAGTAGGTGCGCCTTTAGATGTAGTCAAAACACTAAAACAACAAAATACAGGGAATAAAACGAGTACCAAAAAATTATTAACCCTTGTTGTATCGCAGTCAGGATTTAAAGGCTTGTTTGCAGGCGTGCCAGCAAGATTTGCTTTAATTACTTTTGGCTATGGCTTAAATGGGTTGTTTTTAAATTTATTTGAGATGGCGCGAACTAAGCAACAGGAAGTGGACAGCTTAAGCACAGATTTTTCAAAGTTATCCATAATAGAACAAGCAGAAAAAAGGGGTAAAACTTTTTTACCAAGCCAGGGTCTCAAATCAGATCCCGGGGGCAAAAAAGAGGGTAACGAGCAGGATCACGATAATCCTGAAAAAAATAAAAATAAAAGTAAATTGTAAATAAATTAGAATGATTTGCTGTTTTGAGCATCTAGCCAGTTAATCCATTTTAAAATGACTCTATCCATCCATCTAAAATTGAAGGCCTGATCTGTTTTTCCAATCCAACTTAGATGCCCTCCTGATTTTGTAATCAGGAGATCTAAGTTGGAAATTTTTTCCAAACGATAAAAATCAGCGTTAGCAATAAAAGGATCATCTTCGGCGTGTAAAATTAAAGTCGGAAGTGTGATGGATTTTATATAGGGCGCTGAACTACATTGTTGATAATAATCTTGGGCATTTTTAAAGCCATTACAAGGGCCCGTAACTTGATCATCAAAATCTAGAAGTGTTTTAATCTTTAATCTAGATAAATTTGGTAAATTAGCTATAAGTTTTCTTTTTTTCTGCATATCTTGTCTTAAACGCTCAAGAAAATACTGATTGAAAAATTTATTTTTCTTATGTGATAAAAGCCTAACAGAGGCGGCTAAATTTAGGGGAGGAGAGACGGCTATAACCGAATCTAGATTAGAAGAAACAGGGTGCAGTTTTTTCCCTAATTCCCCTGCTAATTTTAAGCTTAAATTGGCACCTAATGAAAAGCCTATCAGGGTAATAGGGGAAAAAGGGTATTGTTTTGAAATCCAATTCAACACTTCTTGTGCATCTTGACTTTGACCACTATGATATAATTTTTTGGCATGATAAAGTCCTGGGCCACATCCTCGTAAATTCATTCTAAAAACGCGATAACCTGCTTGACTAAGGTAATATGCCCCACGTTTCATATAAGACGATTCTTGCGATCCGGTTAAACCATGGACTAATAATGCAATTCTATTGGATGAATTTTTTGGTGGGGTTTCCGCTAAAAAAATCGTATCTTTATCTGATAAAGTGACATAATGGTTGATATTATTTTTAATATTATTTTTGATAGTGGGTATAGACGAAAAAAATTGGGATAAAATGGTTTGGGTATGACCACTTTTAAAAAAAGGAAAAGGATCAAAGGGGCGGAAATCTATTTTTTTTAATACAGGAGGCATATTTATTATTTATTATTTTGTTAAGTATTATCTATTTTTGCATCTTTTCCGTAAATACCCGTACGTATTCGGCCAAGTAAAATATCAATTAATTTTTCAGTATTGTTTTTACTGCCCATGATAATTAATCCATTTTGCTGATTCAAATTTTCAGCTTGTTTTAATAAATCAATAATATTTTCCCATTGCTTTGAAAGCAAATCCCCTTGTAGAGTAGGTAAACGTTTTAAATATTTAACGAGTGCTTGATGTGTATCAGGAAGATTTTTAGATGCCAGGCAGCTAACCATTTTCCAGTTTGTATGCTCTATTTTATCAGATAATATTTCTTTTTGTTCAATTATTTTTAACAAGTCATCATACAGATTTTGACTTAAAGCGATTTTTTCATTTTTCAATAATAAAATGAAATTTTCTAAGTTGTTTTCAGTTTCTTTAAAAACCTCAACAATTTCAGTTTCCATGTTGAATTGCCTTTTTAGCTATTTTTTCAGCAAGTTGAGGATAATTTATCGTATAAGTACCAGCTTCAAGTTGGGATTTTATGTTATTTATTTTTATATAGGCATTAAGTGCTTTCGCCTCAGGACTTATTTGGATCGAGTTGTTTTTATGTTCAGGAATATTATTAACAGTATTTTTTTTTGTCATTATTGAAGTCTGACAATCTAAGTGAGAGGTTGTTTTTTTAAAAGTGGAGAGTAAATCTCCAGTGGATCTATTTTTATTAACTATAGGGCTTGTCATTTATCCTCCCTCACTTTTTAATCTTAATCTGTTTAAATATAGCTTAATTAATATAGCCTAAAAAAAATCATTGCGTGGTGACTTTGGCAGTATGTTCACTCACAATAGTCGCTTCTACAATTCGTTTTGACCCAATTGCTTTAACTTGAATAGAGTCTCCTAAAGTACCATCATTTAAGGCAGTTCCTTTTGAGGTGATTTTTAATCCAGGTATTTCAGCAATGAGGTTAACGATTTCACCTCTTTTGACAAATTTTACCGGAATAATTTGATTACTTTGAATAATTTGTCCTGGCAAAATAGTCATCTTTGCCACTTGACCTACAACTGAATTTTTTTCTGTAAAATAGCTATTTAATTGCGAAATATCATTTTCAATTAGGGTAATAGCGCTTTCAGATATTTTCTCATCTTTCAGGATTGTTTTGGATGGCGTGATAACTTGAGAAAATCGTTTTAATTGATAACTCATACGCACACTCCAAGAAATATCATTATGGCAAGACACAAGTAGGGTGTTGTGCGCTTTAGATAAATCAATATCAGGTTGAACGGAAAGGGATTTCGGGCATTTGGGTAATTTTAATCGAGAATCTAAGTTGTTTAACAGGATTTTTACTTTTTGGTTTTGAAATTGAACTTCAGTTTGGGCCTTTAAGAATTGCTCGGCCACTGTTTTTATTTCCGTTAAATCTTGAAGTTCAGCGGCTTGTATGTTTCTTATTGGGAAAAAAAGTATGCATCCAAAAATAATGACAGGGGAGATAAATGCACGAATTAAGTTTAACATAACCCTCCAGGAGGTATTTTTTAGTTAATAGTATATTAGCTTTTATTTTAGCTTGTATCTTACCCGCGCTCCATCACTAGGAAAAGTTTTGCCATTTTTATCGTTATCAAAAAATCTGAATCAATCAAATTGTTGATTTTAATGTGTATTTTTAATAGTTTATATTTGGCATAGCATTTGCAATACTTTCTACAAAGCATGAAACATGGGGAATATTATGGGATTCGGATTAGATGCAAGCTTTGCTCATCATGAACAAGCACTGAGTTTATACGCAGACAGATCAGAAATCTTAGCCAACAATCTTGTTAACTCAGATACACCAGGGTTTCAAGCAAGAGATATTGACTTTAAGGCTATTTTAGAAAATACAGCATCTAACAATGAATTAAACCAAGCATATTTAAGCACAACAAATCCTGGTCATATTCAAGAGTACGCCAGCAATATACCATTATCAGATCAGTTAATGTACAGGATCCCATTACAAGCCACGATGGACGGAAATACAGTAGATGGTGAGGTTGAGAAAACACAATTTGCAGAAAACTCAATGCGTTATATGGCCACCTTAAGTTTTATAACGCATGAATTTACAAAATTAAAAATGGTTATGAGTAATCAATAATAAATAATAAATAATAAATAAAATTTTCGGAGAACTTAATATTATGTCTACGTTTCAAATATTTAACATTGCCGCCCAAGGCATGAGCGCACAATCGATGAGGCTGAATACTACTGCTAGTAATTTAGCGAATGTAGACAGTGTTGGAAGTGAAGAATCTGTTTACAAATCAAAAGCACCTATATTCGCTTCTTTTAGTTTAGAGGATGCTGATGTATCTGGTGTATCTGAAGAATCGAGTGCAACGGGTGTAAGAGTCATAGGAATAGCAGAAAGTCATCAGCCCTTAGCAAAAGAATATCAGCCTGAAAACCCAATGGCAAACTCAGAAGGGTATGTTTTTAAAACCAATGTCAATATGATTCAAGAAATGGCCAACATGATTTCAGCTTCTCGATCTTATTCTAATAATGCTGAAATAGTGAACACGGCAAAAAACATGATGATGAAAACGATTAGCATGGGTCAGTAAATTGAACTCATTTTTTAAAAATAACGTGTAATTATTGGAGGTGCAAAATGACTGATTTTAATTCGCCTATTGGGAATACAGTGAATCAAAAGCTTTTTCAAGATATCGGATTAAACTCTCCAGGCGAAGAGAAAAAGGAAAAAACACAGCAAACACAGTTTTTGGATTTATTTGTAGCACAGTTACGGAATCAAAACCCGCTTGATCCAAAAGAGGGGGCAGACTTTTTAGCACAACTAGCACAATTTAGTACGGTAGAAGGCATTCAAAATATGCAGAGCTCTATTAGTAATTTGGCCAAAACATTCCAATCTAACTCTGCCCTACAGGCCACAGGGTTAATTGGAAAAAGTGTTTTTGTTAAGCTAAATGAGGCCACCATAAAATCAACTGAACAGCCTTTAAAAGGCATTGTGAACATACCTTCTCATGCTCAAGATGTTCAGGTTTCCATTCGGGACGAAACAGGCATGCTGCATAAGCAATTTACATTAGGTAATATCAGGGGAGGGGAAGTGCCTTTCCAATGGCAAGGAATGCCAGGCAATTACAGTATTCAAGCAAGTGGTATTGTGGAGGGGAAAAACACGAATTTAGAAACTTATATGTCATCAAATGTAGATAGTGTGACCATTCCCAGAAATGGTGGGGGGTTAATCTTGAATATTGACGGAGTGGGCACAGTCCCTCTCGAAGAAGTTAAAACAATTGGTTAATTATAATACAGGAGTGATCTATGACTTTTAACATTGCCTTAACAGGTTTACAAGCAGCTTCTAGCCAGCTAACAGTCATTGGTAATAATATAGCGAATGCGTCTACAACGGGATTTAAACAATCTAAAGCACATTTTGCAGATGTTTATGCCGCTTCTAATTTGGGTTCTAGCGGAAATACAATTGGATCAGGGGTTTTATTGTCTTCGGTAGAACAAGAATTTAGCCAGGGCCAAATTCAATTTACAAAAAGTAATTTAGATTTGGCTGTAAATGGTCGAGGTTTTTTTGTTTTGAATAACAATGGTTCTGTTTCTTATACTCGAGCAGGCTCTTTTGGGGTTGATAAAAATGGGTATATTTCTACCGCATTAGGGGGAGATCTTGAAGGTTATCTTTCTGATGACACGGGTAAAATTACAGGAGCCAGAGGAAGTTTGCAAATAACCAATTCGAATTTAGCACCAAAATCAACAGAAGATCTAGTAGTCTCTGTTAATTTAGATGCAACAGCAAGACCACCTATTACGTCATTTAAAGCGGGTTTTACCTCTAGCACGCCACCAGACCCCTCTACTTTTAATACGTCTACGTCTACGACGGTATATGATAGCTTAGGAAACAGTCATATTATGACAAGTTACTTTGTTAAATCTCATGAAGAAAATACTTGGAAAGTTCATGTTGGGGTAGATGGTAATGATTCAACCTCTCTTGCGGCTACACCACCTGTTGGGGTGCCACCTAGTTCTTATCCTGCAGGTGTATCACCTTCACCTTTCACCTTGAAATTCTCTTCTTCCGGTGCATTCATTCCCAATAATCTAGCACAGCCACCTTTGTATTATGGCGTAGGACCGACATCTAGTGCAGATTTGGCTTTAAATGTATCTAGCAATATACCCTTGCTTGATGTAAATGACTTAACGGTAAATGGCGTTTCAATTCCGGCTACACTCTCTTCAAATGATATTTATTCTTCTGTTGGAAACAGAGGAAGCGCCATAGCCATTTCGGCAGCTATCAACTCACAAACAGGGTTGCATGGCGTAACTGCTACTGTTAATCCAACATTAGTGAATTTAGGAACGCCGACTTTTGGGAATTTAATGGCAGGAGATTTTCTTATTAATGGCATTAATGTCACAGGTGCCATTGCTAATGATGCTCAGTTGTTAACGGCTATTAATAATGAAACAGCATTAACTGGGGTAACGGCTAATCAGCCAGGTGGTGCAGGAACTGCTATTATGCTATCTGCTTTAGATGGCAGGAACATACAAGTTGAATCTAATGGAACGGTAGGTTCAATTGCAAATTTTAGTGGGTTTGATTTGCATTTAGGGGCACTGGACCCACTTAATAATCAAGTAAAACGAGCAACATACTCGCTTTCTACAAGCAATGATTTAGGGGTATCTATTGGGGGAACCCTGCCAACAAAGGTAGGTTTAACCTCGGGTCCTAAATCAGGGATAATTCAAGCTACTTCTGATGTGGTTCAAATTTCAAGTTGGACTCCAGGTGGCGGTGCAAAAGGTCCGCAGCAGTTGAGTATTAATTTTGACGATTCTTCTCAGTTTGGCGCGCCATTTGCTGTTCAAGCGTTATCACAAAATGGTTATTCAACAGGTAGATTATCTGGAGTAGAGGTAGACCCATCAGGTATTATTTTTGCCAGATATTCTAATGGGCAATCTAAAGCCTTAGGACAAGTTGCATTAGCTAACTTTGGGAGTGTTCAAAGTTTAAGCCCACATGGAGACACATCTTGGGTTGAGACTTACTCATCAGGGCCTGCGTTAATTGGCGCCCCTGGGACGGCAGATCTTGGATTGGTTCAATCTGGTGCCTTAGAAGATTCTAACGTAAACTTAACTGATGAATTGGTATCATTAATTCTTGCTCAAAGAAACTTTCAGGCTAATGCACAAACGATTAGAACTGCAGATGCCACAACACAAGCCATTATTAACTTGAGGTAATAAACCTAATGGATAGAGTGCTTTATCTTTCTGGCAGCAATGCA
>CANJMM010000061.1 GCA_947475765.1 Legionellales bacterium | reverse complement strand
ATCTTAGCTATGGCGCTCTTTTTTATTCTGTGGCGTCAATTTGGCACACGGCCCAGCTGGCCAACTACCCTAAGTACCTGGCAAAAATATTTGGCAAAAATAGTCCATTTAAGCTTATATATTATATTATTGGCTATGCCTTTATCTGGTATTTTGCTTTCCCAATTTCATGGTTACCCTGTTTCTGTATTTGGGCATAAAATCCCCACTTTGGTTTCTGTCAATAAACCCCTCAGCGACTTTTTTTATGAAACCCATGAAATATTGAGCTTTGCTATTATCGGTATTTTAAGCTTACATATTATAGGCGCTTTAGTGCACCATTTTTATTATCGCGATCGTATTCTCAAAAATATGCTTTAATTAAGATAATATAAAATAAAATAAATAGGAGACTGATCATGTCTTGTGATGCTATTCCGGCTAATTCAGCTAAGATTTTGCTTAAAATATTATTATATAGCCTATGTAGCGCTTTATTTGCTATTTTTTTAAACAGTGCCTACGCTAACCCTGAAATCAGATCGATTAAAACAAAAGAAAAAGTAGTTGCTCTTACTTTTGATGATGGCCCTAGTATGCCTTACACTGATCAAATCTTAAGTATTTTGGCCAAACATCAAGTCAAAGCCACCTTTTTTGTTATGGGCATACATGCTAAATCACATTTGCCCCTATTAAAAAAAATGGTTGAAGCGGGCCATGAAATTGGCAATCATTCTATGTATCATGATAAAGAAAATAAAAAATCTGTTGCTATGCTGGCCAAAGAATTACCTCAAGTCGATAAAATTATTAGACAATCTGGCTACACGGGTGAAATTATGTTTCGCTCACCATTTGGACTCACTTCCGACACCTTACGTAGCACGCTGATCCAGCTTAATAAAAAGAATTTTTTATTTGATTTTTTGTCTCAAGATTGGGAAAATCCAGAAAGCCATATCATTGTTGATCGCGTGGTTAGCCATGCAAAACCCGGGCATATTATTGTTTTACACGATGGAGGAAAAGGACGTTCCCCTACAGTGCAAGCGACAGACATAATTATCGAAAAATTAAAAAATAAAGGCTATCAATTCGTTACCGCAAGTGAATTAATAAAATATGGACCAGCTAAATATTAATACGAATATTAATATTTAGCCTTTATCTACTTCCTTCAGAAGCTTGATTAATAGAGTATTTAGGGATTTCAACGATTAAATCTTGATTGTCTATAAGCGCCTGGCAACTTAATCGGGAATTAGCTTGTAACCCCCAGGCCTTATCTAATAAATCTTCTTCTTGTTCTTCTAATGGTGACAAGCTATTAAATCCCTGATGAATAATCACATGACATGTTGTACAAGCGCAAACCATTTCGCAGGCATGTTCAATCTCTAAACCATGATTTAAAGCCAGTTGGCAAATAGAAATACCAGCTTCCGCTTCTATTATTTTACCTTCTGGACAGATCACGGGATGAGGCAAAAAAGTGACTTTTATTTTTTTTTTATTCATTTTTATTTTTACTTTTATTTTTACTTTTGCTTTCATAAATTCGAGCTAAGCTCATCGGCATTAATCTACTTTCTAAGTTTTTTATAGCTGAAATAATATCCTGGGTATTATCTGAATCTATAAGCTGAATTAAGTTTTTCAACTCCTGATTTATGTTCATCTCAGTAGCCAAACAATCTGCCAATAAATGCTTTGCATAATCGATTAATTTATTTGCTTCTCTTTTTGCTTCAATCAGCTGTCGTTCAGTGATATCTTGTTTGGCACAGGCTGCTGCATTTAAAATGGCTGAATCTATGTCTACCCGGGTTAATCCATAGGTAGGTTTCACTTCAACTTGATGTGATTGATTGCTGAGCATTTCTTTTGCTGTTACCGTTAATAAGCCATCCACATCTACCGTAAAAGTCATGTTAATTCGTAATTTACCTTGAGGTAAAGCCGGTAATCCGGTGAGTTCAAAACTCGCCAATGCACGATTATCTTTTGCTAATTCTCGCTCACCTTGAACCACTTGGATTTTAAAGCCGGTTTGATTATCTTGATAGGTTGTATAAACTTGAGTAATGCTAATGGGTAACTTAGTATTACGAGCAATAATTTTTTCAGTCACCCCCCCCATTAATTCAATGCCTAATGATAAAGGCACCACATCTAGTAATACCGTATCGGTCTGCCCCATGAGTTTTGCAGCTTGTAATGCTGCCCCCATTGCCACCACTTTATCCGGATCCATCTCTTGAGAAAGTGGCAAACCAAAAGCCTGCTCTAAAGCAACATGAATGGCTGGTACACGGCTGGCACCTCCAACTAAAATAACTTTAGCAATTTTACTCAACTCTATCTTAGCGTCTTTCAGACAAGATTTTGTAATTTCTATTGTTTTGTCGACTATGTTTTTTATTAACACATCAAACTGGGCTCGTGTAAAAACTATCTTAGCATTCTCTGTTAGTACGTCTTGATAAACCAATGGATAAACCAAAGAATCTGTTAGTGCTTCTTTTATTTTTTTGGCTTCATCCCAAGAAATGGACAAAGCATTCATAATGCAGGCGTCCATGTCATCCCCGCCTAAAGCCGTATCCCCAGCTGTAGCCAATACCTCAAAAATGCCTTCATGAAACTTCAATATAGACACATCGAATGTGCCTCCGCCTAAATCATAAACCAAATAAATGCCTTGATGACTATCACGATCATAGCCATAAGCGAGTGCTGCTGCAGTAGGCTCGTTTAATAATCTTAATACTTTCATACCGGCTAATTCAGCTGCTGCTTTAGTTGCCTGTCTTTGGCCATCGTCAAAATAAGCAGGCACCGTAATCACCACGCCAGCTACTTCATAATCTGCGTCATATTGCGCTAAATTAACGTGTGCAATTTGGGCCAATTCTTTTAATATTTCAGCCGAAATTTGAACCGGCGATTTAATGCCGTGTGCTGTTTTCAATACAGCTAAATTATCTATATCTGGCTTAACTTCCCTTGTAATGGGAGAAAAAGTGGTACTTAGATCTGTTGCTGATTTACCGATCAAGCGTTTTACAGAAAAAATAGCGTTTTCTTTATTATTTTTAGCTTCAAAAATAGCCTTTTGGCCAACTAAAGGGGTTTGCTTGTGTTCAGAATATAATACAACCGATGGTAATAATACCTCACCCGAATTATTTTTAAATAACACCACGTTATTCTCAAGATAAGCACCGACTAATGAATGGGTAGTGCCTAAATCAATTCCTAGGGCAATTTTAATTTTACCTACATTATCTTGAGCTGAAGCAGTTTCTGGCTCTTGGATGCTTAATAATCCCATTTTTAGGATTGCTCCCGTATTTTTTGAATAAACTGTATTTCTTTTACCAGGGGCGCAGCCAAATCAAATTGCTGGCTATGCAAAAAAATAACCATCTGAGATAGTCTGCTATTCATATTATTTTCTAGATCTAACATAACAGCTTCTTTATTTTTTGTGTTTTTTGTATTTTGTTTTACTTCTTGAATTTTCGCTTGCCAATCAAAGGCCATTTCCAAAAAATCAGGAGATAAATATTGCTGTTGCTCAGATTCGTTAGAAATATCAATATAATTTAAGGCTAAAATATAAATTGCACGCTGAACAGGGCAGCTTAATACTGCATATGCTTCATGTGTGTAGCCTAAAGCCTGTTCGGCCATTTTTCTTTCAAATTGAGATTGACTCTGGAAGTTATCTGGGTGAGTAGATTTAGATAGCGCGTAATATTTCTTTTTCAAAGTATTTAAATCAAGGGTATATTGCTCGGGCAAATCAAACCACTTAAAAAAATTCATCTGCATTAATTTTGCCCTGACTTAAGCGTAAAACTTTCCCCACAACCACATTCTGCAGACACATTAGGATTGTTAAATTTTAAGCCTTCTTTAAGGGCCTCTTTGGCATAATCAATTACCGTTCCCCCTTTTAGAAATTTACAATAAATTTCTGAATCTACGGCTATTTTAAAATCATCATAAGTTAATATAATATCCACGACTGAATTTAAGTCTTTTTGATATAAATAAGCTAAAACATATTCATATCCTGAACAACCTGCTTTTTTCACGCCAAGCCGAATACCTAAAACATCAGATGTTTTAGCCAATTTTAAAGACTTTTGAATATGGGCATAGGCAGATGCTGAAAGGCCCACTCCCGTATCCCCCTCAAGCATATTTAAACTTGAGATATTAGGCTGAATGATCTGATTTTGCATCATTAGCTCGGCTTAGATTCAGGTAAGGTCTGTTTTTTTTGATAGTCTTTTATTGCAGCCAAAATAGCGTCTTCTGCTAATAAAGAACAATGGATTTTAACGGGTGGCAAACTTAATTCTGCCGCAATTTGCGTGTTTTTAATCGTTGCCGCTTCTGTTAAATTTTTTCCTTTTAGCCATTCCGTTGCTAATGAACTAGAAGCAATGGCGGATCCACATCCAAAAGTTTTAAACACAGCTTGTTCTATAACCCCTTCTGGGTTTACTTGAATTTGCAGTTTCATCACATCACCACAGGCTGGCGCGCCTACCATGCCAGTTCCTACATCACTGCTGGTTGCATCTAAGCTCCCAACGTTTCTGGGGTTATCATAATGATCTATTACTTTTTCGCTATATGCCATGTTTTTTAGCCTATTTTAATTATCATGAATTATAAATTAAATCTCTAATGCCCTGTCCACTCAATACTCGATAAATCAATACCTGCTTGATACATATCCCATAAAGGTGACATCTGACGTAATTTATCTACCGTTGTTTTGATTAGCTCAATCGCTTGATCGATTTCTGCTTCTGTGGTGAATCGGCCCACAGAAAATCTTAATGAGCTATGTGCCAATTCTTCACTTAATCCTAGTGCATATAATACATAACTGGGCTCTAAGCTGGCAGAGGTGCAAGCCGAACCTGAAGAAATGGCGAGCTGTTTTAAGCCCATAATTAACGATTCGCCTTCCACATAATTAAAACTCACATTCATAATATTAGGCAAACGATGTACTTTATCGCCATTAATCTGAATGGCTTCTATAGATTGTATCCCCGCCCATAATCTGTCTGTTAGTGACTTTGCTTTATCATAGTCTTGTTGCATTTGCTGTTTTGCAATTTTACAAGCCATACCTAAACCCACAATTTGATGGGTAGCTAAAGTCCCCGATCGCATGCCGCGTTCTTGACCACCACCATGAATTTGCGCCTCTAAACGCACCCGGGGCTTACGACGCACATACAGTGCCCCAATGCCTTTTGGTCCATATATTTTATGACCCGATATAGACAGTAAATCAATTTTTATTTTTGATAAATCTAATGGCAATTTACCTACTGATTGCGCCGCGTCAACGTGAAATAAAATATTTTTTTCACGCAACAATTCCCCAATTGCTTCAACAGAATGAATTACCCCTATTTCATTATTCACATGCATCAATGAAACTAAAATCGTATCTGTTCGAATTGCTGCAGCTATATTCTCTAAGCTTAATAATCCTGATTGATTAGGCGTTAAATAAGTTACTTCAAAGCCTTCACGCTCCAATTGGCGACACGCATCTAATACGGCTTTATGCTCTGTTTTACAGGTGATAATATGCTTGCCTTTAGTTTGATAAAAGCGCGCAGCGCCTTTAATGGCTAAATTATTCGACTCGGTTGCACCACTGGTAAAAACAATTTCTCGCGGATCAGCATGTAATAAATCTGCAACGTTTTTTCGGGCTTCTTCAACACTTTTTTCTGCCTGCCAACCAAAAGCATGTGAACGCGAAGAGGGGTTTCCATATTCATGCTCTAAGCTATCTGTAATAGCAGCAATCACTAAAGGATCGACTAACGTTGTTGAGGCATAGTCAAGATAGATTTGTTTCACTTCTCTCACTCTATTTTATTTTATTTATTTATTTATTTTATTTATTTTATTTGGCGCATCGCTACTTGGCGAATTTCTTCAGTTCTAGCTAGCTCACCTAAGTTTTTGTTTTGTAAAAAAGTATGCATGGTATGATTTAACTCTGCCCATAAAGTATGGGTTAAACACACTTTACCTTGCTGGCAATTATGCTTGCCTCCACAACGTGTACTATCAACAGGCTCATTGACGGCGGTAATAATCTCTGCCACAGTAATTAATTCTGCAGGTTTAGCCAATATATAGCCCCCCCCTGGGCCTTTGATGCTCGCTAAAATGCCTTTTGTGCGCAATATTCCCATTAATTGCTCTAAATAGGCTTGAGAAATATCTTGCCTGTTAGATAGCTCAATTATTGTTACCGGTCCCTGTAGACCATGAATAGCCATATCAACTAATGCTGTAACGGCATATCTGCCTTTTGTGGTAAGTTTCATTTGAAAGAGACTTTGTCATACTAGACTAAAATAGTCAAGTATTAATCTTTGGGTATTTTGCTTAAAACCGATTTACAAATACCCCTTAAAATATGCAATTCTGTTTCACTGGGTTCAGCGCGATTAAATAATCGCCGTAATCTACCCATAAGCATTTTTGGCTGCTTGGGGTCTAAAAAATAAATATGGGTAAGCATGGCTTCTAAATGGGTATAAAAACCTTCGACTTTTTCATAGCTAGCGCGCCTTTCTTGGGGTTCAGTTTGAGGTTTTGGCTCTAATAATTCATCATGAGCCATTTTTAACTCATAGCTTATTAATTGCACCGCTTGGGCTAAATTCAAAGAAGAATAAACAGGATTGGTTGGAATATAAATATAGCTTTGTGCCCGAACTAAAGTTTCATTATCTAGCCCTGCCCGCTCGCAACCAAATAAAATAGCAATTTTCTTACCTGGCTCTAATTGACGCGCGCATATGTCTCTTGCTGCGGTGCGCACATCACAACTCGGCCACTCTAATTTACGATGCCGTGCTGTAGTCGCATAAATAACCTGACAGCCTTCTAACGCCTCATCTAAGCTATCCCCTGCCCAAGCAGCTTGAAGGACATCATCTGCCCCACTGGCTAAAGCCGTTGCCTGGACATTAGGATAATCTTTAGGCGAGACCAAAGCTAAGTCTGATAAGCCCATATTCTTCATGGCGCGTGCAGTTGCACCCATGTTTCCAGGGTGAGAAGGCTTTACTAACACAATTTTTATTTGATCTAAACTTAACACAGTTTTCTGACTACGTGACAATTACTGAGACCGTATTATAATACGCATTTGCTCCTTAACAAACAGAAATAATCGAGGCCATATGCACCCCTTAGTTAATATTGGCATTCAAGCTGCGCGTAAAGCCGGCCAAATCATGATTCGTTCAATGGATCAACTCCATTCTTTAAAAATTCAACAAAAAGGTCACAATGACTTTGTCACCAATATCGATTTGGCTTGTGAACAAATCATTATTGACATGATTCACCGGGCTTACCCTAATCATGCTATTTTAGGCGAAGAGTCTGGCCTATCTGAACCTGAATACAAAATTACCAATGAACAAGTTGAAAATGTCACCTGGATCATCGACCCATTAGATGGCACAACAAATTATATGCATGGCCTGCCACAATTTTGTGTGTCCATTGGCATTATGATTAAAAAACGAATTGAACACGCTATTATTTACGATCCCGTTCATGATGAATTATTTACGGCCAGCCGAGGATGCGGTGCGCAACTCAATGACAAACGCATACGCGTTAGCCCAGAAATTGAATTTAACCGTACTTTAATTGGCACAGGTATTCCCTTTAAACGCACCGAAGAACCTGATGTATTTAGCAAGCGCCTCGATACTTATCTTGATTTGTTTAAAAAATTAGCGCCTCACGTAGCCGGTATTCGTCGAGGTGGCTCTGCCGCATTAGACTTAGCTTATGTGGCGGCAGGTAGACTAGACGGCTTTTTTGAACAAAATCTCAAAATTTGGGATATTGCTGCCGGCAGTTTACTTATAGAAGAAGCAGGTGGATTAATCACAGACTACGATGGCTCAAATCACTTTTTAGACACTTGTGATGTTGTCTGTGGACAACAAAAAACCCACAAAATGCTATTAGACTTAATACAATCTACCTATAAAAAGTAACCTTAGCCCCTTATATAATACCCCTAGATTTTTGATAGGCCTTAGCCCTACTATCTAGGGGCAAGTATGGGTATGGGTATGGGGTATATATTACAACTTGTTGTTTTTTAAGCAATTTCACGGGATTTTGACCCAGAATACAGAGCATTTCTTCTATCCCCCTGCCCCTACCTGAAACATTAGTATCTACACAAGTTGATAGTTTGATTGTTAACTGTCTAATTTCCATACTGTTTTAGAAAAAATTTTTGATTTTTCAAACCGCTACGGTGGCGTAAAAAGATACGTGCATCGGGTAGCCTTTGATAGGGGGCCGACTTGAAAAACATCCCCCCGTCCCTTTTCGCTACGCTTAAGGGCCGACCCCCTATCCAAGCATGCCCTT
>CANJMM010000060.1 GCA_947475765.1 Legionellales bacterium | reverse complement strand
GCTCATGCAGCTTCTGACATCAAATTCACTTACCGAGACAATTCAAAAACATTTATCCCCGAATCTCATGAATTAAAAAACCAAAGCAAAGTGATTATCCACGCCCCTGTTGGCGATAATGTCTTATTAAGCCCTATTGTCAAAATAAAGATAAACGGTCAGGGGCCATTTATTTTTTTATTTGATACAGGCTTTTCCCAATCTATGATTTCAAACACGCTCGCCGAAAAATTAAAGTTAAATAAAGAAGGCACAGAGGCCGTTACGGCACATACGCCATCTCAGGTGGTCAATACTTTTCAACATACCTATTTGGTTAATAATATAGAAATAGGCGATTTGGTGATTCATAATTATGGCATGGTGTCTTCTAGTGGCTTTGAAGATGAGGTGCAAGACTTAAAAGCACTCAAAGTCGATGGCGTGCTAAGTGCCAATGCCTTTTATGGCTTGCTTTTGACTTTAGATTATCAAAAAGAAAAAATTTACATTAAAAATGGAGATTTGCTCCAAGAAACGAATGGCGTTATTACCTACTCGAAAAGCTCGGATGTGCCGCTTGTTCAAGCGCAAATAAAATTTAACAAATTAAAAAAATCAGTTTATCAGAATTTTATTTTAGACACAGGCTTTTCTTCTTATTTTTTTATTAACACCTGCAAAATACCAGAAATGCTGAATTTTACTGGAAAAGAAAATTTACTTTCTTATGATTATTTAGGCTTTGAACAGAAAAAATATTTTGCGCAATTATACGGCGATATTGTTTTTGACAACAATCAGGCTATTTCATCGCCGTATATTACTTTTGGCCCCGTGAATTGCCAGTTAACGAATGCAGTAGGGCTCATCGGTAGAACGTTTTTTGAAAAAAATAAAGTAATGATTGATCAAGCCAATGCTTTAATCAAAATAGAACCCTATATCAAAAATCAAAACGTGCGGGGGATGCCGCCGCGTTAGGGCTTGTCTCATCTGCTGCTAATAACGATGGTCGTCCTGCCCGGGCAGAAAAAATAACGGCTTGTGGTGGTTCAGGCGGCAAAAGAGATAAGTTATTAAAAAAACGGGTTAATTCTTGCATGGCATCAACTTGTATTTCTGCACGATTTCTTAGCCAAGTCGGGAAAATATAATCTAACACTTTATCTCTTAATTCTATTGGTAAGCCTAAAAAGCTATTGGCTTTTATTTTTTTAGAAAACATGCCTATAAAAACAGTAGCTGTTTTGCTTTTTGCCATTAAGATAGTATGCATAAAAGATTGTATCATTGGGTTAAGATCAGGTTCGTTTAAAAGATGATTTACCCGTTCAGAAGACAGGGCGTTTAATAATAAAAAAGCCGAGCTTTCATGGTTTCTGCTTGAGGCATACATCAGTGCAGATTGATTGGTATGATCAACTGCTTCTAAGTTTGCCTTAGCCTCAATAAACAAAGAGACAATAGGAGGACAACCAAATCCAGCGGCACGCATTAGGGCATTTTGGCCAGAGCCATTGTATGCTGCTTCTAGATCGGCACCACCTTGAATTAATACCTTTGCGGTAGAAAAATGATTGAGTTCAGCCGCGGCCATGAGCGCGGTTCGTCCACTTCTATCTATGGCCTCTACATTTGCTTTTGCTTGAATGAGGGCATCAACGGCTTGTGCTTTTCCAAAGCTTGCCGCTAAAAGTAGCGCCGTGTTATGTGACCAAGTGATGTCTTCTAAAGAGGCGCCCGCTTTAATTAATAGCATCACTGCCTCAGTATGGCCTTTAGATGCGGCCCACATCAGGGCCGTTTTGCCATCTTGTTGTTTAACATTCAAATCGACTTTTGCCTGAATAAATAACTGAACGATTTCAGTGTGACCTTCAGATGCAGCCCACATGAGGGCTGTTTTACGTTCTTGACTAAAAGTATTTAAGCTTGCGTTAGCTTTAATTAATAATGCCACAACATTAGTATGGCCTAAGGATGCTGCCCACATAAGGGCAGTTTGATGGGATCTATCGACAGTTTCTAAATTTGCCCCAGCCTGAATCAATAAATCAATAATTTCTGCATGGCCATTGGAGGCTGCCCAACTTAATGCGGTATAGCCATCATTATCTAATATTTCTAAATTTGCTTTTGCTTGAATTAATAAGTGAGCGCATTCAACATGGCCATTAAGGCAAGCAAACATCAGTGCAGTTTTGCCATATTGATCTTCTGCATTGAGATTAGCTTGCTCCTGAATTAAAGCCTTGATTATATTAGCATGCCCCTTTTCAGCGCTAATAATCAGCGCTGTATCATGGTATTGATCTAAGGCTTCTATTTGGGCACCTGCCGTAATTAAGGCCGTTAAAGCCTCGAGATCACCTAAAGATGCGGCGGCTAAAAAGGCTTTATTTTTTTGAGAAAGAGAGTAAGTTGAATACATTTTTATACTGCTTGTAATATTATAAATAAAAGTTAAGAAACTTGAATTGTTTTAAGGCGTGAATATTAGCATAAATTAGCATAAATTAGTTTATTTGTTATAAAATTCTAAAACTTTTGCTAATATAAAATCAAAGTAGGTATTTGTAATGTTAACTAAATATTTTAAACCCGCCTTTGCCTTAACTTCATGGGAAGCAGGTTTGGCCATTTTTTCTATGTTTTTTGGTGCAGGAAATGTGATTTTTCCTTTATTAATGGGGAGGGATGCGGGCTATTTAACCTGGGTAGGCTTAATAGGGTTAATGATTACGGCAGTGGGCGCGCCTTTAATTGGCCTCTTTGGGACGATTATGTATCATGGAGATGCTGGGAAATTTTTCTTTAGAGTAGGCAGGCTACCTGGCTTAATTTTACTGGGTATTGGTTTAGCCTTACTCGGGCCCTTTGCCATTATGCCGCGTTGTTTTGTGGTAACGCATGCTGCCATACAGCCTTATTTCCCTAATTTAGAATTATTACCTGCAACGATAATGGCCGGTATTTTTACCATGGCCTGTATTTATCGTCGAGATAAAATATTAGCCGTATTGGGGTATGTTTTATCGCCTGCATTGGTGATTTCGCTTGTTTTGATTATTGGCTTTGCCATGTTTAACCCAGCCCATCACGATCCTATGTCGCACGTGACACATTTCCAAGCATTTATGATGGGATTTGAGGGGGGTTATGACACACTCGATTTAATTTGCTCTATTTTTTATTGCGCGGCTACCTGGGCTTTATTAAAATTACAACAAGAAAAAGCGGTATCTCAAAATAAATCTTATTCTATTGTCAGCACCTGTGTTTGGGCCAGTATCATTTCAGCAGTCTTATTGGCGCTTATTTATTTTGGTTTAGCTTTAGCATCAGCACGTCATAATTTATTATTAATGGATGTCCCAAGAGAAAAAGTCTTAATTCAATTGACTTTAGAAACCTTGCCTGCGCATTTTGCTGTGTTGGCTAATATTGCAGTGGCCTTGGCGTGTTTAACTACTGCACTTGGGGCAGCCGTAACCATTGCCGATGTGGTTTGCGATGAAGTTGAAAAGTCAGATGCCTTTAAGCATATCAAAATACCGTATATTGGCATGTCATTTATTATGGTTGTCTTGAGTGTGATTATGGCTAATTTAGGGTTTGAAGGCTTAATGGCCTTTATTCATCCTATTGTGTTAGCAGTTTACCCAGCGATTATTGTCTTGACTATCACTAATATGCTATATAAATATAAAAAGATTGATATTACTAAACCAGCTGTATTTGTAACGATTTTTTTAACATTAGTGATTCAATATCAATATTTAATATTTTAATATTTTAATATTTTAGTTTAGGGTCTAACAAATGGATAGTCATTTTGGATTTAATGCCGCCTTCTCGGATAAAGGTGAGCAAATTTTACATGCAGCCGAAGCGCGCAATCTAAAGAAGTTGGAAAAATTAATTAAGTCTGGTGCTAGATTATTAAACCCAAATGATTGCATCGAAGCTCATAGGTTATTTGTAGAGGCTTGTCTAGATGATAATAAAGCATTAGGCCATGGTTTGTTAAATGCAACACCAACACATCATTTGTATTTATTATTATCTGGGCGGCGTGCAGAAGAGGCTAAGCCTAAGCCTAAGCCTAAAAAAACAGTCACTTTTTCTTTACCCCCCAATCCAGAAAAGTTAATAAAGCACCCCCGATTCTAACCAGGTACTTAAATGCGCTGCGGCAAAGCCAGGGATGGTTTCTGACGGCATAAGCGTGCCTAAGGTTTCACACACCTCTGAAAAGCACAGATCTTGGTGGATGGCTTCAAGCATTAAATATTGTTCAGAATTTAATGCTTGAAAATGTGCTTTTAAGTTTTTTCGCCAAATCAGCCAAGTTTGTGCATTAGGAAGCGCTGTGATTAAATTTACTGTTTTTTGGTTATCTAGATCTAAATCTAAATCTAGATCTAATTTTTGCCATATTGGAACAATATTATAATTAAACGTTAATAGGCTCACCGAAGGGTGTAGCTTAAATCTAAGCATCACCCATTTTTCTGGGGGTAAATTTTTTAAAGCAGTGATATTACCTAAGGGCTTGTCTTCGGCATCAAAGGTTAGGCTTAAGGCCCATTCAAATTTGGCCATTTCACTATAATATGGATCAAGACAAAAAGGATCAAATTGGCTTAAAAAACTTGAAAAATTTGCACCAAATGGTCGGACAGAATAATGCCTAGAAGGATAGTGTAATAAATAATGTAAAAAAGCCTGTTTAAATTTTTCTTCAGCCATTATAGCAGCCAGTTTAGGATAATCGGCAAATAACACATCGAATAATCTAAGCCTATACATATCATAATAAATTTCTAATCGGTCATTGGCATCTAGGCCATATACATTATCTGTATGCGCGCGCATTTTTTGTTTTATTTTTTCAAAATCACCATAATTAGGCGAAAGAATATAGTCTTGGAAATTTTCTTGAATATCAGCAAGGGTAGGGGGTACTTTATATTGATTAGGCATGATGCATTATCCTGGCGCGGGCGTGTAAAGTTTTAGCATACTCTAACTCTTGAATTAAAGTGCTTAACTCAGGTATATCATCATCTCGCTCTATCATTGTAGACGTATCTGGAAATAAGCCTAATGCCTGTTCATATAAATCCCATACGGGCTGAATAATATCGTGATCATGCGTATCGATAATATGATCGCCAAAATTTTCATGGCCAGCCAGGTGAAATTGTTGCACCCGATTTTTAGGAATAGCCCGTAAATAAGTCTCAGCTGAAAAGCCATGATTAAAACTACTGACATAAATATTATTAATATCTAATAATAATAAGCAATCGGCCTGTTTAGCAACTTCACTTAGAAATTCCCATTCGGATAAAACAGAATGGCTATAAGATATATAACTAGAAACATTTTCAATGACTAATCGTTGGCCTAAATAATCTTGTACTTGCTTTATTTTTGTTACAACGTGATTTAGGGCTTCTTCGGTATAAGGCAAGGGAAGCAAATCATGCAGATTTTTTTGTTGTACGCCGCCCCAGCATAAATGATCGGAAATCCATTTGGCTTGTATTTGATGGCTTAAATTTTTTACTTTTTTGAGATAATCATAATCCAGCCTATCCGTACTGCCAATAGATAAAGACACGCCATGCATGACAATAGGATAAAGTGCACGTATTTTATTTAAATCGGATAAAGGCTTGCCACCAGGCACTAAATAATTTTCAGTGATAATTTCTAGCCAGTCGATAGATTTGGGTTGAGTTTGAATAATTTCTTCGATGTGGGGTAGGCGTAATCCTAAACCAAAACCAAGTGATGGCTTGATCAATGGATTAATTAATGGATTAATTAACAGTGACATGGCTTTCCCTAATTTTTATAATATAAATAATATTATAAAATAAAAAACCCAGATGAGTTGCCTCTTCTGGGCTTTTATTTATTAGGGTATCATAATAGATTAATTTAATTTAATTAAAATTAATCTACGATGTTTCCGCCTTTAGCTTTGCAATCGCCTTCGCTCATGTAAGACCAGCCTTTTTTACCATGCTTGGCTTTTTTGCCTTTACAGCTCATTTCATGCGCTGAATCGCATGAAGAACCCTTACAGGTATTCACGCCAGCACATTTAACCATATGTTCACTCGACTCACCGCACATAGAGGTGCAACCAGAAGCAAGCATAGAAGCGGCTGCAATAGCAAAAGCAGCACCGATTTTTTTGACGTTAGACGTCCCGTTCATATTTAGACTCCTAATATTTTCAAAACTGACACTTAACCATACTTCACACCCAGCATAACAATATAACAATGAATGTGGAGCAACTACCTTATTATAGTTAAGGTTGCTAAACTTGCCAGGATTTTAATAAAGATCATGATATAATCTTGGCCAAATTCATTTTAAATTAAATCAAATTAAATTAAGTTAAATAAACTAAAAAGGTACCATAAGCGCTTATGAACCCTAATTATTTAGAATTTGAACAACCTATTGCTGAATTGGTCGCTAAAATCGAAGAACTCAGGCTAGTTAGCACAGATACTGAGATTAATATTAGTGAAGAAATTGCCCGTCTTCAGTCTAAAAGTGCCGATTTAACCTCCAAAGTTTTTAAAAATTTAACCGCTTGGCAGGTGGCTCAATTAGCCCGGCATCCTCTTCGGCCCTATACTTTAGATTATATTTCGCGCATTTTCACCCATTTTGATGAACTTCATGGTGATAGAGCTTATGCAGATGATAAAGCCGTAATAGGGGGGGTTGCACGCTTAAATGGCGAGCCCGTCATGGTGATTGGCCAACAAAAAGGCAGAGACACCAAAGAAAAACTGAAGCGTAACTTTGGTATGCTGCATCCAGAAGGCTATCGTCGCGCTAAAAGACTAATGGAACTGGCAGAAAAATTTAAATTGCCGGTTATTACTTTAATTGATACGCCAGGGGCCTATCCTGGGATTGATGCAGAAGCACGTGGGCAAAGCGAGGCCATTGCGCGTAATTTATTCGTGATGGCAGGCTTAAAAACCCCTATTATTTGTATTATTACAGGGGAAGGTTGTTCCGGTGGGGCTTTAGGCATGGGAGTAGGCGATCATGTGGCCATGTTGCAATATAGCTATTATGCTACTATTTCACCGGAAGGTTGCGCGACTATTTTATTTAAAAGCGCCGATCGTAAAGAAGAAGCAGCCGATATGATGGGGATCACCGCAGAAAAATTATTAAAATTAGGCTTAATCGATGGTATTATCCCCGAGCCTTTAGGCGGGGCACATCGTGACATCGATAAAATGGCCCTAACGCTCAAATATTATCTCATTGAACAATTAACATACTTGAAAAATTTAAGTTTAGAGCAGTTACTAGATAAGCGTTATGAACGCTTAATGAAAATAGGGAATTAAGCCAGACTTGATCCCTGTTCAGTTAAAATTTGACCCTGAATTTGAGCATAGCCTAGCACAAGCCGTTCAAAACAAGGCACAGATTTATATTGCCTTAAGTGGCGGGGTCGATTCGGTTGTTTTGCTTGATTTAATTTATCAATTATTTCAAAAAAATCAATATAATATAGCTAGCCTTAGGGTTATTTATGTTAATCATCAATTACAACCTGAAGCCAATAATGCGTGGCAAATTTTTTGTCAAAATATTGCGAATCAATATCAACTTCATTTTATAGCTGAAAAAATTGAGCTAAGCCCTAAAGCGGGTGAGAGCCTCGAGAATTTTGCGAGAATCCATCGATATCGTTTATTTTTTAAACACGTGCGGCCGAATACACAAGATATATTATTGCTGGGGCATCATTTAGATGATCAAGCAGAAACCGTATTATTTAGATTGGTAAAAGGTGCCGGACCAAAGGGGTTATCTGGCATGAAAAAATTATACCATTATCATAATCGGGTAATACACAGACCCTTACTTTCTATATCCAAACAAAGCATTTTAGATTATGCGAAAAAAAATCAATTAGCCTATATTCAAGATCCCAGTAATCATAACCTAAACTATGATCGCAATTTTTTAAGACAAGCTATTATGCCTGCATTATCCTCACGATTTGGATCGGCAAATAAGGCCATTGTAAGAGGGGCAAGGCATTATTATCAGCAACAGCAGGCATTAGATTATTTTATCGATCAAGCCTTAAAAAAAATTCAAACCAGTCATGCCTGTCATGATAATTGCCTAGATTTTAAGCTTTTAAGCACTTATCCAGAGCAGGTTCAACTTAATTTAATTCGAAATTGGCTTGAATTTTCCGAGTGCAAATCTCCCTCAGAAAAAAAATTGATTCAAATATTGCATCAATTTCGTACGGCAAGACCAGATAGAATTCCAGAAATTTCTTGGGGTGAGGGCAATCAATATATTGTAAGAAAATATCAGTCTAAAATATTTTTAGAAAAAAAATTAAATGCAATACATTTAAATAAAATAAAAGATTATAGCGCCTGGCTATCAAAAAATCTTATTCAAGAAAAAAAACGCGTACCCGGTCAAAAAGTTTACTTCTTACATAAAACGCATTCTAGTGATTTGAAAAAAATCTTGCAGGATTTAAGCGTTCCTCCCTGGGAGAGAGATAAGATTTTATTATATTTTTACCAAGAAAAGTATTT
>CANJMM010000059.1 GCA_947475765.1 Legionellales bacterium | reverse complement strand
GCCATTTTTATCATGAAGAAATAAAGAATGTGAATTAACTTGCGCTTCAGGCTTTTTCTGACTTTGTTTTTCAAAACAAAATTTTTGGCCGTTTATGATTTTAAATTCTTGGTACGAAAACGGCCTAGCCATGTCTTCTGTTTTAAAAAAACAACATTCTGGCTCCCTGCCTATTATTTTATATTTTGTTATTTTTTTATTCGCATCTGCTTTGTCTTCACAAATAGTCACCGATAATTTAGGGTATTCATCGCCCATGATTTCTTTGTACAAATCGCTACCAGCCAGATCTGCAGGGGGGTAACAGGCATACGCCCCACCCACCAAAATTTGTCCATTTATCATATCAACAGATAAAATTTCTTGCCCTAAATTATTTTTTGCGTAAAAATAAGGAAACTTAATTATATTTTTACTCGAGTCAATATTCTTAAGTACTTCAGCATACTCTGGCGTGAGCTTTGCTCTTTCAAGAGCAAAATCATAAAGCATATTTGGGTTAATTGAATTAATTTTTTCAAAAATGTTCATGCAGGCATTTTGTAAGTTTTTATGTTTCTCTCTTTCTTCTCCCGAAGCTAAATGAACATCCCTTATATTTTCCGAATAATCCATGTAATAATTAAATAGTTTTTTATTATCTTCTTTTTTTAAGGCTAAGCACAATTGAATTTTTAAAGCAGAAACTTGATGCCTGGCTGAAGGGGATAATTTGCTTGCATCAAGCCCTTCTAAAAAAGTTAAGCGCTCGGTTCTTAAATTAAGCATGTCTTCTGCTTTTTCTTTATCTTCCTCTTCATTAAGAACATGCCTTGCTTTTATCACATAATCACACACATCGGCTTCTAACTGATAAAAATATAAAGCATCTTCTGAGAAGCCCCCTTCTTTTTTCAAAGACAAAATGGCCGTTCTGGTAAAATCTGCAAACGTATCAAAGCAGCTTGGAATGTTTTCTAAAGCACTGAGCAAAACGCCTGGTTGAAAAATGTTTCTTCTAAGATATTGTTGCAAATCATTTTTTTGATCACTAGAAAAATGATATAATTTATCTTTAAAATAATCAATAGTCGCTATAAACTGAGTAGCAGGGGCGATTCTTAAATATCTTAAATCTCTATAAAGTGGGCCATTTGGGCTTGCGTATATATTATTAGGATTTGAATGTAACTCAAGCTTTTTACTTAACCTAAAGTCTATCGCCAATTTTGACTCTATTTTTTTATCTTGAATAGACTTAAAATAATTTTTTAATTGGTGATGAATGTGCGCGTTTTTATCTTCTAATTGAACATATATGTCATCCTCATAAGAAACACTAGGCATTTTGACGCTACTTGTCAGAGCAAAATTGTTATCAAGTTGAGGGGGCCTGGAATTAGTCTTCGAAAAAAAAGGGAGCGCTATATTTTCGTTCAATTTTTTTGCATCAAAACTTTCTAATGTATTTCGTATATTTGCTACAACTTTTCTTGTTGATTTAAATAACTCTATTTTATGTTTATATTTTTGAAATTCAGCCGGAATGGGATCTTTAAAAAACTCAAGATAAGCGAAAACTTCTTGAAGCCCTTCCCGCTCAATTAGACTTCGTAATTCTCTGTCTTGAAAACTATTTGGCCATAATTGTTTTAAATGTGCTTTAAAAGCTTTATTTTCATCTTGATCAAGATATTTTTTTAATGCTTTGGGATCCATTTTTTGGCCGTGAAAGCCATATGGATTTATATTTAATATCTTAGTTAAGCGTTTATCTAATTTAGCAAACTCTGTGCTTAAATAAGGGTTAACACGAAAATCTTGCTTCAATTCAGTATACTGTACACCAAAACAATCTACGCCAAAACAACCTAGGCCCTCATCTGGATTATACAAGCTAAAATTTAACGCTTTATTTTTATACATTAAATCAATAGACTCGGTTACACTCAACAAGGCTAACACTGTTTTAGGGGGGAAAATACACTCTTTTTCTGCGCCAGAATTATTTTTAATCATAGCCTGTTTGTATTTTTCCAACACGCTATCTAGCTGCTTTATATATTCATGCGCGATTTCTGGCGCATCCATCTCTTTTTTAATCTTTTCTGAATCTAAACATAATTCTGTTGTTAAATAATAAAAAATATCATTTTCTAATTTTTTAAAATCTTTAGGTTCAGGAAAGTTTTCTAAACTTTGATTAAATTCAACTAATCTTTGCACCATATTATTTTGGCCCTGAGCTTTCAATGCGACTTGTGCCTTATCAGCAGCAGCAAAATAGGGCTCTTCAATAATGGTCGCCAAGCTGGCTTGTTCTTGAATTGGATTTTTATCGGGTTTTAAATTAAGCATTGCCTTTAGCTGAGCTAATTTTGGGGTTAAGATTAGCGCCAATTCACCGGCTTCTTTTTGTTCCATTTCTTCTTTTTGTTCTGCTTCTTCTTGAGCATTTACCTTAAATATTATCTCTATTGCGCGTTCTTTAACTGCTGCAGGAATCTTAGTGCTTTCTTTTTCTAATTCTTTTTCTAATTCTCTTATGTCTCTAGCCAAGTTCGAGACAGCTTGTTTTAATAATCCAAAATCTTTAGAATTAAAGCGCTGCTCAAGTTTTGCGCTAAACAACTCGATGCTTTTTAATTTTAAATAAAACAGCATTAATTTTTGATCTGCTGGATTAATGTCTTTTTTCATTAACTCATGCAATGATGCTTGAGCACACGTACCCGATACTTGCGCCATACTGGCCTTTGCATAATGCTCACCCGGTACTTCTTTTGGGTCAACTTCCTGTCCATTTAAAAATGCAATATTTTTAAATACCTGTTGATATAACACATCTGCATCATAAATTATCTCTTTATCCGGATCTCTGTCTTCTACCAATGGCAAGACCGTGGGTTTAACCAGATCTGCCATAAAAAACTTAAATTTTTCTGCTGCATCTGGTTTGTCTAACTCTGCTTTTGATATTTTATAACTTTTTACCGTATTAAATCGTTCTTTATCTGCCTGATTCACTTTTTGATGATAATGCAAGCCTGCACCTGAGTTAATCACCAAAAAGAATAAATTGCCGTCTGCATCTTTTTTAAATTCATAGGCAAGAGCATGGCCAGTTTTCTGCATTCTTTGATTTCTTGCCGGCTTAAAAATTTCAAGCCCCTTATCCGCTTCTTCTTTTTCATTAAGGCTTAGCGGTATATCTTCCCTTGAAGCTAAAGGCTTTTGTCCAAGCCATCCGCCTGGTATTAACACACTGTTGTCGTTTTCAAGCGCAGGCAAAGATAAGTCCAATATTCTTTGTGCAATCACATCTGTCTTTTCTTTTATTATCTCGTAGATTTTCTCTTCATTTCTATAAGCATAAAATTTTCCTTTTATTAATTTCGATTTTTTCTTATACTTTACTTTGTCGCTGCTGCATGCGTGTGCCAAGGCAATAGGATCTAAATCTGTTGCTGATTGATTTAATGAAGTTAACTTTTTATCAAGACGCCTTAAGCCTATTCTGCTTTGCCCACCGGCTTCTAAGCCAAGGGCTGTATGAGTCTCTTGTGATGACAAAAATTTCTGTAAAAATCCAATGGTCTCGCTGTACGCCCTGCCCTCAAGCGTACGCGTGCCTGAAATAAAAAAATCGAGGTTAATATGAGCAAACAGGGCACTGTTTATATCATCTGGGCTGAGCGGCGTTTTTAGTGGATTTTGATCAGCCATAATAAAATATCTCTCTTATTTAAAATAAAAATAAAAATAAAAATAAAAATAAAAATTAAAATTAAAATTAAAATTAAAATTATTTAATCTTCAATAATAAGAGTGTCCAGCTAAGATTTTAGTTCCACTATTTTAAAAATATATATTTATCTTGATTAAAAGATCAGGGGTAGATAAGGCGGGCCGTGGCGGATAAATCGAATTGGGCAGATACCTAGAGGCTGGTCTCTGGCCCATAGGCGTTAAGCATCCTATTTTAGGTCAAAATAATACGGGTCGGTAGCAGTTTATGTTGTTTTTTGTCTTGCTGATGGCCTAACCATTTTAACCCAGCCCAAACTAGGCCATAAAATAGCCCAATACAGCTGATCCAAATAGCCGATTTAACCGGATGCAGCCCATAAGTAGCCACTTGAAAATATAAAACAGCAACAGAATAAGCCAATAGCGTTGTCCAGCACACTGAAAAAATGGCCCAATATTTTTTCACTTCTCTTACCATAGCCGCCGTAGTGGACACACAGGGGAAATAAAGCAATACAAATAATAAATAAGCAAACGCCGCATGTACCGTCCCAAAATGATGGTTTAATACCCCAAAACCTTCGATACTCATCTGATCTGCTTGTGAAATAGGATTTAAAAATGCCGCACCCAAACTTTGCATATTATCTGGAATGGTTTTGAAAGCCTTTTTTAGCTTAAGTATAAAATTATTATTTTCTAATTTATCTGCTACTTGATCTTCTAGGCCATATAAAGAATTTAACGTCCCTATCACCACTTCTTTTGCTAAAACACCTGTTAATAAACCCACTGTTGCGGGCCAATTCTTGTCTTCAATGCCCATTGGATGAAAAATAGGGGTTAGCGCTTGGCCAAATAAAGCCATAAAAGTAGGTGTTTGTTCGGGTTGATGCCTTTGATCGCTTATCTTAATTTGCCCCAATAAAGCCAATGCCATACTCATGGGAATAATTAATTTGGCCGCGTTCCATATAAAATTTTTGAGTCTATGCCAAGCATGTCGACATAATAATTTAATAGAAGGCCATTGATAATCTGGCAATTCTAAAACAAGAGAAGAAACTTTGCCTTTTAACAGCGTTTTTTTCAATAAAAAACCCGTTAACATGGCCATGGCAATGCCAATTAAATATAATAAAAAAATAATATTCTGATCTTTAGCAAAAAAAGCCGACACAAAAACAGTAAAAATAGCCAATCTGGCACCGCAAGACATAAACGGGCTAATCATTACCGTGAGAATTTTATCGCGCTTATTTTCTAAGGTTCTGGCGCCCATGATTGCAGGCACATTACACCCAAACCCGACAATTAACGGCACAAAAGATTTACCTGGCAACCCAATAGATCGCATGATTCGGTCCATCACAAAAGCAGCTCTGGCCATATAGCCACTATCTTCTAAAAAGGCTAAAGCAAAAAACATGGCGCCAATAACCGGAATAAACGTTAAAGTCGTATTTAAACCCTGACCTACTCCATGTGCCAACAGCGTGACCAGCCAATTTGGGGCTTGTAGGCTAATTAACCCTTGTGCAAGGCCTTCTATAAATATAATTTTAGTGAGTTGATCGAAAAAATCTTGAAAGACCCCCCCTACATGAATGGCAAACACAAACATGCCATACATCACCATTAAGAAAAATGGGGTACCAAGATATCGATTCAAAATCCATTTGTCTAATTTTTCAGACCATTTTCTTGAATGGGACGTTGCAGCTGATCTCGGTAAACTCGCCACCACTTTTTCTATAAAAGCATAACGATTGGTGGCGAGATCAATATCAAGATCAATATCAATATTATTTTTATTATTATTATTATTTTCTAAATTTAAATTGCCTGAGTATTTTTTAGACCCGATGGGCGGCGTGCTGGCTAATAATAATTGTAAATCGGCCACGCCTTGGCCTTTATTGGCCGATACAGATACAACAGGACACCCCAAGGCTTTAGATAAAGCCTCTTCTCTTGGACGATTATGCGATTCTGCATGCGTTAAGACCACCACAACTGGCCAACCCTGCTCAAGTAACTGTGTGGTTAAATATAAATTTCGGACCAATTGACGGGAGTCTACGACATTTAAAATCAATTCTGGGGTTTTGGCTGTTAATACGCGCTGACTCAGCTTTTCGTCTTCACTTAAGTAGGCATTCTGTTCAAAATCTGGCATAAGGCCATAAATGCCCGGCAAATCCATGACTTCGACTTGAATGTCTTCACAGGTAAAAAATCCGGATACTTTTTCAACGGTTACACCAGACCAATTGCCTACCCGTTGTTTCATGCCTGTTAAGGCATTAAATAAAGTCGTTTTACCTGCGTTAGGATTACCAACTAAGACAACGGTTCGCATACAGGCATTTCTCCTAATGTCACTTGAAAAAGCAGCGCTTCTTCTTTTCGAAGGCTTAAGGCACAATCTCGAACCAAAATTTGAATGGGATCGCCCAGTGGCGCAAAACGAATCACTTGAATGCTGACCCCAGGCGTTAAGCCCATTGCTAATAATTTTTGACGGGCTTGAAAAACAGCCTGATTATCCTGATGATTAGCTTCATCATGATAACGCTCAAGTGTGGCAAATTGACCCGGGCGTAAATCTGTTAAATTTTTCAAGCTATCTGAATGCCTTTTATTTTCTTAATTTATCTAATTAATCTAAATAATAATCATTCTCATTTAGATAGTCAAAAATATTTACAAAATATATTTTAATAAAATTGTTTTTAATATCCCAAGTTTGCCATGAAAAAAATGACCTGTTTCTGGGCATTTTTCAAGCTGCACATAAGGCTTTAAACAGATTGGTAACTTATCTACCCACTGATAAACAGCCTCAGGCGGCACCACTTCATCGTTCTCTCCCTGAATAATCACCCAGTTTATATGCTTTTTAGCTAACTCGTCCTGATGTTTAGCAATTAAGCCATCAAAATCTAGCCTATCTACTGCGGGGGCAACACTGATTAATTGTACAATAGGCCACCCTCGGGTAATGGCCCAATGTGCCGAAATATAGGTCCCAAAAGAAAAACCTGCCAAATAAAGCGGCAGTGCCTCGCCTAAAGTTAAAGTCTGCTTGACCCAGCAAATAACGGCCTCTAAATCGGCTACTTCGCCTATGGTTTGTCCAAATGTCCCTTCACTTTGGCCTACGCCTCTATAATTAAAACGTACTACTTTTAGGCCTTTGGCTAAATAGGCTTTAGCGAGCATATGCACGACTTTATTGTGCATGGTGCCGCCTTGTACCGGATTAGGGTGACAGATCACCGCCACGCCTTTATTTAGCTCAAGATTTGGCTCAAGATTTGGATCGGGTTCTTGAATCAGCATTTCTATTAGGCCTGCAGGGCCTTTTAAAAAAACCGTTTTTTCTTCAGACTTAAGCGGATACACGTTTAATCTCCGCACCTAATTGTGAGAGTTTTTCTTCTATGCACTCATAGCCTCTGTCTATATGATAAATTCGGTCTACTAAGGTTTCCCCTTGCGCCACTAAGCCTGCTAACACCAAGCTGGCAGAAGCACGTAAATCTGTCGCCATTACTGGTGCACCCGTTAAAAATGGCACGCCTTTACAAATGGCTTGGTTGCCATTTAGCGTAATATCGGCCCCCATACGCTGTAATTCTTGTACGTGCATAAAGCGGTTTTCAAATATGGTTTCAGTAATCACCGATTCGCCTTCTGCGATGGCATTTAAGGCCAAAAATTGTGCTTGCATATCTGTTGGAAAACCAGGATAAGGCTCAGTATGAATATCTACTGCTTTAGGGCGCTTGCCTTTCATATCTAGCGTAATCCAATCTGGACCCGTTTCAATATGCGCCCCTGCTTCCCTTAGTTTATCTAATACGGCGGTTAAAATATCTGGGCGTGTGGCTTTGGTGGTGATTTTTCCGCCTGTGATGGCCGCCGCAATCAGATAGGTTCCCGTTTCTACTCTATCGGGTAACACATGATAATGCCCCCCGGTTAAGCTTTCTACACCCTCAATGATAATTGTCTCTGTTCCTGCACCTGAAATCTTGGCCCCCATGGTATTTAAAAAATCAGCCAAATCCACCACTTCAGGTTCACATGCTGCATTTTTAAGCTGCGTGATGCCCTTTGCTAAAACGGCGGCCATCATGATATTTTCTGTGCCTGTTACCGTGACTTTATCAAAATAAATGTCTGCGCCTTTTAATCGGCCATTCACTTTGGCGTCTATATAACCATTTTCAACGATAATTTCAGCACCCATTTTTTTTAAGGCCGCAAGATGTAAATCAACTGGCCGCGATCCAATGGCACAGCCCCCTGGCAAAGACACATGTGCCTGTCCAAAACGTGCCAATAAAGGCCCCAATACTAAAATAGACGCTCTCATGGTTTTAACCACGTCATAAGGCGCCACAAAACTTAATACCTGCTCTGCATTAATCACAATGCTATTGCCTTCAGCGACCGTTAATTCAACGCCCATAGCGCCTAATAGCTTCATCGTTGTGGTCACATCGTTTAAATGCGGAATATTACTAATGGTCACGGGTTTGGGGATTAATAGCCCTGCACTAATAATCGGTAATACGCTGTTTTTTGCGCCTGAAATTTTAACTTCGCCTATTAGACGACGTCCGCCTTTAATTAAATGTTTTTGCATTTGACTAACTCTTTTAATGTAAATAATAAATATAAGCTTGTATAAGAGCATAAATAGCTGAGTAGCCACATCATAACTAAGTTAATAAGCTTTTGCGAGGTGTTTAGGTAAATAATAAATAATAAATAATAATAAATAATATAGAAAAAAAGCATGGGTTAATTCAATCAGCTAGCTACTTTTGCCGGCACTCTTTTTTACTTGGGCCGGCACTCTTTTTTACTTGGGCTGGCACGGAGACCGGCCCCTACCAATAATTCTTTTCTATTTTAGTGCGCAATCTTCTATATTTGGGCCGGTACGGAAACTATCAACAATGCCTTTTTCCCCCT
>CANJMM010000058.1 GCA_947475765.1 Legionellales bacterium | reverse complement strand
TTTTCTCTTTTAGCCCCCTTTGATAGGGGGCCGACAGCGCAGCTGGCGGGGGGATGTTAACCGCAACGTTGAAAAAAATCCCCCTGTCCAAGGCTATCCAAGGGGGTTTAAAAACCCTTTATTTTTCCAGGTTTTTCTCTTTTAGCCCCCTTTGATAGGGGGCCGACAGCGCAGCTGGCGGGGGGATGTTAACCGCAACGTTGAAAAAAATCCCCCTGTCCAAGGCTATCCAAGGGGGTTTAAAAATCCTTTATTTTTCCAGGTTTTTCTCTTTTAGCCCCCTTTGATAGGGGGCCGACAGCGCAGCTGGCGGGGGGATGTTAAGATTACAAAAGCGATAGTATCGTCTGTTCTACTTTTTCTAAAACAAAATCTAAATTATCCATAACCTCTTGATTGGAAAAGCGTAATGTTTTTATACCAAGAGAGTTTAAATATAAATCTCTATTCACATCTTTGGCTCGTTGTTCAACCTGATCATGATATTCACCATCAAGCTCTAAAGCAATTTTTGGGGAATTTGAATAAAAATCTATTATGTAACTACCAATTGGTTTTTGTCTATAAAACTGCACACCTAAAATTTGTTTTCGACGAATTTTCTCCCAAAATAAAGCTTCGCAATCTGTCATTTGAGTGCGCAATTCTCGAGCATACATTTTTAAATTTTTATTATATTCAAAAAAATACACGGAAAATATCCCTATCGCTACCAAGTATATTTAAACTTCAACGAACCATGCAAAGCCGAAAACTTGGTTTCATTAAATTCGTAATCTAAGCTAATATGGCAAGATAAGTTTTCAAAGCCATAAGCAGCCAATCCCACCCCGGCAACATACGAGCTTCTTTTATTTTCTATTCCATTTGTCACAAACGTAGGGCCGCCGACAGCAAAATTAGACAAATATTGTTCTTTGCTGGCGTTAATTAGCTCAAAATTATAATAAGCATGAAATTCTGGCACCACAGAAGCACCTTCTGAACCTAATACCGTCGAGATTTTAGGGCCTGCCGATAAGCGTAAGCTATTCACATCTCTAGGACGATTCACTAAGTTTAAGCCCCCGGCCCCGGTTTCTGTATAATTATCTCTGTCTAAATGCGAATAAAATAAGCCCAAAGTCGGTTGAAATAAAATTTTATTATATTGATACACAAAACCCGTTTCTGCTCGAGCAGACATTTGCCAAGCGGCATATTCTGCTTTGGCCGATTGAGAAACAGGCCCTACGGCCACATTGCGTGTTTGTTGATAATTATGTTGGGTAAAATATAATATGCCATCTAAATACCAAGGATTATTAAAATTATAAGTGCCATATAGCATCAAAGAATAACTGTCTATTTTATTTTCAGAGGCTGCTTTGGCACGAGACAAACTATCGGTAGTCGAATAATTTAAGCCTATGCCATAAACCATCTCTTCATCTGGGCTGGTATAATCTATGCCCCCTGTGATACCCGTCACATCGGCTTTATACCCATCGATGCCTTGATATTCGGTTTGCTTTAAGCGGCTCGCTAACAGCTTTACCCACACCCCATAATCTTTTAAGCGATTATAATTTCCCGCTGAATAGCCCGTATGATAATAATCTAACTGGCCCAATCGATACGAATCTAAACGCTCTCTAATAGTCTCTACCCCGAGCCGGGTTAAGGCCATCATGCCTTCTAGATTATCCCCTTCTACGGAAGGTGCTAAGCTAGCCATTCCCTCATTAAAGCCTGCCCTACTCGTATAATTATCGAGTTGATTTATAACAGCCGCTATTTCAGGATTTACTAAAATTGCGGGCGTGTTTTGAATGCTATCTAGTGCCCCTGCAACGCCTGCTGTAAAAGGATAATCGGCGATGCTGGCATTGGGGTTACGGGTGACGGTTAGCTCAAGATCATTTCCATTTATATTTAAATCAAAATTGGTTAATAAATTATTACTGCTTACCGTGCCTGTATTGGCTATTGCAAGCCCAGGTGAAGTGACAATAGTGAGCTTGCTATTATTAGGAATATACCCTGAGGTCGTAATCTGGAAATTTGTTTTGGCATCAAGAATCGCCTTGCCAGCAGTCAGTGCTAAATTTCCAAATTCCCCTACCTTTGTTCCTGCTAAATCCAAATTAATCACGCTGTTTACGTCTGCCGTGAAATTGCCAGCTGTAAGCGTTACTGTCTTACTCCCTAGCTGTAAATTTCCTCCGGTCGCATCTAATACTAAATTATCACTCAACGTAGTATTTTGATTAAAAACAAGGGTGGCGCCATTTCTAACCGTCACGGTAGTTGCCTTAATATCATTACCAGTATAACTAAAAGTCCCTCCATTAATATCAAGCGTCGTTAAAGCCTTGGTCGCACCAATTTGCCCCCCAAATGAGGAAGATCCTAAAAACACCAGATTACCCGCAGCGCCGCCAGTACTATCTACATTTCCATTAATATTACTACCGGCACCTATATTAAGCGTGGCTGCTTTATTATTAAAATCCACATTCCCCGTAATATTGCCATTAACCGTTAGCGCTTTTGCATTTTGAAATTGAATGCTTTTGCTATAAATATTACCGTTGATTGTCGCGTCACCCAGCTCACCCACTTTAATTGTATTTAAGTTCAGAGAGCTTGAACCTATATTACCGGTAAAGGTCGAAACTGATTTTAAATCAATAATGCCCTTACCCGCTGTAGCGGTAATGATATTAGCGTTAACCGTTGTAAATTTTGCCCCTCCATCAAATACTAAAGTATTCTCATTCACCGCATTTAAAAGCTGTATGGTATTGGCATTCACATTAGCACTTGTAAAAGTAACTGTTTTTCCTACAGCATCGGCCAGTTGAATAAGCTCTAAACGGCTGGGGCTAGTGCTCCCCACTTTTCCTATAATAGTACTATTGCCTTCAAAAATCAGTGTCCCATTTCCCAGTGGCGTGGTTATATTGTCGATATCACCCGTTATGTTCACAGTATCTGCTATTTTTAAGATACTTGAAGTAGACACATCGGTGAAGTTAAAATTATTGGCTTTATGCGTGCTCGCACCGGTATTTAAATAAACCGTTCCTGGCCCTAGGTTCACTGCTAGCAAGCTCTGCCCTACGCCTAACGCGCCTGTGGTAACCGTAGAATTGCCCTGAAAAATAACCGAGCCTGTTCCTACAACAGCGGTATCAATATTACCTGTAAAATTTGCTCCATTAGCAAAGGTGACCGTAGACAAAGCGCCATTTGCGGCATTATCTCCCCCGAAGGCTTGAAAATTTATCGAATTTCCATTCGGTCCAAGGTCTAAAGTATTATTCACAAGCAAATTTGAACCCGCGGCAGAAAATAGAATCTTTCCTTGTCCTCCAGCTGGGTTTAATGTAACAGCACCCTGTAAGGTAACAGTAGTATCTAAGCCCCCCTGTAATTCAAGTATATCAACATGAGTTGGGCCTGGGATAATGCTTCCCGTTACCGTAGATGACCCCTGAAAAATAATAGTATCTACCGATACTAGTGTTGCTCTGGCACTGACTCCAGCGGTATTCCCTAAATCGACACCTGGGAACATTTTTAAGTTTAGAGGTCCTAGTGGTGCCGCATCAAAACTCACGCCCGCGGTCACGTTCGTTGCAGTAGAATCTGTATCTGCTATTATTGGCGCTAAAACCGCTAAAACAGAAGAACTGGGCAAAATTACCATCAAACAACTAGAAGCCAAAACAAACTGAGTAAGACGATGCATAACGATTTCCCTAATTAATTAAGTCCACTCATATCGCATTCTGAGCCACGCTGAGTGTGCGCGATAATCGCGTCGATATTCATAATGATAATTGCTACTGTAATTAAAACCGTGGCCATTATATAACGTAATATTAAAACCGGCCTCTAGCGCATTGTCGCTTAACTTTAAGCCCTTTAACTTAAAGCTAGGGCCCCCGGCAATAAAACGCGCCTGTGCGTTGAGCGCATCACGATGAAAATCGTGTGACCATAAAACATACGCTTCAGGCATTACCGTGACATTGCCATAATGGCCACTATAAACCCCACCTTGATAAACTGAACGTACTCCAAGGGTGCTTCTAACTAAATTATTATTATCTAATTTAACCTCTAAGTTTAAACTATTGGCACTGGTTTCACGATAGCTATCATAATTCGTACGCGTATATATTAGCCCAGCAACAGGAATAATTTTAATGGTGTCTGATTGAGTGAATCCCCACATATACCCCAACTCTGCGCGCGCACCCCACTGCCAAGCATGATAGCTAGATTTGGTGTCACCCTGTGCGCCGCCCGATAGAATATGTCGACGCGTATGATATTGATTGTAAGCCGTAGAAAGATTGCTTTCTAAATAAATTGACTTGAGATCAAAATCATAATTAGTATACAAATCAAGTTGATAACTATGTATATTATTTTCACTGATAGCAAAGCCAATGGGATCGGTAGAGAGTGAGGCAAGGCTTATATCTATGCCAATTTTATTTTGCTGCTCAAAATGACGCTCTACGCCTATTTTTAGCCCACTGGAATCGGCATGGTAAGCGGCAAATTCCCCTTGTTCTTTTTGCTTGGCCCAATGGCCCTGAACTTGCATCCAAATGGCGGTATGATTTTGCTCGAGTCTAGCCATTGAAAATTCATCGTATCGATGATTGATGCTATGCATGCCGCGTATAAAAGACAATTGGGTGATTTGACTCAGGGCGCCATTTAACTCAGGCGCTAAATTATATAATTCACGATTGGCCGCATCCTGATTCACTAAGCCTAGGGCGGTAATATTGGCATCGATATTTTGTAATAAAATAGGCGCATTGCCACTGGCCACAAATAGCCCTAAGGCATTGCCTACAGATTGACTGATGGGCGTGGTGCCAACGGCTGCACAGGCTATATTGCTTAAAGTCATGCTTAAAGTCATGCTTAAAGTCATGCTTAAAGTAAGCACGCACATAATAGGCAAGCTTATAAATAAAGCACTTTGTCTCATCAGTATTTTTTTTCCTACCATTCATATCGTAATCTGATAAACCCAGAATGAGCTCGGTAATTATTTTTAAAATCGTAATCGTAACTAACAGAAAAAATATAAGCCCCTTCGCCAAATAAGGTAAAACTCATGCCAATGTTATAACTTTCTCTGGTAGGTTGATAACCAATGGTTTGATAAACCGGCCCTGCACCTATAAATTGGCTGCTAATACTTTGCTTGGGGGCAACGATATCATAGCGCACGGTTGCATGTACTTCGGGTTGCGTCAGCCTATCTTCTATGACCCAATTGTTGGCTAATTTTACCCCAAACTCGGCTTGTAGATTATGTTGGGTTGCTGCACTTACATGTTGATTGGCAGTTCCTGCACCCGTTTCGGTATAAGCTTTGGTGCTTAAATAGCTATAACTTAGGGCAAAAAGCGGGATAGTATGAAAAGAAAGTTTGCCAAAAGCATAGCCTGCTTCGGCACGTGCCCCATATTGCCATCCTGGATAGCTGGCCTGTATGGGTAAATTAATCTGATTAAATTTAAGCCGTCGATTTTGCTCGTACTCTAAGTACGTGGCCGCAGCCATCCAGTTGACAAACCAGGGATTGCTTAAATTAACGCCACCATAAAGACTTGCTTGATAATAATTTAGCGTGGTTTTAGCCTGATTTAAATCATGATGAATATTGCTGTTTGCATACGCTAAGCCTACGCCTAATAAACTGCTATCGGTGAGTAAATAATCGGCCCCTAGGGCAATGCCCGTGGTGGCCCCTTCAAAGCCATTAATAAAATCATGGGCATCTTGCTCACGATAATTGGCAAATAATTTTAGCCAAGTGGCCCGCTTTCTCTGATTTAAAAAGCCAGCATTATATCCTGAGGGATTAGAGGGATCAGATGGCTTAAATTGATAATAGGCTCTTAAATCATCTATTCTTTGGGTAAATAACCCAAAAACATCTTGTTGGGTGGTTTGCGCCATTTGGGTAGAAGCGCTATCAATAATGGGGGTAACACTCGATAAATCGGCCCTAAAGCCATTGAGATTGAGCTTTGAAAAACCATCGAGTTGCTGTATAAGGCTTAATAATTCGCCGCTCACATTTGGCTGACCGGCAATGTCATCGAAAATTTCCCCCACCCCCACCCAATGCGCTTGTGGATTCAGCTCTGCCATGGCCTTGCGATTGAACACTAAATTTAAGCTGTTTGTCTCTGCGCTTAATTTGGTACTTAACAATAAGCTATTTTCTGCAAAATTTAAAATAGGAATAGCCGGCGCTGCTCCGCTGTTATCTTGAATCAGCACGATACGGGTTTGGCCTATAGGAATGGCGGCAACTACTGGCGGATTAATTAAATTAATTTGACTGGCTGGCTCCAGCGTTGCCTTACCTGTACTGGTTAATGCTGGCGCAAGGCCTTTTACACTATGATTCATCTGATAATTTAAAGCGGTTTTATTGCTGAGTAATAAGTTTCCTGTACCAGTGAGCGCTAAGGTTTGGCCATAAGGTACCGTGAGTTGGCTTTGATCTTCTAGGTTTAAGTTACCGTTAATTTGAACAGGATTAAGCAGATTTTGGGCTATAGCCAATATTTCATTATTTTGTAGGCGCGTAGTTAAAGCTTTAATATTGTGTTGTAACTCAAACACACTGCCTGAGAGGCCGGTAAAATGCACTTCCTGTAATTTATTCACACTGCCTATATCAGCATAAGTTGTGTTGCTGTCCTTAAAAATTAAGGTACCTGCTGAACCTAGGGGCTGATCTCCATCAATGAGGCTATTTATTTTTTGTTTGGAATAAATGGTTAGGGTTTTTGCGTTGGAAATTTGAGTATTTTGTACCAAAAAATCGGCTTCTATTTCTGTATTTCCAGATATGGTTAATAATCTTAGGGCATGCGTTTGTCCAGCAGGATTTTTAAAATGTACAATATTATTATTATTGCTCAAAACCTTAACTTCTCCCTTATTATTATTAACCTCCGAATCAATAGCCGCATACACGGCCATATCGGCAGTATTCGCATTCAATAATAAAGTTCCATCGCCAGATAAAATCATATTTTTGACATAAATACTATCGGCCCCCTGTAGCGTAAGCGTTTTAGCTGCTGCAGCGCCGCCTGAAATACGCTCTAAACTGTTGAGCTTTTCACCTAAATTTCCTGTAAAAGTACTGGTACCCAAAAAATCTATCTTTCCCTGTTGATCGGTTTGGGTAATAACGCCATTAGTGGCGGTGCCATTTTTGCCGTCTTCAAATTGTAAGAGGCTATTATTGCCTGTAAACTGAATCTGTTGTTTGGCAGTTAAGTTGTCTTTTACTAAAACCGTGCCATCATTGCCCCCTAGGGAAACATCATACACTTGTACCGTATTATTCAGCGTAAGGGTTTTGTTCCCCGACTGATTTGAAAAATTAAGGGCTTTCAGTGGCGTTGCTAAGCCTATGGCGCCTATGGTCGCACCGCCTTCTGTAAACTGAATGGTGCCTGTATTGTCAAGATTTGTGGCAATATTACTGGTGATGGTTTGAAGATCGCTGTCTAAACGCAAAAGGGCATCTTGTGTGAAATTAATGACCCCTGCTAATATATCCCCAGCTTGTATGATGATCTGAGCATTGAGCTGATTACTTGTATTCAAATTAAGAATATTGATACTGCGCGTAGGGGCACTGCTTGTATTTCCAATGCTTCCGGATACGGTTGCCGAACCCAAAAAATTTAAAGTGGCTACGCCCCCACCTGCAGGATTACGATCAAAACTGATCCCACCCGTATTGCCTATTACATTCCCATTATGGCTAATATTAAACGTTTGATCAGCCGCATTACCGTCAAAATTATAGCCTTGGTTATTATCGGGAGTAGCCGTGCTGTTACTGTTGTCGACTACTGGCGTGAAAGCCATTAAGCTCAGTGGGTAAAAACTCAAAAAAGTGAGTAAGCAACTTGAAGATAAAATCTGCCTGTGCGAGACGGTTGATTTTTCGTGATTCGGTCGACTCATTCCTTTGACTCATCCCTATTCCTTTAGCTCATGATTAAGCCGAGTATATCAGGGTTGAGAGGCTTTTTTAAAGTAATTTTAAATCGACAAATAAATGATAATTTTGATCGCTGGGCCGGCACGGAGACCCAGCAATCACACTCACAATCACCTAAAGCAATTCTATTTGCTCAATTGAAAGCCCTGTGAGTTGAGAAATTAAACTAAAATCCATGCCTGTACGTTTCATTTTTTGAGCCATTTCAATAAGGCCCTCTGCTTTGCCCTCTGCTTTGCCTCTTTCTTGTGCTTCTAGGTGTAAAGTTTTGTCTGAGCTCACTTGTTTCCAGTAGGCTTCATAGTCAGTGAACTACTCGCGGCTAAAGCCGACGAGCTTCCAATACTAAGCAGCCACCGAAGTAGCTGCGGTTCTTTTCTTTTTTGACGTCTCAACGCTTGATGCTGGTTTGCTTTTGGGCTTACCAGGCTTACACGATGCTCCACGCCCTGTATCAGATAAGGTTAATACCCCTTTACCTGACAACACCGTTCCAGTGTCTAAAATCAATAGAATCGCCCTTTTTTTAATAACGAGGCTGGCATTTCTGTCAGCATTATCAATATGGCCACAACGCCCACAAATAAAAGTAGCCTGATCTTTGCGGTTATTGGGATGAGTGTGGCCACAAGTGGCACACTCTTGACTCGTATAGGGCGCAGGTATTTTAAAAACAGCTTTACCTGCTTGAGCTGCTTTGTATTTTGTAAAAATTTCTAATTGATGCCAGCCTTTGTCTAA
>CANJMM010000057.1 GCA_947475765.1 Legionellales bacterium | reverse complement strand
TTTTGAAGGGAATAAAAAACTTTCACCACCAGTAAAAATTGAATTTATTTCTGAAACAGAATATAAAATTATAGATATAACTATAGGGTCTGAACATCAAATTGGACCAACTCAAATCTATAATGCTAGCTATACCCAAAATATTATTTTTCCTATTGGATCTGTGACAGATTATCATTCAGGTGGCTTATCACCAACTTATTCATTTGATCCAGGCTATAGCATCGCCATTACAGGTTCTCCAAAAAAAGGAGATGTATTTTCTATTGAGTATAATACCCAAGCTCAAGGCGATAACAGAAATGGATTAATGCTGACCCAGCTACAAAATAAAAAATTAATGTCTTCAAATAATGCAACCTTTCAAGAGTCTTATACGCAATTAGTGGGAAATGTTGGAAACGAGACATCTAAACTTAAAATAAATTTAGAAGCTTCAGGAAGTTTGCTAGATTCTGTAAAAAGCAGAAAAAATGATAACTCAGGCGTCAATTTAGATGAAGAGGCTGCTAATTTATTAAAATTTGAACAAGCTTATGCTGCTTCAGCACACTTGATTTCTTCTGCTCGAAATTTATTTGACATCTTGATGAATACTTTTATGAGATAAAATATGAGATAAAATATGAGAATTTCTACTTTACAGATGTATTCAAAATCCATTAATGAAATGCTTGACAAGCAGGCAAGTGTTTCAAACCTTCAGGTGCATATTGCTAACGGTAAGAAAATATTTACGCCATCAGATGATCCTGTTGGTGCAAGTAAAGCCATTCTTTTAAAAGAAGAGTTGAGTCGTTCTGAAACTTATCAAAAAAATTGTGTGTATGCTAAAAACCATTTAGAACAACAAGAAAGCATATTAAAATCAAGCACTAACATTGTACAGAGAATATCAGAGCTCGTGGTTCAGGCAGGAAGTAGCGCTTTATCTGATGTAGATAGATATGCCATAGTAGAGGAAATAAATGTCAGAAAAAAAGAATTATTTGATTTGTCAAATACAAGGAGTTTAAATGGCGATTATTTTTTTTCTGGATTCAAAAGTAATGTTGAAGCAGTTAAACTCGATAATAAAGGCGATTATATATACCAGGGAGATGATGGCCAACGTCAGTTAAGCTTGGGTGGAACCACACAGATTTCGTCTAACTTAAGTGGTAAAGCGATGTTTTTCAACATTCAAAACAGTGAGCTGTCAGCAAAGATTATAGCGGGAAAATCTGTTGTCAGTTCAGCTAATTCTGGATTGGTTGACTCGTTGACTTTGCCTAGCTTATCTAATATTGATTTAAAAATAAATAACACAACTATTCCTGCTGCTATACCAGATGGTGTCTCTACAACAGATAGTAGTGCATCTGCCCTTTCTTTTGTTCAAGCAATTAATTCACTTCAATCTGAACATAAAACTTGGGCAAGTGTTTTGCCAAATCAAATTAATTTAGGAATTTTTACACCAGGTGTAATTTTACCAAGCCAGTTTTCGATTAATCAAGTCCCAATTATAGACATGCTGGGTTCAGAAGGATCATTAATAGACGCGATTAATATTCAAAGTGATCTAACAGGTGTTTCTGCCAGTCAGCCTGGGGGGGCAGGTAGTGCCATTATGCTCACGGCTTCTGATGGTCGAAATGTTCAAATTAAGACGAATGGTGCAAGTGTCGCCAATTTTTCTAATTTTGATATAAGTGGAGGGCTAAACTTAGATAAAGTCCAAAGGGCGGCAATTAGCTTAAGATCAGATTCGACTATTCAACTAGGCGGGGCTAGCCCAGTGAACCTAGGCCTAGCCGCAGGAAATTATATGGTTTCTACTAATTTAGGATCTGGAGTGCTCAAGGCAGAGGTTATTTCCGAAGTTAACAACTTGAATAAGACTTATAGTATTGTTTTTGGGGTAGGGGTTTTTAATATTTATGATGATGAAAATCCTCTGCAGCCAATATTAGGATTTCAAGATCGTGTTTACAATCCTGGAGAAAAAATTAAATTTCAAGATTTTGAATTAGAATTGAGTGGAAACCCTCAAACGGGGGATGTTTTTAATTTAGGCTCTGAAAAGCCAGCATTTCAGGATATTTTCAAAACGATTGATAATATTATTTATGCTGTAAAAAATTTCGGTAATGACTCACCTAGATTAAGTTATGAAATTGGAATAGGGTTGTCAAATTTAGAAAGTGCACAAATAAATTTTTCCAGAGTTCACTCTATTATAGGGGCTAGCTTGAATGTGACGGAAAGCCAGCTGGATATTCAAGCAGATTTCCAGTTAATGACCAGAGAAGTATTAAGCCAAATAGAAGATTTAGATTATGCTAAAGCCATATCGGACCTCACACAAGCGACATTTATATTAGAAGCCGCCCAAAAAAGCTTCATACATATCCAAAGCTTAAGTATATTTAATTATTTAAGATAAAAATAAAAATAAGAATAAAAATAAAGCTAAAGTCTTTTAGCCTACTGTCGATACGCATTCTGGGAGCGGTAAATACCACTAAATTTTGTTGTATATCCGCTAAGTTTAAATTTTTTAGGAGATGCATGTTATGCCACAAATTATTAACACCAACGTTGCCTCACTTAATGCGCAGCGTAATTTAGATAAATCAGGTGCTTCTTTACAGACGTCTTTACAAAGACTGTCTTCAGGTTTACGTATTAATAGCTCAAAAGATGATGCTGCCGGACTTGCTATTAGCGTACGATTCACTTCACAAATTCAAGGCTTGTCACAAGCATCTAGAAATGCAAACGATGCTATTTCACTTGTGCAAGTGGCTGAAGGTGCTTTGCAAGAAACCACTAATCTTTTACAACGTTCACGTGAGTTGGCAGTGCAGTCTGCTAACGGAACAAACTCATCTTCAGATAGACAAGCGATTCAATCTGAAGTTAATCAGTTAAAGCAAGAATTAAGCCGAATTGGTAATACCACAAGCTTTAACGGAATTAAAATCTTAAATGGTGAGTTAAGTAATGCACTCTTCCAAGTAGGTTCTGAAGCAAACCAAAGCATTGGATTCTCAGTTCGCGATACTCGTGCAACTGCGATTGGTAGCAACCAAGTTAAAACGAATAATGCACATGGAATTGAATCAGCATCTGGAAAGCAAGTTTATATTGGTGTTGTTGGTGGCGCGGGTGGTGCAGCATTGGGTGCTGAAGCTGGCGTGGCACAAGTTAACTCGACTGATAATGGCTTTTCAGTCTCTAATTTTACTTTTAGCCACACAACCAGCTCAGGTTTAACCGCTACGCAAACACAAGCCGTTGCTGCAGATGCTTCTGCTTATACGGTTGCTTCAAATATTACGACGAATATTAGTGGTGTGACAGCACGTGGTTATAATGAAGTAACTGTTTCAAACGTAGCGACGTTAGATGCGGCTACCGTGATGACGTTAAATGGTGCAGCATTACAAGAAGTAGGTGGCGTGAGCACCACAGTAGATACCATGGCTACGCGTATTAATTCGCATGCGGCTTTTGCTGCTTTACGCGCTTCAGATGGCTTATATGCAACAAGTGATGGTACGAATTTAACCGTACATTCATTAAATGGAAAAGATTTAAAGTTTGCTAATTCAGCTGGTACGGGTGTTTTTGATATGGCTGGCCTAGATGGTGCAGCGGCTACAACACTTGTCGCTGCTCAAACCACAACTTTTGGTGGTAGAGTCGATATTGCAATGGAAAAAGGCTATACCGTTTCTTCAAATGTGAATTCTCTGATGAGCAATACAACAGCCACAACTGCTTTAGTTGGAATGGGTACAATTACAGATGGATTTGGAAACACAAATGACACTGCTTCTAGTTTAGTTAATTCTCTTGCAGCCCAAACATTAACAGTGGTAGGCGGAAATGGTGCGGGGACAGTAGCGGTTTCTGCTAACCAAGCGGCTGACAGTATTGCCACAGCGGTTAATGCTATTTCTGGTACAACTGGTGTAAAAGCAACAGCACAAACTGTTGTGAAAATGTCAGAGTTATCTGCAAATGGTACAGTTGGTTTTAATTTATACGGTGATAACTCTTCGGCGGCTGCCATTAGTGCGACTGTAACAACTGGAGACATGAGCTCACTTGTTAAAAAAATCAATGACGTATCTGGCTTAACTGGCATTACAGCAGCAGCAGGTTCAGATAATTCTGAAATTGTATTAACGCATTCAAGTGGTAAAGATGTTAAAGTTGAAAACTTTACACATAGTGCGGCGGTTAATTATGCTAATCCAGCATCTGCTGCAATTTCAGGTACTGGAGGCAGTGTCAGTGCTCCAGTGGAACAAAGTTTAAAAATCACGGGAAATCCTGATTCTAACTCTGGCTCAGCTGTTCATGTATATGATGGCGGTGCAAAGAGTATGTTTAGATCGACTGTTGTAGGTGGTGAGGTAAGCTTTTCGGCTTCAGCCTCATTTAACGTGTCATCTTCTATTGATGGCTCTGGCGCGAGTAGCTTGTCGTTATTTTCAGGCAGTGCAAACTCAGCAAATACCTCAACTTTGAGTGATTTCGGTCAGGTGGACGTGAGTACAGTTGCAGGAGCAACAGCGGCCATTTCAGTATTAGATGGCGCTTTATCACAAATATCAGAAGTGCGTGCTGGTTTAGGTGCTATTCAAAATCGTTTCTCTTCAACGATTTCGAACTTAAACAACAACGTAGAAAATCTACAAGCTGCTCGTTCACGAATTTTAGATGCCGACTTTGCTGTAGAAACAGCAAATTTGTCTAAATCTCAAATTTTGCAACAAGCAGGTATTGCAATGTTGTCACAAGCAAATCAATTACCACAAAACGTATTGTCTTTGCTACGTGGCTAATTCGAAATCTGGCTATAAGAACAGGCACTTTAAAACGTGCCTGTTTTTCTTTTTTTAGCTATTATATATAATATAAGTAAAAAGTTAACTAATTAAGTTGTTTTAATATGCCTATTTCATCTATGGGTACCGGCTCGGGTATTGATATCCGAAGCCTGATTGATAAGCTGGTGGCATCTGAGGGAGAAGCTCGGGTAAAAAAGTTAGACAAAGATGAAGCCACTAAATTAAATAAAATATCAGGTTATGCGAATTTCAAAAATGCTTTAGTAGACTTTAAACAAAGTTTAACAGGGTTAAAAGACATTGACGAGCTAACAAAAAGAATTGCAAGCTCTGAAGATACTTCTATTTTTACAGCCAGATCAAATTCAAATAATATTAAATCTGCTTCTTATAACATTCAGGTTAATTCATTGGCAAAAGCACAAAAATCATCTTCTAAAGATTTTTCTTCTGCTTCTACAGTAGTAGGAACAGGAACACTAGCGTTTACTGTCGATGATACAGTGTATTCATTAGATATTAATGCTCAGGATCAAACTTTATCCGGTATAAAAAATAAAATAAATGAATCATTTTCCGACGTTGGGATCAGTGCAAGTTTGGTGACTGTAGACTCCGGAACAAGGTTGGTATTATCCGCAAAAAAAACAGGAATAGATAATGGCTTTACCGTTTCAGTTACAAATGATGGCGATGCAAATAATATGAATAATCTAGGCTTGTCCCAGTTAATCAGCAGTAATTTGACGGTATTACAAGCTGCTTCAGATGCGTCAATAAAAATTGACAACCTAACGGTCACCTCGTCTGAAAATAGCATAGAAAATGCGATTGAAGGTGTGACGATTAACCTAGTAAAAGCGGATGTAAATGTTGATTATAAATTAAATTTAAGTTTAGATAAATATTCTACAGAATCTAAAATTACCCAGTTCGTAAATAGCTATAATACCGCTTTATTATCGATTAAAGATTTATCAGGATATCAATCTAATGGATTTGAAGGACAGGCAGGTGTTTTGATTGGGGACGCAACGATTCGAGCGGTTCAAGAAAATTTAAGAAAAGAAATTAATACAGCTGTCATGACAGAAACGACGATTGGATTTAAATTGTTATCTCAAATTGGCATAACAACCAACTCTAAAACAGGTGAATTACAAATTAACAGCACTAAACTTAAAGAAAGCCTAGAGGAAAATTATGATGGAGTGGGTAAATTATTTGCCAACACTCAAGATGGACTAGCTTTTAGGCTAGATAAGTCACTGTCTTTTTTTACACAAACTGGCGGCGTTTTGTATTCTAAAATAATAGGAATGAATGAAGGTATTGTTGACATTAAAGAACAACGTGTGGCATTAGAAATGCGTCTTCAAAATATTGAAAGAAGATTAGTTGCACAGTTTTCAGCCATGGATTCTATTTTGGCCGGTTTGAACAATATGGGTGAATTTCTAAAAAGAGCACTTGATGGATTGCCTGAGCCAAATTCAGTTAAAAGATAATATAAGGGGATAACATGTCTTATTCAAAAGGATTAAGTTCTTACCAGCAAAACAACCTTGAATCAGCGGTAAATGAAGCGAGTCCACATAAATTAGTCGATCTGCTGCTCAAGGGGGCCATGGAAAAAATTGAACTAGCCAAGCAATGTATGGTACAAAAAAACATTGAGAAAAAAGGCCTGAATATAAGCCATGCAATTTCTATTATAGATGGCCTTCAGGCAAGTTTAGACAAAGAAAAAGGTGGGGAACTTTCTGAAAATTTGTTTAATTTGTATGAATATATGTCTAAAAGACTTGTAGAGGCTAATTTTAACAACTCTTTTATCATGTTAGATGAAGTAATGAATTTGCTTTCTACGGTTAAATCTGGATGGGAAGAAATCTCTGATGCCAAATAAGGAAAAAGATTTGGGTTGTATTTTAGATTATATTATCAAAACAATTCAAAATCTTCCAATTGAAAACGCTGATGAAATTTGCTCAATTTTAAACTCTAGTATATATAACGCAGAAGATATTGAAACCCTTCAGAAAAAAGTGGAATTTGCTATTGGAATATTAAACACACAAAAAGCATTAGTGCTGGATGAATTGACTCTGATACATAAAAGCAGGAAAGTGTTGTCATTTTATGAATAATTGCCATAAATTTGACGGCATGCCTATTTTGTGACTATTAATTAATAAGTAAGTATTCATTAATTTTCATAAAAGGCTTTATTATGAGCGCAAATAGCACCAATAAAAAAAACAGCCCAAATCAAGAAAAAATAGACATGGTGCTGCCTGAAATTTCTGGCAACAGCGTCGCTATTACTAAAATTAAAAATCTAATTCATCAAGTCGCCAACACTGAGGTGAATATTCTTATTTTAGGTGAGTCAGGCACTGGAAAAGAAGTGGTGGCAAGAAATATACATGATTTTTCTCAAAAGTCGAATAGACCCTTTGTTGCACTTAATTGCGGGGCCATTCCATCAGAGTTACTAGAGTCTGAACTTTTTGGACATGAAAAAGGGGCCTTTACGGGTGCCATAACAACGAGAATTGGACGTTTTGAATTAGCAGAAAAAGGCACTTTATTTTTAGATGAAATCGGTGATATGCCTTTGGCAATGCAAATCAAGCTCTTAAGAGTATTACAAGAAAAAAGATTTGAACGAGTGGGGTCTAATAAGTCTATTCAAACAAATGTAAGAATTATTGCAGCAACAAATAAAAACTTAGAAAAAGCAATACAAGAAGGTCTTTTTAGAGAAGATTTATATTATCGTTTACATGTTTTTCCAATTGAAATGCCTGCCTTAAGAGACAGAAGGGAGGACATCCCTGATCTGGTTAACAGCATTTCTCAAAAATTAAATCAACCCATTAATTTTTCAAAAGAAGTAATGAACTGTTTTCATTATTATGATTGGCCAGGTAATATTAGAGAGCTCTCTAATATTATAGAGCGACTTTCTATTACCCACTCAAATCAAGAGATAATGGTTGAACATTTACCAGAGAAATACTTAATAAAAACAAACCTAATAAAAACAAATAGCCTTTATCACCAAAGTGTCATACACAGTGATTTTGACAGCATTGTCTTAACTAAGACAAATTCTGGTAAACCAACTGAATGGCATAACAATATCATGCAGATGATAGCAGGAGGACATTTTCCTGATACAGCGAATTTGTCTATAGAGGGTATCGATTTAAAAAAATTATTAGTAAATTTAGAGGTCACCTATATTACACAGGCTTTGGCCATGACAAATGGTATTGTGGCGCATGCCGCGAGTAAGCTTAAGATGCGTCGTACAACCCTTGTCGAGAAAATAAGAAAATATCAGCTTATGCCTATCTCAAAATGATGTCAACATGATGTCAAAATAATGTCAAAAAAACATTAGCAATCGGTTTTTTTTATATAACGCATTGATTTTTATGAAATATATTAACATGGCATAGGGATTGCAAGTAATTAATCAGCTAATTAACAAAATTAAAGCTGAAAAATGAACATAACTGGATTAAATACAATGTTACCGTTCCCCATAGGGATTATTGGCTTAAGCCCGACAGGTAAAATATTTTATGCAAATCAAATTGCATTAGATATTTTTAATACTGAATTGCTTAATCAAGTATGGACAGATATTTTGCAAAATTTAATCCAACCTACTGATAATGCCTCTTTATTTAAAATCAACTCACATATTGTTTCATTTAATACAGAGCCTATGGGCGATAAAAATGGGCAGCTTATTTTCTGTATAGAAAATAAGAAATTAGTAGAACCTTTAAAAAATAAACATAATGCGATTATAAGCAATGAAAAAATAAAAAAAATATATCAAGTCGCTTTAAAAGTAGCCTCTCAAAATATATCCGTATTGATTTCTGGAGAAAGTGGTACGGGTAAAGAAGTTCTTTCGAAATATATTCATGAAAATTCTAACCGCGCTAAAAATGCTTTTATTGGTATTAATTGTGCGGCAATACCTGAAAACATGCTTGAATCTATTTTGTTTGGTTATGAAAAGGGGTCTTTTACAGGGGCGTATCAAGCCACTGCGGGTAAATTTGAATTAGCTAACAATGGTACGCTGTTGTTGGATGAGGTAACGGAAATGCCAATGAATTTACAAGCTAAGCTGCTTAGGGTAATTCAAGAAAAAGAAGTGGAAAGGATTGGTGCAAAAAGTCCAATAAAAATTGATGT
>CANJMM010000056.1 GCA_947475765.1 Legionellales bacterium | reverse complement strand
TCATTAGGCGCAAACTTAACAGGCCCTATGAATTGATCAGAATGGCTTGAGTTATCTAATTTTTGGCATATTTCTTTTGATTGGGCTTTTAATTCCTCTTGAGATAAAACATCCCATTCTGCTGGCCACGCTAATCCAGATTCCCGTAAGTATTTTTTTAAGATAGGCGCTTGATTATAAGAATCTCTATTTGCTTTTAGGTGTAATAAGGCTTTTAAGCCTTGGTTATGTTTAGATAAATAGTCGGCACGTTCTTCTTTTGGAACCAGTTGAATGATTTCTGCTATATAATCATTACAGGGGTGCAGTACAGCACTAATCAAAAATGTTTCATCGGTGTTGTCTTTGATATTTAAATAATCTATTAAATGTACTTTAGGAAAGTAATCTAAAAATCTTTTTATGTTTTCCCATTTTTCATTCCCTGCAACCTGACGCATAATAGGGGTTCGACCATATCCATTCACTTGATTCATAAAACAGAATCTATCTTTAGCGGGTAAAGATTGCATCACGACCTCACAATACAAAGGTTCTCTTGCCAATCCAAATACAATCAAATTATTCAGATAATTAAGTTTATTTAAAACCCATAATCTCTTTTCAGGTATAATGGTATATAATATTTTTTTAAAAACAGAAGGATCATTGCCATTTTTATCTACTATTATACAAGTTTGAAGGGGTCCTAACCCTATGCAATCATTTGTAAATAAATACCTGTACAAAGCCTCTTGAGAGCAAACCGACAAGATTTTGTCCATAAGTTTAAAATCTTTTTTTTCTATTGCTGTTAAAAGAGCAGTATTTCCAAAATCATCTTTTTCTTCATATTTTAACCAATCTCCTACGGGAAAAACTTGGGCAATGGGGATAAATAATTTAGTGGGTAAAGCATTAACCACCCATGTTTTAAACTTCACCCCTAAAGATGAAGCAGATTTTTCAGCAATACGGCCATAATATGAAGCTTTATGAGCAGAAGCCGTGACGATTTTAAATTTTAATGACCAAGTCAAAAACATAATGGCACCTGTTTTTATAGTTTTTAATAAAAAGTTTATAAATAACCCGATTTTTATAGACAAATAGCGTGTCGGTCTAAAAAGAGTGATAAAAAATTTTAAGGATAAATGAAAGAAGTGAAAAAAAAGATTTCTTTTTTGCTGCATCCGGTTATTCCCTAACATGGTGATTCTAAATTAAGTTTTAGTCTGGTTATTTTCTGGGCAATTATATTGAAAAAATCCCTTAGGTCAACTGCCTTTTAAGTGCATATACACCAATTTAATCATTCAAAACTAAAGTGTCATTTAACTGGTTTTTACAATAAAAGTGTATTTATCGCTGTTTTATGTTAGTCTTAGCAGGTTAACTCATTAGGAACAAATCATTCATGACATTTAAATCATTGGGCTTATGTGAGCCTTTACTTAACGCTATTATCGAAATGGGCTATGAAACCCCTACAGCAATTCAATTACAAGCTATCCCCGCGGTATTAAAAGGCCGTGATATGATGGCATCTGCCCAAACAGGGACAGGAAAAACAGGTGGTTTTGCCTTGCCTTTGCTTCAACAAATTATGCAAAAAGAACCTGCCTCGCATAATCGTATCAAAGCACTCATATTAGCGCCTACCCGTGAATTAGCGGCTCAAATTCATGAAAGTATTATTAATTATGGCAAAAACTTACGTTTCAGATCAGCTGTGGTTTTTGGTGGGGTAAAAGCCAATCCTCAAATGATGCGTTTACGCTCAGGGGTAGAAATTTTGGTTGCAACACCTGGCAGATTAATCGATTTATATAATCAAAATGCGGTAAAATTTAATGAAGTTGAATTTTTAGTACTAGATGAAGCCGATCGCATGCTGGATATGGGTTTTATACATGATATTAAAAAAATATTAGCTTTATTGCCTAAAAATCGCCAAAGCTTATTATTCTCGGCTACTTTTTCACCTGAAATAACGGATTTAGCGAAAAAATTCTTAACTAACCCTATTGAAATTAGCGTAACCCCTCGAAACACGACGGCCATTACAGTTAAACATAAGTTACACCCTGTTGACAAAAGTCGTAAAGCACAATTGTTGTCTCATTTAATAAGAGATCAAAATTGGTTTCAAGCATTGGTGTTTTGTCGAACAAAACATGGGGCAAATAATTTAGTTAAAAATTTAGCAAAAGATGGCATAGACTCTCTTGCTATTCATGGTAATAAAAGCCAAGCGGCCAGAACCAAAGCCCTGGATGCTTTTAAAACAGGCAAAGTTCAGATTTTAGTCGCCACAGATATTGCTGCACGAGGCATTGATATTGTACAACTAGAACAAGTGGTTAATTTTGACTTACCAAATGTCCCTGAAGATTATATTCACCGTATTGGTAGAACGGGCAGAGCTGGGGCGATGGGTAACGCCATTTCTCTTGTCAGTGCCGATGAAATGAAGCAATTAAAAGACATTGAACGACTCATTCAATTTAAAATTGAACGAGAAGAAATTGTGAATTTTAACCCTACAGAACTATTACATGCCTCTAAACCAAAAGTAAGAGCGAATCCTGCTGCTGCTTCTTCTGCAGCTTCTGCAACCAAACAGAAAAAGCCTTATCAACAAGCTGGTGCAAATAAACCTAAACGGCCTCAATCTTCTCCTGGAAGACCTTTTGGGTCAGGGCCTAGCCATGGTGGTGGACGAAGCCAAAACAACAGAAACCCCATATCGAAAAACTATCAAGGTAGCGCTAAAGGGCGTTAATCCAATCGGTCAAAGATAGTATACTGAATTTGTTCAACCGGTGTTTTTTTTCCTATCGGTTGAACAAATTCCTCAATCAAATTTTTCCAAAAATCTGCATATAAACTGGCTTGTAAATCATGCGTTTGTGTTATGGGAAAGCAAGGTCCATGATTGGCTTCTATTAACCACACCCGTTGGTCTACATCCACGATAAAATCTACGCCGAAAATAGCCAATTTTTTATTTGCATTCACATTCGCATTCAAAAACATAGAGGGGTATTTTTTTTCTAAAGCAAAAATCACCTGAGTTAAAATAGATTTGATTTTTGGGTAAATAGGCTTAAATAAGTCATATTTAAAAGAGGGGATTTGAATCACGTTCACCCTATCCTCTTGTAAATGCTCATTCGTAATATGCCCGCTTAAATCATAAAAATTATTTGCATCATACGGTGTAACCGCAATATTGAAATAGCCATGTGGGTAAAGAAATGCCCCCTGGTAATTTGTTAAAACCATAAACATTCGGAGGCTATATTTATGCCCAGCATTATTAGGACCTTTGAGTAAATGTGGGGTCGTTATATAATGTTGTAATATATGTTCTCCCCCCATTCGATTATTTTGGATATAATGTGATTTAATTTCTGAAATATGATTAAAAATATGTATCTCTTGTCCATTATTTAGCAAAGCCGGCTTTAAAATCCAAGCTGTTTTATCTTGATTATGGGTTTGGCCAAGTTTATCTAAACTAAGCTTCCAGCTTGAATCATTAATACAAATTGTTTCTGGCATGACTTCAGGGCAAGAATATTGAACCAATTTAGCCAAAAAATGCTTATATTCTAATTGACGGGAAATATTTTTATCATAATTGAAAACTTTTTCAGAAAAATGAGCTAAAAAACTTAACTTTGTTTTATGCCAGTTTTTTTTCATTAAACATTGCGCAATATTATAATAAGTAGGCGAACGATCTGGCCTAAGATAAAATTTCATTATATTTTTTAATTCACAGAGGTGTTTTGGTTCTGTTTTTATTCAAGACTAATAATAGTTCTGCTTCTATTTTGCTGATACCACAAGATTGTGATATTTCATCGATATCGGCACCCAATTCTATGAGTTTTATGGCTTGTGGGTAAGAACCATGATCATTATTGCTTTGCATTTCTATTCTTGATATTCTATCATTAATCGCTTGAACTTGTTGCTCAAGCTCAATTAATCTTTTTCCAACGCCTAATGAAGTTTTTTCAAAAACATCCGATTCAGATTGTTTCTTTTTATAATCTTGAGTGTGAAAAATAAAATTATTTTTCAGTTTAAGTATTTGATAAAAAATATAACCTTGCATAAAAAAAATCACTGCAAAGGCCGCCAAACTCACTTCTATGTAACCTGTTAACAAATTCATTATTAACCCCTTAGCCAATATTTTATTTAATCTGATTTCATTTTAGATCAAAAGAAGAAGAGTTTCGATCTTTTACATTAGTAAAACGAATGTTACCTCCTTCTATATCAACTGGATGAATATCCTGGGACTGTGTTTTTTTTGAGCTTACTACCATTGACTCCAGGCGAGTTCTTTTAAAAGCGTTAAAAATTAATAATTTAACTCTTCTATTTTGAGAGGGGCCATTGTCTAATTTATTATCTGCAACAGGATAATTTTTGCCGTACCCAACTACAGACATCCGCTCAGACTGAACGCCAAAGTCTTCTAACTTCCTGACGATAGCAGCTGATCGAGCTGAAGACAGTTCCCAATTGCTGGGGTAATATTGATTTTGAACAGGTATATCATCTGTAAAACCTTCTACCTGGATAATATTAGGAATAGGCTTTAATTTTAAAGCAATTTTTTCCAATACTTCAAAGCCAGAATGCATTAATCTTGCACTCCCTTCATCAAACAAAATCGAATTTTTTAACTCAATCTCTATCCAGTCTTTATCTTCTTTAATAGAAATTAATTCATTTGAAAAAAAACCATTTAACCCCTCTCGAATATTTTTTTTCAAAACCAAAAATTCAGAATTGATAGGAGGTTTTTCAGATCGGATAATCTCGGCAATATTTACAAGATTAATATTATCTTCTTTTTCTTTAAGCGTCGGAGTGTTTAATGCCGTTGAAATTGAATGTGCAACTGATTTATATTTTTGTTGATCAACAGATGACATCGCATACAAAACAACAAATAAACAAAATAATAAAGTAACAAAGTCTGCATAAGAAACAATCCATCGATTGGATTCAACATTATCGTCAATATAACTTTCTTTCTTTATATCCATAATGTTAAATCATACTCTCTAACTTGGATCTTAGGCTGTTAGGATTTTCGCCTTTCAAAATAGACACAGTTGTTTGAATTATCATTATTTTTTGAACAAGCATGTGTTGAATATAATGTTTTAATTTTTTAGAAATAGGAATAAAAATCATGTTGGCAAAGCCTACTCCATAGATAGTACCAACAAATGCAACCGCAATACCACTACCCAATGCTTGAGGTTCTGATAAATTTTCCATAACATGAATTAAACCAAGCACTGCGGCCAATATCCCTAAAGTTGGCGTGTACCCCCCCCAGCTTTCAAACACTTTAGCTGATTTTAATAGCTTACTTTCCCATGCCTGCATATCATAAGTTAAAATATTTTTCACTTGATCTATATCATAACCATCAACGATGAGGAGTATGGCTTTTTTGGTAAAGCCAGAATAGTTTGAAAAAAGATAATTTTCTAAAGCAAGCTTCCCTTCTTTTCGTGCAATCATACTCCATTTTACACACTCTTGCATAGTGGGTTCTAATTCAGGTAAATTTTTAAAGACATTAGGAAGTAATTTTATAGCAGTTTTAATATGTTCTTTTGGTGTTTCTAATAAAACAGCGCCAAAAGACCCTAGTAGCACAATTGCCAATGCAGGTAAATTAATTAAACTATTTAAACTACCGCCATCAAAATATTGGCTGCCTAATACCGCACCAAATGCGATTATAATGCCTAATAAACTTAAGCTATCCATACTTTTAATCTACATTTTTCCATTCTTGCATTCTTAATTGAAGCCGAGTCATTGCCTGGCTATGAATTTGACTAATACGTGATTCACTGACATTTAAAATATCTCCAACTTCCCGTAAATTAAGCTCTTCGTCGTAATACAAAGATAATACTAATCTTTCTCTTTCTGGAAGCCTGGCTATTTCAGAAGCAAGGACTTTGTAAAAATTATCTTTTTGTAATTTTTCCAAAGGTCCCATTAAAGCAATAGTGGTAGTAGAAGATAAAATATCATCATCTATCCCCATCTCTTCAAATGTAAAAACCTTAGCACCTTTGGTATCTTGTAGTATGCTATGATATTCTTTAATAGTTAAGCCCATTAATTCAGCTACTTCAACATCTTTTGCATCTCTACCATTTTTATTTTCAACTTCACGTATCGCTTTCTGCACTTTGCGTGTGTTTCGATGAACCGAACGTGGCGCCCAATCTCCTTTTCGCATTTCATCTAACATAGATCCGCGAATTCTAATCCCTGCGTAAGTTGAAAAACTTGCACCTTTTGTCGGATTAAAATTACGACTTGCCTCAATTAACCCTATCATCCCTGCTTGAACAAGATCTTCTGCTAAAACACTTGAAGGCAATCGTGCGATTAAATGATGGGCAATACGTTTTACCAAAGGGGCATATTCTGAAACATAATTTTGTTCAACCTCAACCTCAATCGATTGCGCTTGGCCTTTCTTTTTCTGGTTGCTTCTCATACTGCGTCCTACCTACTCTCAGTTCAAGTTTTTGAGAGATGAGTTTTTTGGCAATTAATCGAAATGCTTCTGATATTCTAGAACCTGGAAACATTTCTACTACTGCTTTTTGATGCTGTACTGCTTTACGCACATGAGCATCTTCTGGCACCCATCCCAATTCATTCAATGATACATGCAAAAATCTACCAGCTACATTAGTTAGCTTAGCAAACAAACTTGATCCGTCCTGCATGCTTTTAACACAGTTAGGGATAACATAAAACTTTTTACGTGCATAATGCTGATTCATAATCTTAATAACTGCATAAGCATCCATAATTGAAGTAGGATCGTCTATGAATACCACAATTAATTCGTCGCTGTGACATAAAAAAGGAATAACACTAGGAGAAATACCGGCAGCCGTATCAATAATAAAATAATCATACCCATCTAGTATGGTATCAATTGCAGCCATTAAGCCACCATAAAATCTTAAATCCTGAGAAACCATGCTCATTACTCCAGAAGAAGCTGGAAGAATATCCAATCCCATTGGGCCTTTTAAAATAATGTCTGAAATTTGACAGGTATTATTCATGACATTAGACAAATTTAATACTGGGTTCAATCCTAATAAAATATCAATATTACTTAATCCTAAATCAGCATCCAGTAATAAAACTTTTTTATTTTGCTCAGCCAAAGAAATAGATAAATTAACTGCAACCTGAGTTTTGCCCACGCCGCCTTTTCCACCCGTTATAGAAATAATAGTCGGCTTTGATTTCATTTATAGTGCCCCACTCATTTTCCAAATAACTGGTTCATCTAAAACAAAAGATTCTGTTTCCCCTTCCATTAAACCTGCCTCCAAGTCGAAGATAATTTTCGAAATAATATTGATGTTTGCACTAGGGAATTGATTGGTTAGCTGAACCCCTGTAGAAAAAAAAGCAATTGGCTTGTTCAATTCATGAGCCAAACTTAAGCCGACCCCTATTCTTTGAGATTCGTCTACTTTTGTTATAATTAGTTCATCTACCTCTATTTTGCTAAAAAAATTCTGTATTATTTTGTTGTCATGCGTTGTTGGAACAACGCCTAAAGTCACAAAATGCCAAGAGGTTAATATTGCTCTTATTTTTTCATATTCTTCTGGCTTAAAGCTAAAACTGGAGTCTATTAAAACCAGATCATGGTTTTGAGCATTAATTATAATTTGTTTAAACACATCAAAGCTGTCAGCATAAGAGAATTTCGCATTTAATATTTTGGCATATTGTGCTAAATTTCTCTCCCCTCCATTTTTATCTAAATCCAGATAAATAAAAGATATAATTGCATCTGGGTTACTTAAGCGATAACAAGTGGAAAATTTAGCTATTGCAGATGTTTTTCCAGACCCGGATGGACCTACAAACAAATACCCCCCTAAAATTTCTTTTGTTGAAAACATAAGAGATGATCTTAATATAGCAAGCAACTTATCAAAAATTTCTTTCTTCTGTATTGAGCTTTGACAAAACTGCTGAACAATGTATTTGGAATAAACTTCACTGAATCCACACTGATACAAGAAGTTAAACAAATAAAAAGCATATGGCGTTTGATACCTCATTTTAAAATCAAACAAACTGGCATATTTTTCTATGATATTTTGGAAAAACTCAATACGGCTTGTGAGTGCATCTATGCTAGACTTTTCAACCAATTGAGCCTCGTTGAACTGAGCGCTTTTAGATTGTAGTATAGTTGTGTCAAAACGTTTAATTGGAGGTTCTTCTGTTGCAATAATTTCAACCATATCACCTACGATTCGGTTAGACAAAATAATCGCTTCTTCCCCAAGCTCATCTTTCACTAACTGCATTGCTTTTCTTATATTTTCAGCCGTGTAACGTTTAACTCTCATGTTAATTATCCCCTAAACTTGAAATCATTTTTATTTGCTTCCCTTCCGGGATTTCATTAAATGACATAACAGGTAAGCTGACATCCATTAATCTTGTGAATCGTGCAAAAAATCTACGTAATCCTGAACTCACTAATAAAACAGCTGGGTCTCCACTTAATTCCTGCTTTTTAACAAAATCAAGTATGGATTTTTGAATTTTCTCTGAAATGCTAGGTTCGATACCCATAGCCTCCCCTCCAGATGCTTGAAGATTCTGTTGCAAGATTTGTTCCAACTTTGGATCTAATCCAATCACCGAAAGTTCAGGTCGAGAGCCATATATTTCTTGAACAATCATTCGTCCAATAGCACATCTAACCACTTCGGTTAAAATGCCAGGATCTTGACTCTTTATGGTTTGAGTAGCCAAACTTTGGGCAATACCACGCGCATCTCTAATAGGCACATTTTCCATTAATAGATTTTGGAGAACCTTAACCAAAACAGATAAACTCATCGTATTTGGAATGAGCTCCTCCGAAAGTTTAGGTGAGGTTTTACTTAATTGATTGAGCCATTTTTGCGCTTCATCATGTCCAAATAATTGATAAGCATTATTTTGCAAAATATGGCTTAAATGCGTAGCTATAACAGTAGGCACATCTACGACCGTATACCCTAAACTTTGAGCTCTATCAGATTGACTTTTATCTATCCATTTAGCTGGAAGTCCAAATGTTGGTTCTTTAGTTTCTACGCCCTCAATACTTCCAAAAATCTGGCCTGGATTAATGGCAAGATTTTTATTTAACATAATGTCACTTGATCCGACTATAACGCCTTGAACTAAAATTCTATACTGACTTTGACTCAATGATAAATTATCTTTAATATGTACAATTGGAATAAGAAAGCCTAAATTACCCGAAAGTTTTTTACGAATGCCTTTTATGCGATTAAACAACATGCTATTACTTCCTTTTTCAACTAAGTCTATCAATTTAAGGCCTAATTCAATCGT
>CANJMM010000055.1 GCA_947475765.1 Legionellales bacterium | reverse complement strand
GGTCCATCGCAAAGCGATGGGGGGTTTTATTTGAAATGCACTTTAATCTTTATTAAAATTATTGGCTTTCTTTTATCTAAAAATAGGTAAGTGCTCCCCCCCTCTCAGCACTATTTTAAATGAAGCTTTCTTATTCCCATTTTTTAAAGAGCGGGGGGATTTTGTGTGTAAAGCAAGCTCCCCCTTATTCAATAAATTGACCAGAAAGCACCATCTGAATTGCCATTAGGGGATTATGGCTTTTTTTTGATATGGGTAGTTACAATTTATGGCAGGATAAAACCCCCCATCGCTTTGCGATGGACCTCTTTAAAAAGGGGTAGGTTATAAAGCTCACTACTTCGAAGATACCACTATTTTTCTTTTAAGCCGTAGTTAGCTGCTTGAAGTGATTAATGTCGGTTTTAAGTTATAGCTAGTTGATTGATATCGGATGATAGTAAAGAATCGGGCAAAAATTTCCAGAAGATTTTTGGCTGCTAAATAGCATTTTTACAAAAAAATAACTATAATCCGTACAGATTCATCAGTCGACTAATGGAATTGTACGGATTTATGCTCATTCATCGAGAAATTACAGCCCATTTTAAGTTAGTCATGGAACAATTCTCTGTTGTGACTATTCTTGGTCCAAGGCAATCGGGTAAAACCACCTTGGTAAAAATGAACTATCCAGATAAACCTTATTTTAATTTAGAAGAACCAGATATCAGAGCATTATTACAAGCCGATCCTAGAAAATTTTTTGCAGACAATCCCAATGGCGTAATTTTAGATGAAATTCAACGGGTTCCCGATTTAATATCTTATATTCAAGTTATCGTCGATAAAGCGCAAAAGCCAGGTATGTTTATTTTAACAGGTAGCCATCAGTTACAATTACATGAAGCTATTTCTCAATCTTTAGCTGGAAGAACCGCTATTTTAGATCTTTATCCTTTTAGTCTTCATGAATTAAGCTGTCTAAAAATGGATAAATCATTAGATCAAATGCTATTAGATGGATTTTTTCCCGCTATCTATAGTAAAAAAATGAATTCAACTTTAGTGCATCGAAACTATATTAAAACTTATCTTGAACGTGATGTCAGACAAATTCTAAATATAAAAAATCTTGATTCTTTTCAGCGTTTTATTCAACTTTGCGCAGGTCGAATCGGCGGCGTATTAAGTATAGAAGGCCTTTCTAATGATGTAGGCATGACCTCTGCGACGATTAAAAATTGGTTATCAGTATTAGGCGCTTCGTTTATCACACAAACTTTACAGCCTTATTATGAAAATTTTGGGAAACGTGTAATAAAATCACCGAAATTATATTTTGCTGATGTAGGGCAAGCAAGTTATTTGCTTGGGCTTGAAGAGGCAACTCAAGTTTCACGTGACAGATTACGTGGCAGTTTATTTGAAAATTTAGTTTTATTGGAATTGATAAAATCTTACAAAAATTCAGGGAAAGAACCTTATTTATATTATTATCGCGACAACCATCAAAATGAAGTGGATATTATTGTTAAAGTACGACACGCTTTGATTCCTATAGAAATCAAATCAACCAGTACTTTTAATATTAGTTTACTCAATAATTTAAGATTCTATCAGAGCTTAGTAGGCGAGAGAATGCCGATGGGGTTTTTAGTGTATGCAGGTGAGCAAGAGCAAAAGATAGGCAATTTTTATGTGATGAATTATAAAAACATAGGTAAAATATATGATTTATGTCAAAACGTTTAGCCTTAACTTGCTATATAAATAAAACCTCACTTAAATTAAATCGGTAAAGCCATTGATAACAGCCGGTTGTTTATGAAAACCAGCTGCGCTGTTCACCATCCCAAAAATGCGTACCCAATGTGTGATGCGATTCAAATCGCCAGAAATAAGCGCTCTATTATCAATGCATTTTACCTAGGGAAAGGGGAGTTTGATGTGGTTAGGGCTTTTAATTTATATTCTACGTCCCATTTTGAAAGTTGTGCCATGATTTATTCCTGATTTATTTTTTAATTTTTTAATTTTTTTATTTTTATTAATTTTTATTAATTTTTATTAATTTTATTCATTTTTATTTTCAGCAGAGCGCTTGCCAATGACACCTGCACTGGCAACCAAAGCAAGGGCTTCATCTACGGTCATGTCTATAGGCTCGAGTTGATCTCGCGGCCTAAAAGATAAAAAAACTAAGACATGAGATCTATCGCCTATCGATGATTCACTTTACCTCGTTTTTTGAGATAAGCGCAGTTGCTCCCTGGAATGTTTGTATACCCGCTAATTATAGCTGGGAATTTAAACAGCGGACATTTTAAAATTGCTCTGACAAATTTATTTTTTTTTGGAACTTTATCACCACTTACCCGCTCTATACCTTTGAAGAAGATAAAAATAGTAAATTATTGCTAATTAAAAGTGAGGTTATTTATGGATATTCATGAAAAGTTTCTTAATAATAAAAACTATCGCGAGTTATTATTTTTGGAAAATAATAGGCCACCTACTGCTGAAGAAGTGGCAAAAAGAATTCATGAGGGAAGGGGCGGGGATTTAACAGAAATTGGTGATTTTTTAGGGGAGGTTCATCCCGAGACTAAAAAAACAGACCCATTTATTCAAGAGGTTTTAAAACAATATGCTAAATTAAGCATTAAAAAAAATGATAAGTTTGTACCAGCCATGAGATCTTTTTTTAGTCACTTCAAAATGCCAGGAGAAGCACAAAAGATTGACAGAATAGCCGAAGCCTTTAGCAAAGAGTTCAGTGAAAAAAATCCAAAAATCTTCACTAAAGATGAGGCTTTTATATTAGCATATGCAACAATCATGCTATCAACAAATGCACATAACCCTGCTGTAAAAAATAAAATGACCAAAGAAGAATTTCTTAAAGGTAATATTGTTACAATGAAAGAAAATGTAGCCAAGCTTGAAGAAAAAGAAAAAGAAAAAGAAAAAGAAAAAGAAAAAGCTGAAAAAGCTGAAGCCGATCTCCTCTACTTAGCAACAAAAGCTGAACAAATCAAAGCCAAAGACAGCTCAAACGTTGATGGAGCTGAGGAAGGCCAGGATTTTTATGATAACCCCGATGCCGATGCCGATGCCGATGCCGATGCCGATGCCGATGCCGATGCAAGCAAAAAAAAATATTCAGAGATCGAAGAATATTTACGGTCTGTTTATGACGATATTACAAAAGAAGCTTTTAAATTTCCGGGAGACTCAGAAGTTAATAAGGCCATTGAATGGATAAAACTCTTTATTCCAAAATTAAAAAACGGCGATCTTGTTCAAGAAAACAGCAAAAATTACCAAAAACTTTCTGAATACATGAAACCCCTTTCTCCAGAAGAAAGGGCTCTTGTTATAAAAGCAATTGAAAAGGCAATAGAAAAACAAAATAAAACTGAAGAAAAAATTAATTCAAAAGTATCAACCAATTTTTTAGTCATGGTAAAATCACATTATACACCAAAAGAAAATCGCCCTAACATTGGCCAAGAAAAAGATTTCCAAAGCCTTGTGTCAACGTTAGAAAAGCCAGAAAATATTAAATCAATGTATTTAGAGGGAAATCGATCTAAGCACTCCATACTTAATGTCATCCAAAATAGATATGTAAATAAAATATCTAAAAATAGAGAGAAACAGCTAACAAAACTGGAAGAAGCGCTTAAAGAGGCTACAACCGCTTATCGTGCAGTTAAGAATCCTAATAATACTGATGAGTTAAAAAGTCACGCGGAACAAGAGTATATTAAAATTATGACGCCAGCAATAGAAGGGTTAAAAGCTGAACTTAAAAAAGAACATAATTATGCAGGATCCAGAATGGACAACATGTTAACTACAATGGAAAAACAGATCATAAAACTGCAAACATCTATTCCCGGTAATGTCCTAGTTGAAGAGAATACAAAAAAACCCCCGACAGGTAAAGTAAGGTAGCACCTAATGAACTGTAAGATGTAAGAATTGTGGGTGATTAAATGTTTTATTTTATGCTTACATTTAGCGTTAACTCGCTTATATAAATAAAACCTCACCTTCAATTTCAACCGGTACCTGAAAAGGCAGTTCATATAACCCAACTGCAGATCGGGCATGAAACCCAATATCTGGCCCGAATACTTCTAAAATTAAATCGGTAAAGCCATTGATAACAGCGGGTTGTTTATTAAAACCAGCTGCGCTGTTCACCATCCCAAAAATGCGTACCCAATGTGTGATGCGATTTAAATCACCTAATTCACGCTTTAAGCTACCTAATATGGCTAAACCCACTTGTTTTGCCGCTTCATAGCCTTGTTCAACCGTAAGTTCTTGGCCAACTTTACCTAAAGGCTGCCATAAGCTACCATCGGATTGTAAAGGCAAATGGCCAGAAATAAGCGCTCTATTATCAATGCATTTTACCCAGGGAAAGGGGAGTTTGATGTGGTTAGGGGTTTGCATGGGTTCGGGTAGGATATAACCTAGGGCTTTTAATTTATATTCTACGTCCCATTTTGAGAGTTGTGCCATGATTTATTCCTGATTTATTTTTTAATTTTTATTTTCAGCAGAGCGCTTGCCAATGACACCTGCACTGGCAACCAAAGCAAGGGCTTCATCTACGGTCATGTCTATAGGCTCGAGTTGATCTCGCGGCATAGAGACCATAAAGCCGCCTAATTGATAACTGAAAGGCAAAAAAACTAAGACATGAGATATATCACCAAACGCATTAGGTAAGCCTTCAAGCTTTTCCCGGGTAATAAAACCAAGCTGTTTACCTAAACTAGTATTAACAACGACGACTTTTTGTTTGCTTGCACCAGATTGTTTGGCATCGAATAAGCTAAACATGTCTAATAAAGCATTGTATAAAGTTTTAACGAGGGGAATACGTTTTAAGATTTTTTCTAATAGTGCATAGAGTTGTTTTATAATAAAGGCATTGATCATTAAGCCCAATAAAAAAATAATCACAATGCCTAATATCACACCCATACCAGAAAGATAAGATTCAGGGGGTAAAAATAATTTAATAAAATGTCCAAAAAAATCTTCGATATTATTAAATAACCACACACATAAAGACAAGGTAATGGCTGCAGGTAAAAAGGCTTTAATACCATTGAGAAAAATACGGTTAACGGCTTTTAACATAATGAATTATCTCTTGTAGGCTTAGGTGATATCAGTATACTAGATATTAAATATTAAAGCGTAAAGTGAATAATACAAAACTTTAAAAGTAACTAACTAGGTAAGTGAAAGATTATGGCAAATATATTAATTATGGGATGTGGCTATATTGGCACACATTTGGGCTTATTATTAGCCAAAAATGGCCATGCTGTTTGGGGCGCAAAAAGAAAGGTAGATAGCTTACCCTTTGGCATTAAGCCAGTTAAAGTCGATGTTATGAATTTGACCGACACAGATTTGCCTGACAAGCTAGATTATGTTTTTTATATGGTTTCTCCCGATGCCTATTCAGATGAAGCTTATCGTATTGCCTATGAGCATGGCATCAGAAATTTGCTTTTTGCCCTTGAAAAAGCACATCAAAAACCTAAACGTATTATTATGGTCTCAAGTACAGGGGTCTATGGCCAACAGCGGGGCGAATGGGTAGATGAATGCTCCAAAACTGAGCCAATGGATTTTGCTGGCTTTAGAGTCTTAATGGGAGAAGAAACTTTTTTAGATTCTACTTTTAATGTTTCAATTGTTCGATTAGCCGGAATTTATGGCCCAGGCCGAGAAAATTTAATTCAACGCGTAAAAACAGCTCAAGCAAAATGTAGTGTGCGATCCCCTTGCACAAATCGTATTCATTTGGCAGATGCAGTCGGGTTGTTAAGCCACATAATGAACTTAACAGATCCTGAGAATATTTATTTAGGCGTGGACTCTGAACCCTGTTCTAGAAATGATGTGATTCAATGGATAGCAAAACAAGTAGGGGTCAAAGTCGAATGGTCAGACAATCCCGATAAATCTAGCCAACGTCCCACGAGTAATAAAAAATGTCAAAACACACGTATTCTTGCTTCAGGGTACCATTTTATTTATCCTAGCTTTAAAGAAGGATATGGGGCGTTAATTCGCGGCCGATTTCAAAAACAACCTGAACCCGAAGCGGAACTAGAAAGCAGCCAATAAACCTATCCAAAAAGCACTTACTACAATAAGCCCTAGTTGTATATAAATCGTGTGTACGGCATGATTATATATTACACTGGGGTGTAAAATAGCATAAAATAAAACAGATAAGGCAATAAAAGCCAATCCAATTACATTGAAAAAACGATTGGTGCATTTTGTTAATATCCCCAAACATAATAAAATTAAGCTAATATAGCTTAATAAAATTAAGATAATAGTGCGCCAATCGTTTTGTTTATAAATATAATCACAAAATAAATAAGTGATTATACCTATAATCAGCCAGATAAAACTGATGACAAGTAAGCGTTTTTTAGTTTGAGGAGGAGGGCTTAATTTTGGCACATAAGCATCCCATACTAAAAATATAGTTGTTATACTTAGTATACCTACGGTATGCCCTAAGGCAGTAACCCATAAGCCAAAGAAAAATTTTGGTATAATTATAGATAAAATAACAAAAAAAACAATTTCTTTTAGATTTCGCATCGAAACAAGCGCAATATGCAGTTTATCTAATAAATATCGAATCGAAAAAGCACATAATAATATTTGTAGGGTATAAATAACCGAAGGGATAAAAAAATAAGAAAAGCCAGGCGAAAAATAATAAGCTAAAACGCCACCAACAAATAATCCGGCACTGATCCGGTAGCCCCTTATAGAATAAAGCCCAAATACAACGGCCGTAGAAAGGTAAATAGGTTGAGCATTTAGTAAACTTGTTGGATGAATCCTGCACCCCAAATACATCACCACTAGGCCAAAAATAAATTCAAAAATAATACGTTTAGTGATATTTGTATGATATAACTTTTGATAGGATTTTTTATTCAGATGAGAGCTCCTAAAGTGTCAGTGACTCGGCTAATCTTGGTAAGATCATACAAGCATAAGTAAAGAATGCATCACGAAATTGTACAAGAGTATTTAACTAATTTATACCAAGAGATGAATGGCTATCTTAAGTATACGCCTGAAGAAATTAAAAATTATGTGAATCATGATGTATGCTTAACTTATGGCGAGGTACATTACTTAAGCCTAATGGCTTTTTCTAAGAAAATCAACTTGGGGCCTCATGATATATTTTTAGATTTAGGATCGGGTTTAGGTAAAATTTGCGTTAGCATGTTATTAGGCACCGAGTGTCAAGAAGCCATAGGCATTGAGGCTTCTGTAAAATTGCACGAACAAGCCATAAAAATATTACCTAAACTTGAATTACAATTAAAATTAAAATTAAAAAATAAAAAATTGAGTTTGTTACAAGGTAATTTTTTAAGCCCAGATAAGCTGCCCGACATAAAAAAAGCAACGGTGGTTTTTATTAATGCCACCGCTTTTACTTATGATTTATTAGATAAAATTGGATTGGTTCTGAATCAATGTCCGAACATACGGGCAATATTAAGCTTCAAGCCTTTTGCTAATTTAACTTTGCCTTTTTCTCAGACGATAAGAATAGAAGCCAGCTGGGACAGCATTTTAGCTCGACTATATAGCCAATCTTATGCCAACGCCAATAGGAATAGTGAATGCACTTGAATTATATTCGCGCAATAATATGCTTGATAATGTTTTTTGTGATGATGCCTGTCAAAGCTTTGGTAAAATTACCTGATTTAACGGTTTGTGAAGGCGCTTCAAAGACACATCTAAAAACGACTGTATGTTCAAAGGGATTTTTGATTGAGTTTCTTTCACGCCAGATCAACGAAAAAGTAGGCACAGTTTCATATCATTATAAAATTTGTGATAAACATGGTTTAACAGAATCTTGTCCATATGAAAATTTTAGCGGGATAAGCCATGTGGATTTGCTTTTACCAAAATCAGGATCTATTTTTTCTTGCCTTAGTTCTAAAACTCAGGTAACGGGGGGATGTTCTCAGGGTGTTTTTGAATTAGGCGATAGCGCGTGTTTTGGAGAGGCGAGCGGATCCTCTTCTTTTGTGGCTAAATGTAAAAACATACTGCTTTCTAATGGAGGCTGTTTTACGATGGTGGTGCATTTTTCTGGGGAAAGCACTCAGATAGGCGCTATTCCTGTTATTCTTGCAGATAAAGACCTCCAATCTTGTGAGGCGAGTTGCTTGCCGGGTCCTGTTTGCGAGTCAGGATCGGTATCACAGTTATCAGGGCTATCTATTTCTGCTTGCTTAAGTCGACCCGCTGATTTTTGGGCAATGCATCCTTGGATAACCAATAAGTATGCGAATATGGCTATGCCACTCATGGTTTGCGGTGTTCAAATGGGCTGTAATGGATTAGATGACGGCAAATCCAATCCCAGTTGCGGTACAGGATATGCGACAGATATTATGAGCGCGCTGCTTTCTGAAAATAATTTAGTAAAACAGTTAGCTGCCGCTAAATTAAATTTAGTGGCAACCCATGAATTATTGAATAAAGCGAATTGCGCTGATTATAAAACAGCTCAAAGTAAAGAAGCTATTTCAGACTTAATTAAGCGTTGCGAGGGTTTATGTCAAGCGGATCAATCCGCTATTTTAGCAAGTGGCTGTACAAAAGCGTTGGAAGCTTTTAATCAGTCTCAAGATACCGGCTTTGCACAAACCCCCGCGCCATTTGATAGGCCATTAACAGATGATCATGGGGGATAAAATGATTTATCGTCGTGCCATTGCGCCGTTTAATAATTCAGATATTGGGCTTAAGGCATTCATCTGAATTGTATTCAGGCAGGCTCTAAAATCGTACCTTTTAGGAAAAAGAAAACTCAATATATTTTCTCTGGGCCCCTCAGGCAATAGTCCATAGAGAAAGTTTCGATCTTGATTTTGAGTAGAAAATGCACCAATATAAACACCCATTATTAAATTGACCTGATCTTGCATAGCGTTGAGATGTCTTCTCATAACGTGTTGCGTGAGAAGGTTAGCTGAATGCGAGACTGCATTTCGTTGAGCTTCAGACATTGCCCCGAGTAGTAAGGCCGATACTTCACGATACTCCTCTGTGTTTTTCGTGCCAGACAGGGCTAGGGCAGTATTTCCAGTGTTATTGGTCAGTTCTAAATCTTCACCACCGACAATAAGCAATTCCACCGTGGCGGCGCAGCCACTAAGAGCAGCTGCCATCAGCGCGCTGTTACCATTTTGGTCCACAGCTTTTAAATTTGCCCCCCGTTGAATAAGCTGTGCCACCAGATCTGTATCCCCATTTCGCGCTGCGCGGATGAGGGCAGTCTTGCCATATCGGTGTACAACTTCTAAATCTGCGCCAGCCGATATTAACTGTGTTACGATGCTTTCTGCATTATTGATTAGTGCTTCTATTAGCGCAGTATTGCCGTTTCGGTTTACGATTATTTCTATATTTGCCTGTGCATTAATAAGCAGTCTTACCACGGCATCGTGATTATTTTGGGCCGCATTGATTAAGGCGGTGTAGCCATCTTGGTCTATAGCGTTTATATCTGCTCTTTCTGTAAGAAGTCGTGCTACCAAGTCAGTGTTGCCATTTCCAGCAGCCTCAATTAGGCAGCTATTTTTTTCTTCTTGGGTGAGTTCATTTAGATTTTGCGCATCTACACTCGTTTGTGAGTTCACATCCATAAGAATACCTTTTTATTTAAATTTTCAGTTAAGTTATAAGGTAAGCTTACCCGGTTATTTAGCTATAGACAATATAAAACCTCTAAAAATCTGACGAACGGTAGGTTTAAGCCGATAAATAGACAATATGGAGCGCTTCACTGCCATTAAGTTAAGGTACCCGGGGGGCGGCAAATCGAATTGGGCCGGCACGGAGACCGGCCCCTACGGAGCGTTACGTTTTGAATTTGGGCAGATAAGTAGGGGCCGGTCTCTGTGCCGGCCCAGCGATCAAAATTATCATTTATTTTTCGATTTATAAAAATGTCAGATAACATTCTTTAACCAGATGTTCCTTTAACTTAATGGCAGTGATGAAGCGATTGTCCCCTACAAAATTAAGATAATCTTAAGATAATGGGAGGTCATCTAAGTATTTTTCAGCATCGAGTGCTGCCATACAACCCGATCCGGCTGATGTAATGGCTTGTCGATAAATCGAATCGGCGACATCACCCGCAGCAAACACCCCTGAAATAGAAGTAGAGGTTGCCT
>CANJMM010000054.1 GCA_947475765.1 Legionellales bacterium | reverse complement strand
CTGCATAATCCCCTCCTTGGGTGTGTATATATACACGATAATTATAGCTGGCTGTTTAAACAGGTGACATTTTTAACTTGCTGAAAGGTGACATTTTAAAATTGCTCTGACATTTTTTGATTTTAAAGGAACTAACTTTTGAAAAAAACACTCTTTAGGTTAGGAGAAATAGATTTGTTCAATACGCGAAGATACACGTTTATCTTAAATCTAGATTTTCTTAAATGAGCGTTTGAATTGAATGGTTTTTTATTTTGATAATTGAGGAGAATGTTATGAGTGATAATGAAGACTTTGATAATGACTTTGACTTTAATGATGAAAGAGTAGACCAGGAACAATTATATTTAGATGAATTTGAAAATAGCATTATAGCAGCGCTTAGGAAAACTTCTGAGATATTACGTTTTATAGAAGAAGTAAGTGTAATAACTACAAGCTTAAAGACTGAAGAGGGAAAAAAGGAGGACGCAGAAAGGGAGATGCGTTTTAAGAATATAGATAAAAACCTTTTTTTTAAAGCAAATGAAAAAATGCTTGAATATTTCAATCTAAGATCAAATAAAACCTTGAACTGGGATCAACACGAATTGCATAATCTCTTGAAAGATCAAAAAAATGTAGGTGAAGGTACTGTTGTTTTAAAAGAAAGTTTGTTGACGGCTGAACAAAAAAAAGCAGAGTTGCTTCAACATGAAAAACAAGAATATGAAGATAAAATAAACGCTATAAAAGCGGAGCTTAAAATAGCTGAAGCAAAATTAGAAAAAGTTAAGGAAAAAGAATTTAAAGAGGGAAAGGAAGTAAAAGAAGGCATAAACCTTCTTAAAGAATTTAAGCAGGAATTAGTGCACCAGATCCCATTGAAAAAGCAAGCTACATCAACAGAGAAAGCTAGCAAAAATTATGATACAGAATATTATAAATGTTTTCCAAAAAGTCAACACTTAACGAGGAGTGCGGCTTTAGGAAATATAAGAGAAAGCTTAAAATCGCTTCTTAATTATGGTAAAGAAGCGAAAGCTCAAAAAGAAGCAACAATCCAAAAAAACAAGGCTGCAGAAAAAACGAAAGCAGAAGAAGAAGCAAAAAAAGCAGCAGAAGCAAAAGCAGCAAAAGAAAAAGCAGCCGAAGCAAAAGCAGCAAAAGAAAAAGCAGCCGAAGCAGGAAAAAACAAGGAAGAACAACCAGGACAGAAAAAAGAACAACCTGCAACAGGAGGGGTCCCTATCGCTCCTCCACTTAAAGTAGATGGTGAGACAGAAGAGAGTTTTCAACAAAGACAAGTTGATCGTAATGCCCAAGAAGCCATACGCGTTGCCGCCCAAGCCCTACTCACCGATCCTGACGCCGAAGCAGAAAACAAAGAGCAAAAAGAGCAAAAAGAGCAAAAAGAGAAAAAAGGAAAATCTGCAAAAGGACGGATCCCTATCGCTCCTTTACTAGAAAAACAGCCAAATGAGACGGATGATGTTTTTAAGCAAAGAGAAGATCAATACCCAGCACAGAAAGCAGAAGCCGAACGCCTCGCCGCCGAAGCCGAAGCCGCCGAAGCCCCACGCGTTGCCGCCGAAGAAGCTAAACGCCTCGAAGAAGAAGCAGCAGCCGAAAAAGCCGCCACCGAAGCAGCCGAAGCCCAACGCCTCGCCGCCGAAGCAGCAGCAGCAGCAGCAGCCGAAGCCGAAGCCCAACGCCTCGCCGCCGAAGCAGCAGCAGCTGAAGCAGCAGCAGCAGCTGAAGCAGCAGCAGCTGAAGCAGAAGCCCTACGCGTTGCCGCCGAAAAAGCAGCAGCCGAAAAAGCAGCAGCCGAAAAAGCCGCCGCCGAAGCAGCAGCAGCAGCAGCAGCCGAAGCCCAACAACCAGAACCTGAAGCCGAACAACAATATTCTGTTAAACAATGGATTGATTTTTTGAATATAAATAAGAATTTATACATCGATGCTAATGGTGCGGATAATATTGGTAATATAAATGGTGTTATAACTTCAAGCATAGCAGAACTGGATAATATTCAGCGGCTTCAATGGACAGGAGATCAAAACGATCCATCTGATCAAGCGATGTATTGGATTAAGGAGTCGCTTTTTCATATAAAAACAGCATTAAAAACACAGGGGGATCACGCACAGATATACAAAGACTTAGAAGAAGCAGGCTTTTATACGTCTAAGCAGGAGCCGAAAGTAGAGCACGTCGAGCAAGGACAAGTAGAGGCAGATCATCTCAAGTCAGAGGGCGAGAGAGAAGTCGAAGCTAGAGCAGAGGCAGAGGCAGAGGCAGAAGCTGAAAGCCAACCTAATTTAACCTCAGGGGGTTTTTATTCTGCTGAATATCTTTCTAGCCATACAACATTGTCTCAAAGCTTGGAATGGGAGAAGAAGGCCAGGGAAGTGTTCCAAGTCGTGCCAGCTAATACTTTTGATGTGCAAGATGTCAAATCTGTGAATCAGGTTCGGCAAGCAATAAGAAAGTTTCTCGCGAATGATAAGGATAAGGATAGGGATGCGTATAAACAATTAAAATCATCCATGGTAAAGATAGCCCCAGAGGAATTTAAACTTAAAGTTGACGCTTTGTTAAGTGGGCAGGCTCGATTGGAACAGGTTTTCACGGATGTGCCTGTGGCGCCAGCAGCAGCCAGGCAGGCTAAGCCCAAAAGGCGTTAGTGGATAGAAGTCTGATCATTGGGCTTTATCACTTAGTGTTATAGCACCTAGTGATAGGGCTAAATTAAAGAGTGGCTTATCTATTAGTTAATAATTCAATGGATTTGATAAAAAAAATGGCGATTAGGCTTAAGTTTTCCCTTGGCTGGCCGAATCACAGGTTAGGAGTTTTTTGCTAGCCAGAAGGGAGTCGGATCATGATGTTAAGTCTTTCTAAATATATCAAATCTACTTTATTTACCCGTATTTTTTATCTTTTTACATTCTTGAGTTTATGTTTGGTTTTTTTGAATACCGCGATGGCGGCTACTATTGATATTAATGGTAATCTTACTCAGGGGCAGCCTGGCGGCGGTGTGAGTGGCGATGATTATAATTTTTTAGGAGATCATCTTTTAACCATTCCAGATGGGGGGAATATTGGGAGTAGGCCTCTCGGCGGGGTAAATGTATCTGTTATTAATTCATCAGGGAATGATTTTTATGGAAAACTTGTATTTCAAGGCACAAGTGCAGTGTTAGGGAATATTGGTACTGCTGTTGCAGCTAATGAGCAGATAGATAAATTAACTTTTAATGGTCTTCTAGGCAGACAGCTTGATATTTACGGTGATGTTTATGTTCAAAATTTGGAGATAAGCGGCGGTGGTTCTGTCATCTTTCATCAGGATGTTCAACAATTAGGGGGTGGGATCAGCAGTTTGCTTTTGTCTGGGATTGGAACGCAGGCTATTGTTTACGGGGATGGTAATTTTAATCTCATTCAAACAAATAATGCTGCAATTTTAACCTTTTACAACCAAGCGGACTCAGCCAGAGATGTCACCGCCTCTCAACAATCTATTATTAATTTTAATGGAGTAGGTTCAGGTGCAGGAGCGTTAGCAACAGATCTCATTATTACAGATACCGCCAGGGTAAATTTTAATAGAGAAAATAATGCTATTGCAGGTAATGTGCAGATAGCCGAAGGCGCAACGCTTTCTGTCAAAAACAACGGTGTTGCATCACAAGCCATAGGAGGGATTCTTAATTCAAATAATGAGGATAACATTATTCTTGGTTTTGATTTAAATAATACAAATGTTGCTGTAGGCACGCCAATGATAAATGTAGATGATGGTTTAGGTGCGGGTACTGCAAATATAAACGCAACTACCATCATAAATATTTCTAATGTGAATGCAGCGCTTACGGCTGCGGGCACAACATCTGAGCAACAATTGGTGAGAGCAGCAGTAGGAGGGATTGTGGCTACGCCCACGAGGCTGAATGCCCCTAATAATTTATTTGTGCAATATGCTTTAGAGAGAGTAGGTGCGACTCAGTTAAAATTAAAGATAACACGCTTAGCGCCAACAAAAAATTTAAACCCAACGATTGCAGGGGTAGCGGGGGAATTATCGAAGGTAGATACCGTTAGTGCGGCGGGTCAAACAGAATTGCTGAATTTGTTTGATAATTTAGCGGATATCACAGACATCACAGAACAACAGAAAGCCTTAAAAGAAATTACGCCTTTAGGGGATGGGGCCATAGAGCAAGGGGCATTAGGGGCGCAAACTCAGGTGTTGGCTTTGATTTCTCAACGTGCTTCAGAAGTTCGATTGGGTTTAAATCGTTATCATACCGGGTATTCAGCAGGTTATACCAATGATAATGGTTATGGCAGTTGGGTGAAGTTGCTTGGGGCGCATGCTAGGCAACTCGAGCGTAACGACACCAGCGGTTATCATTCAGAAACACGGGGTTTATCGCTAGGGATAGATAAAAGCATAGGGGAAAACAAGTTGGTGGGGCTTTCTGGAAGCTTTGCCCAGGTTCAAATAGATCATGATTTAAATCATGCTAAAACAGAGATGAATTATTATCAAGGGGCTTTATACGGCAGTTGGAACAGTAAAGCAAAGCCTTTATATGTAGACTGGACGCTGTTAGCGGCTAAAAATAGGTATCAGTCTACACGTTATATGACTGTCGGTAATCTGAATGAGGGCAAATGGGCAGAATTTTATGGCATGCAATACGGGGCACGTGCTGAGCTAGGTCAAGATTATGGTGAAAAAGCCTTTCATTTTGTCCCCATGGCAAGCTTAGCGTATTCGCACCTTAATTTTGATAAATATCGTGAAAAGGGCAGATCTACCAGTAATCAAATCATTAAATATCATGATGTCAATGCTTTATCAGTCGGGGTAGGGGCTAAAGTTTCTTACGATTATAAGCCAGTTAAAAACTTAGTGGTACCCGAAGCGCATGTGAACGTTGCTTATGATGTGATTGGGCATAAACAAAAAGTCGATGCACAATTTGTTCAGTTTGGACAGGGGTATCAAACTATTGGGGGAGCAGTGGCTCGGACGAATTATAATGCAGGGGTAAGTTTGACGGCTTACCCTAAATCTGGCTTAGGCGTAAGTTTAGCTTATGATTATAATGCTAAAAGTCGCTATAAATCGAATTCAGCGACAGTCAAAGTAAGATATGAATGGATCTAAAGAATAGCGTATGATCTGGTTTATATAAAATATATAAAATAGACGAGATCATATGCATTGTGAATTAACTAACTCAATCCATCGTTTGAATATATTAATCGTTGGATTGGGGCTTTCAGGTCAATCTGTCGCGGCTTATTTAAGTAAACGCAATATAAAATTTCAGATAGCCGATTCAAGAATTAATCCACCTGACATAGAAAAATTCAAAGCAGAATTTGAGCCTACCGGTTTATTACAAGGCGTGCATTTAGGCGCTTTTGAGTCGGCTGTTTTTTGTGCCCCCAGTTTAGACTTATTGATTATCAGCCCTGGTATTGATATAGCCCATCCGCTTATTCAACAAGCAAAGGCCCAAGGCAAAAAAATTATCGGCGACATAGAATTATTTGCACAAGCGGTGAAATCATATTGCCCTAATCATCAAATAATCGGCATTACCGGTTCTAATGGCAAAAGTACGGTAGTGAGTTTAGTCGGCGCATTATTATCTGCTTATGCGAATCAAACTCAAAAAATTAAAATTGTGGTAGCAGGCAATATTGGCTTGCCGGTATTAACCGCCTTAGATAATTTAATCTTAGAAGAACCAGATTTAGCGCATTGTCATGTTTATTTTGTTTTAGAATTATCGAGTTTTCAATTAGAAACCACAGAGTCGCTTGATTTAACGGTTTCGGCCATTTTAAATATTAGCCCTAATCATTTAGACAGATATAATCATAACGTAGAAACTTATGCTCAAGCAAAACACAAAATATATGCATTAGGCATGGGGCATAAAAATACAATTGTGTATAATCGTGAAGATAATAGAACCTATCCTGATTATGTTAATAAAAATATAAATAAAAATATAAGTTTTGGGCTAGATAAGCCTCAAGATAAGCCTCAAGATAAGCCAGAACAAGATCAATGGGGGATCTGCTCAGAAAATAATCACTTATTTTTAGCTTGTGGGCAAAAAAGTTATTTCCCTGTTTCAGATTTAAAATTAATGGGGCAACATAATTATGCAAATTGTTTGGCCGCATTGGCTATTCTTCAAGCATTAGGCCTAAATTTTACTGAAAATTTAAATTTAAATTTAAATTTAAATTTAAAATTAGCATTAAGCTTATTTACGGGTTTACCCCATCGTTGTGAGTGGGTAGCCAATAAAGATAAAGTCCAGTTTATTAATGATTCTAAAGCAACCAGTATAGGCGCAACCATTGCGGCAATAGAAGGCTTGGCCCCTACTTTAAGCCTTAGCCTTAAAAAAGGCAAATTGATTTTAATTGCTGGGGGAGACGGCAAAGGGGCCGATTTTAGCGAAATGACCCCTATTCTTGAAAAGTATGTTCAAGCGGTGGTACTTATAGGCCGAGATGCCGATAAAATAGCAGAAATTGTGCCAAAATCCATTCCAAGTTATTTGGCCAAGACTTTAGATAAAGCCGTTCCTATGGCTTACAGTTTGGCCAAGGCAGGGGATATGGTTTTATTATCGCCTATTTGTGCGAGCTGGGATCAATATTCAAGTTACGTAGAAAGAGGCGAGCATTTTAAGGCTTGCGTGCGCAATCTTAGTTAAAAAACAGAGTATAAAATATGTTGCGCATAGGCGTTAAGCTTAAATTATAAATTGAGGGTTTTATCCCTTCTACCGTAACGACGCGTAGCGGAGTGGTAAGGGGAGAAGGTGGCCTGAAAGGCCGGATGAGGGAAAAAAAAGATTTTAAAAAAAGACCCTCATCCGCCCTACGGGCACCTTCTCCCGCGAAGCGGTAGAAGGGATAAAACCGCCCAATTCCATTTTTAGTAAAAAAAAGAGTATAAAATATGTTGCCTATTTCACCTAGAGTAGATATTGCCTTTAAAAAAATCTTCGGTGTAGAAGAAAATAAAGATTTGTTGATTTCATTGATTAATTCCATAGTCTCTGAAGAAGATAAAGTAGCTTCTGTTACTTTATTAAATCCTTATAATCCTAAAAACTTTAAAAATGACAAATTGTCTATTTTAGATATTAAAGCACAAGGGGAAACGGGCAAAAGATTTAACATTGAAATACAAATTACCGATGAAGCCGATTACGATAAGCGCGCCTTGTATTATTGGGCAAAATTATACACAGAGCAATTAGGTGCAGGACAAGATTATAGCAATTTAACCAAAGCGATTGGTATTCATATTTTAAATTTTACCAGTATTGTCGAAAATGATAAATATCATAATGTTTTTCATGTTAAAGAAAAAGAAACAGGCGAGCCTTATTTTACTGATTTAGAATTACACACGATAGAACTGAAAAAATTTATGGACCGAGGCACAAGCCAGTCGATAGATAAGATAAAATTTTTAGCTAAAATACAAACGGCTTTAGATCTTTGGGTGGCTTTTTTGACTCGGCATGATTTATTAAACCAGAGCATGTCGCCTAAAGGGTTAAAAGGCTTAGAAGGCTTAGAAATAAATGCCTTAAAAAAAGCATTAGGCGTCTTAGAAGTCATGAATTTTTCAGCACATGAACGTGAAGCATACGAAGGCCATTTAAAATGGATGCGCATCGAGGCCACGACGCTTAAAAAAGCAGAAGAACGGGCTGAAGCAAGAGGAGAAGCAAGAGGGGAAGCAAGAGGGGAAGCAAGAGGAGAAGCAACAGGAGAAATAAGGGGTATAGAAAAAGTCGTGATAAATATGTTCAGACAAAACATGGCGCTTGATGTAATCTCCAAGGCTACAAACCTATCAATTGAGGCCATTCTTAAAATCTGCAAGTCTTAAGCCAAACGGCTGTATAAGCAGCGCAGTAATGGCTATAATAGCTATGGCGGGGATAATCATCAAAAAAACCAAAAGTAATGATGAATAAAGATGGATACGGCACTAGAAACAGAAGAAAACAAGCAATCGACTAACTTAAAAAGCCGAATTGAGGTATGGGCCTTCGATCCCTATTTATTGGCGGCACTCATTTCTATTGTGACAATAGGCTTAGTGATGGTGACGTCTAGTTCCATTAGTATTGCCCAAAAAACTACTTCTCAGCCTTTTTATTATGCCATACATCAGGCAGCATTTATTTTCTTAGGTATGGTCGCGTCAATTATTTTATGGGGTTTTTCACTTAAAACCATTCAAAAATTAGCGATATTTATTTTACTTGGGGTGATTGTTTTATTAGCCTTGGTATTTGTGCCTGGCGTGGGTAAAACAGTCAATGGATCCACTCGTTGGTTAAATTTAGGCATTATGGCCGTTCAGGTATCGGAAATTGCCAAATTTGGCATGATTTTATTTTTATCGCATTATATTGCTAAATATGGCCCCAGTTTACAAAAAAATGTGTTTCGTTTTTTGGTGCCCTTAGTGATTTTAGCTATATTAGGCTCATTATTATTATTAGAACCCGATTTTGGTGCCACGGTGGTTATCACGGGCACAACTCTAGGCTTATTATTTTTAGCAGGGGTGCGATTAACGTGGTTTGTGGCATTAGTGGCGGTTGCGGCAAGTGCTTTGGGCTTTTTAGCGATTTCTGCGCCTTATCGTTTACAAAGAATGACCTCATTTTTAAACCCTTGGGCCGATCAATTTGATACAGGCTATCAGCTTACTCAGGCGTTAATTGCTTTTGGTCGAGGGGAATGGTTTGGCGTAGGCTTAGGTAGCAGCGTACAAAAGTTATTTTATCTGCCGGAGGCGCATACGGATTTTATTTTTGCCGTGTTGGCAGAAGAGTTAGGTCTCGTTGGCGCGGTAACGGTCATTGTATTGTATGGCTTGTTTGTTTTTAGAGGCTTTAAAATTGGGATGGCAGCAATAGAACGTAAAGAAGTTTTTGGGGGCTTTGTGAGTTATGGGGTGGTCTTGTGGATTGGCCTTCAGGTGTTAATCAGCATTGGGGTAAATACAGGGGTATTGCCCACAAAAGGCCTAACTTTGCCTTTTATTAGTTATGGCGGATCCAGTTTAGTGGTGCTTTGTGTGGCCGTGAGTTTGTTACTAAAAGTCGACTATCAAAATCGTTTGCAACATTCGCCATATTATAATCGCCGTAAATTATTTAGAGAGTTATATGCTAGAGATTAAGCCAAAAAAAAAATATGTGATCATGGCAGGGGGAACAGGGGGGCATGTGATTCCTGGCATTACTGTGGCGCAAGAGTTGAAAAAACAAGGCCATGAGGTATATTGGATAGGCACGGCCTTGGGCATAGAGGCAAAATTAGTCCCTTTACAACAGATTATTTTTTATGCAATTGATATTAAATCTTTAAGAGGCAAAGGCTTTATTCGAAAATGTCTGATGCCATTTGCATTAGCTAGGGCGACTTGGCAGGCCCGCCGTACTTTATTAAGGCTTAAGCCAGATGGGGTGATTTCAATGGGGGGCTTTGTTGCAGGGCCTGGTGGTTTAGCCGCGTGCTTATTGGGCATTGATTTATATATACATGAACAAAATGCCATTGCGGGTTTAACCAATAGGGTTTTAGCAAAACTGGCTAAAAAAGTATGTGTTGCCTTTCCAAATACTCAAAAAATAGGGGTTTCCCCTGCTAAATTATACCAAACAGGGAATCCCATTCGGCCTGAAATTATGGCCATTGCCGCCCCAGGACGCCGAGCCATTGGTATGCATTCCCGTTTAAGAATATTGGTTTTAGGCGGCAGTTTAGGGGCAAAGGCCATCAATCAAGTGGTGCCAAAAGCCTTAGCTTTGTTAAATTTAGCAGAGAATAAAATACCTGAAGTTTGGCATCAAACTGGGGCAGGGCGTTTAGCAGAAGCAAAACAGTGTTATTTAGATAGCAAGGTAAAGGCCAATGTGGTTGATTTTATCCAAGACATGGCAAAAGCCTACCAGTTTGCTGACATTGTGATTTGTCGAGCCGGAGCACTTACGGTCTCTGAGTTGGCAGCAGCCGGTATTGCGAGTATTCTTATCCCTTTTCCCTATGCGGTAGATGATCATCAGACAGCAAATGCGCAATTTTTGACCAAAACAGGGGCGGCAATATTAGTCGATCAGCATAGTTTTAACCCAGAATCTTTGGTTGAGTTAATTTTAAAATTTATAGCACATCCTGAATTATGTTTGGAAATGGCCATTCGTGCACGTGCCTTGGCAAAAACAGAGGCAACTGCTCAAGTGGTCGCAGTTTGTGAGTAAATCAGTAAAAAAGTAGCATTAAGTAGTATTAAGTAGTATGAATAGGTAAAACAGTGAGTCAGCCAGAACATCGTTCAGTCGGAATGCGTCGCATTAAACACATTCATTTTGTCGGCATTGCTGG
>CANJMM010000053.1 GCA_947475765.1 Legionellales bacterium | reverse complement strand
CGATTCATTAAATGGTAATAAGGGGTAGAGTCGTAATCTATTTGAGCTGCTCTTGCCGTGGTCATTTAACTTCCCTGTTTATCGTTTTATAGACTTAAGTAATACTACAATTTCCCTAATTTAAATGTCAACTTATTATGGCTGTCCTAAAACTTATTATGGCTGTCCTAAAACTTATTATGGCTGTCCCAAAACTTATTATGGCTGTCCCAAAACTTATTTCCAGTAGTTTTCAATGGTGATATGGCCAGCTTCTTTGCGGGTATGTTTTTTAAGCCCTTTGCTTTGTAATACTTGCATAGATTCTTTGACCATTTCTGGGTTACCGCAAATCATCACTTGGGTGTCCTCTGATGAGATGGTTAGGCCTGTATGCTTTTCGAGGGATCCGTTTTCTAATGCGGTGGTGATTCGACCAGCAAAAGCCCCGGGGCTTTCTTCTCTGCTCACAAAAGGCACAAATTGAAATTGATTAGGATATTGTGTTTTAAATTGCCCAATTAAATCGTGATGGCTGAGGCTTTCTGACTGACGCACCGCGTGGCATAACACAATGTTTTCAAATCTTTGCCAAGGTGTGGTGGTTTTTAAAATACTTAAAAATACCCCTAGCGCCGTCCCGCTTGCTAACATCCATAATGTTTTACCTTCTGGTACTTCAGATAAAACAAAAAAACCCACCGGGCGCGTTTGCACCCAAATGCTCTCTCCTACCTCAAGGGCCAATAACTTAGGCGTTAATTCGCCCTCTGGTACCTTCACCACATAAAACTCTAAGGCCCCCTCATGCGGTGCGTTCACAAAAGAATACGGTCTACCCACCCGTTTATCTTCTATGTCTAAAGCAATTTTGGTAAATTGTCCCGCCTCAAAAGCCGGTACGCTCGCCTCAATATGCAAAGAAAATAAGGTGTCGTTCCAATGCTTTTTGGCAATTAATTTGCCTTCCGTCCAAGCTGTCATATGCGATTATTTGCCTATTTGTTATATTACTTAACTTACTAAAATATAAAGTTTATTGGCTCACATTGTACCGAATTTTAGGCGCTTAGGCTATGCTTCCTTTATGCGTTAACCTCAGCAAACCTTCTCTAAAATAAGTGACAGAGACTTCTGGTTTGTTTAATTTTAAGCATAACTCCCCTAATTCGGCGAAAGTTTCAGGATAAGGGGACAAATCCAGAGAGGCTTCAAAATAACGCTGCGCTTTACCAAACAACTGATGGTGCACACAAATGCGTCCCAGCGTTAAAAATAACAGGGCACTTTTAGGCTGTGTTTTTAAAAAAGTTTCGGCAAAAGCCAATTGCTTTTGAGGATATGTCGCTTTTAATTTACCGTACAGTTGTATTAAGTTTTGGTTCCATTCTTGTTTCAAGCTTTTTCTGAGCAAAGTTTCGGCTTCGTCTACTAAATGATGCTGCCATAAAACTTGTGTATATAAAAAAATCAAGTGGCCATCTGCTTGATAATCTTGAGGCATCTTGCTCCACCAAGCTTTAATTTCAGCCAAATTATCGACCCCTGCATGCAAAAATAAGGCTTCATAAGCCTCTTTTTGTATTGCCTTGCCTTTTTGCTCTAAGATAATGCCCGCTTTAATTAAACGTGGCACCAAATGAATGATTTTTTCCCAATTTTTTTGATGGCTTAAAATCTCATAGCTCCATTTTAAAGCCTGCACCTGCTTTGTGTTTTTTTCTAGTACCTCTTCAAATAAAACTAAGGCCTCTGCAAAGTGTTGTTGCTGATAAAGCAGCTCGCCTTTAATCAAGGCATAAGCCACTTGCTCTTTGTTAGGTTGACTTAATTTTTGGGCCGTTTGCCAATATTTTTGGGCTTGTGCAAAATGTGCTTGTTCTGCTGCCGCTTTGGCCGCAAAAATATAATTCATAAAAGGCAAGTCTATGCACGAGGCGCCTGCCACTAAACTTGATTCCGCTTTGCTCCAGTTGCCTTCCAAAAAAGCAAACATCCCCTCTGTGGTTTTATGTTTTGCTTTTGCCCATCTACGTTTGGTTCTGAGCCCATAAAAAAAAGCCTTTATATTCATTAAAGCGCGTATAAACTTAAGCAAAAAAACCAACAAGATGCTGCTGAATATAAAAATAATCACCGAAAGCCAAATGGGCGCTTCAATGCTCCAGCCGCCCACATTCAAGCCCACATAACCGTGTGTGGCTTGCATAAAAACCCCTGCCCACACCGCTAAAGCAAACAGCGCCAAAAAAACAAACAGTCTTATCATTTTATTTGTCCTGTTGGCGTGCTTGCATAAAAGCCTCAATTGCAATCACCGTAGGCGTAATATCCGGCACACTAAGCTCTATAGGGGTATTTTTTAAATCGGCTAACTCTGCCCCAAGTTGCTTTGCTGTCGCTTCTTGCACAAAATAAGCGCTTATCCATTTTTGCGCATTATCGAGGCTTCCTTGATATAACCAGCCTTCTCTTTGAATTAAAGCCCAACGACTTTGTTCAATTAATAATCTTAAACCGCGCTTTAAGCCTGCTTCACTTAAATCTGCTCCAATTTTTCCCGCAAAAGCCACCATGCTGGCATTTTCTTCGGGTGAACGAATTTTAACCAAATTTTTAATCTCAAACCACGTTTGCTTTAACCCCGCCTTCCAGCCAGCATCTTGCCCTATGTTATCTTGGCTTAAATGCTTTTTATCTGCATAACTCGTATAGGCCTGCAATTGATGGCTTCTTTCTGAAATGGCCCCCAATTGTAACCAAACCCCTTCAAAATCTGGGGCATTCACGATTTTTAAGGCTGCAATCTTATCCACTAAAATTTTACGTACTGGCATTAACCGCGGATCTGCCACTTGCCTTAAACGCTCATCGGCCGCCGTAAGCTGTAAAATCGCCGTTTTCACTTCTTGAGTGGTTTGTAAACGCTCTACCGCCAAACGACTTAAATATAAAGCCTCGGCTAATAACCAATTGTCTTCTTTATGACTGGTGATTCTAGATAAAGTACTTTGTATTTCTTGTTGCTGCGCCCCCATCTCCGCTAATTGCCCCACCGCTTTTTCTAAAGCTTGTTGTTGCGTTTTTAAATCTAGCGTCGCTTGATGTGTGGCATCGCTCAAGGCCGATTCTAAATGGCTTAATCGCATAAAATTATAAGCTAGCGTGCCTACTACTACTGTGGCTATTAACCCTATTAGCGCTATTAGCCCTACTGTTCCTATTAACCTAAAATTTTGCTTATACGCACTCACATTTATTGGCCCTACACCGTTTATCTTCCTTTTAGAGTAGCAAAGTTTTAGACTTTTCTAAAATATCTACTAAATAAAGCAACTTGTTATGTCCATAAATGACGCATAAATGACGCATAGAAATAGCCCGCGATTTTTAAACTAAAAACCCCGCGATAGGCTAACTATCTAGACAACTCTTTGATTTTGTTCACCTGATTAGCTATAGGTCAGATAAATTATTAAAAATTATTAAAAATCATTAACATTAAGTGAACTTAATGACCTATATTTAACACTAATAGATAACTTGAAATTATTTAAACTTGTACGGGAGTATATTTTATGGCTGACCAAGGCAAAGCAGCAGCAGCAGCAGCAGCAGCAGGACCAGAAGAAGAACGCAAAGAGGCAGCGGAATCTTTTGATGAAATCATTAGACAGATTATCGTGCAAATACAAGAAGAAAAAGCCATTCCTGATAATCCATGGCCCTTTAGTCAAGCTAAAACATCTTGTCAATCATTATTAGAGAAGATAGCAAAAGCATACCCTGCTCCGGCAGTTTTCGTCGGCGGCGCTCCTCTTGCTCCTCCTCCTCCTGCTCCTCCTGCTCCTCCTGCTCCTCCTGCTCCTCCTGCTCCTCCTGCTCCTCCTGCTGCTGCTGCTGCTGCTCCGGCTCCGGCTCCGGCTCCGGCTGCTGCTCCGGCTCGAGTTCGCGTTGATTCTAAAGATAGTATTAACATTTTAAATAAGTTGCGTGAGTTAGAGGCGGCTCTAAATAATCCCGCACAATCCTCTCCAAAGGAAATATTAGAGCACATTATACAAGAGATGGGGGAGAAACCAAATTTCAAGAATATTGACGTAGAACAAGGGGTCGCACTCTTGACGGCTGAATTTTTACCTTTATCAAAGGCTGCCGCTGAACTTGAGCATCTTATAAAGATAAATCACCCTACTCTTGAGGAGATAATTTCTATAGAAAAAGCAGCTGAAAAATATTTTAGTCTCTATGATGAATTGAATAAAAATCAAGATACACTTGCCGATCAATCAAAAGGTAATTTTGTACAAAGTTACCTTGTTCACTTAGAGCGCAATAACAATCTAGCTAATGGCTTAGCTAATGGCTTATTACCAAAATGCTTAGATAAAAGGAAGATGCCTGAAAATAAGCCCGTAAGCCTTACTACAATGGCTCAATTTCCAGAGAACTGTGAAGAGATGCAGTCGCAAATAAATAGGCGGCAATCCAAAAAAGTCGCCCTCTCAGCCATTGAACAAGTAGCGAAACGTCAGGCATCTGATGGTGAGGCCGGCATGCGAAAAAACTATAATAATATACGCAAAAATCAAGTACTTGAGGAATTCGAAAAAAATGCATCGACTTTCTTGGACAAGAGTGAAGGCTTTAAGTTTTCTCTTTCTAATTTTATATTAAACAGCGTAAAAGGACAGAGCCATTTATCGGGTTTTATTGCTAAACAAAAAGAAAAAGCTAAAAATCTTAATTCTGCACATGGACATGGGGGCTGGGTTGCAAAAGAAGTAACCGAGCACAAATTGCCCAGTGACGCTGAATATCTTGAGCAGTTTAATCTGGAAGGTCTTTTTAACTTAACATCAAAAAACCCTACTGAAGAAGAGAAAACCATATCTATATGTCTTAGAGAGGCCTTCCTTAAAGAAAACCAACGACCCTCTGACAAAGAACTTAAAAAACAAGCAGATAGTTTTCTATACAAAGGGCATGCGCTATCTGGCACAAAAATACCTAATATTCTCTCTCTTGCACTTGCCTCTGGATTCCTATTTCGAGAAAATAAGATGAAAGAGCTTGATGAATTGCAAGAAGTCATTGGTAAAATAAATTCTCTTAAGGACTCCCCCGATTCAATAAAAAAATTAAGTGACACTTTTGAAGAAGTGAAGAACCTTTACCCTGAAAAACCAATTACGCCAGAAGAGCAAAAACAATATGAAAAGAGCTCCTTTACAGACAAAAAGGGAATAATTAACACGTGGATTTCAAAAGTGCAAAATATTCTTGCGCCTCCAATAACATTCAATACTATTGATGGCACGCTAAATACAAAAAACTCGAAGTTTTATTTTTTACCAGAACAGGAAAATGTTTTTAAAAGCTTGCTCAATGAAATTTATCTGCAAGCTGAAGCAGACCTAAAGCCAGAAGACAAGCGACTAACGGAAGAAGAAAAAGAAAAAAAATACCTTTCAGCAAAAAGATGCCTGATAGATATGTGTGAGAACCCAGCCAATCATTCGAAGGCGGCATTCCAGTTCATGCAGAAAAAAAATCCAGCTCCACTGTTATCTAAAAAAGCATACCAAGAGAAGCTAGAAGCAGATCAAAAAAAAGAAGAGGAGGAGGCTAAAAATAAAGAGAGCCTAAAAAATAAACAAGCAGAAGCACAAGCCGGTAGTGATGACCTTCTCCGTGTAGTAGCTGTTGGCCTTCTTAAAGAAAATCTGGAATTAAAGGCTGCGGCGGCTCAAAGACCAGAAGAGGCTCTGCAAACAGCTGATGGTCAAAAAGAACAACTCGAGGCGGATAAAAAAATTATTGAGGAAGAATTACAGGCTGCAGCAGGGGATGGAAAAGGTTTATCGCTAAGTGAAAGAAAAAGAAAGAGCGAAGAAATAGCGCTAAAAGAAAAACAAATTGCAGAGATAGAACTACTAAAAAAAAGAATACTAAACCCCACCAAGGAAAACCAAGAAGCAATTCTGACTCAGTTTCAATCATTGCAGAAAAAAAACAGCGCATTCGAAGCTGAGAAAGCGCGCCAAGAAGAACTTAAGGCGCTAGCGAAGACAATTTATGAAAGTACTCCGTTAAAAAATGCGCCTGCCCTTCTAAAAGCAGTTTCTGAACATGGCTCAATTAAAACCTTAGATGACTTTAAGTCAGTTGTTAATGAAATGAAAGATCATTGTAATGCTGGGATTAGAGGTTCTATAGATAAGCAAGTTAGTCAATATATGAATAAATATCCAACTAACAGTGGCAGCCCTGCTAAACCTAAGTAATAAAGAAAAGCACTTTAAAATTGGACTATAGCACACTATTTCCAAGTGTAATATAGTCCAACTCCAGTAGAAAAAGAGTGATGAGGTTTAAGGTGTACCTGATCTCCACGAAGTACTGTTAGCGCACCACCAGCTAGTACATCAGTTACCTGCTTATCAATACCTATATTTGAATCGACATGCAACCTTCCCGTTCTATCAAAATTCACAAAAAACCTCCCCCCTATTTTATTCGAGAAAGCATGTTTTATGCCTACTCCTATAGTCAGCATACCTGTACTATGATGTAAATGATGATAAAAACTACGCGAAGCTATGTTACCTACAGTCGTATCTCTCTGGTTTACAGTCAAAAAATATTCTAGATCTAAACTTAAATTTGAATATCCAATTTTTCCAAACAGCTCTGTTTTATCTTTGATAATAGGATAAAACCCTAAAACACCTATATTCCAACCTTTAACAGAATTGCTCGTCTGCATATCTAAATTGAATAACCCAACCCCAACGCCATAATTTAAATTTAAAGCCTGCCCCCCAAAAAACATCGGCTTCTCATTTTCATTAAAAAACCGCTCTTTGGTGCCTTTTTGACTCTGCTGATACCCCGCCTCTATCCCAAAATATTGATGCAATCTTAAGCCCACAAAAGGCTGAAAGGTATTTAAATGCTCTTGAAAAGGATGAGTAGGCTCATCTTTATAACGCATATTCCGAATGGCTGCATCTGCCCCCACATAAGGCTCTATCTGCCAATTGACCCCTGAAAAAAAGCTATAGTCACTATATGATGAAGGCTCTGCGTTTTCTGCTGATTTGTGTTCACGCGCTTTAGCCACTGCGCTAAAAGCAGCAAGGCTTATCATGGCTGATGATAAAATAAGGCCCCTAACAAACTGAGTGCTAACCCTAAAAGTAGAACCAGAACCAGAACTAGAACTAGAACCAGAACGAGAAATAAGCATACAATACGCTCCCTGTGAACTTAAATAATAAATATTAAATAAACGCTGTGTATTTTTTTGAAGAGTAGAAGAAAAAGAGGTTGTTAGTCAAGATGCTTATTGCTGGGGCGCAAATTATAAAGACAAGCTATTTTTAAAACCAAAATTTTTGCCATATTGCTGATTAAATTCTGTGCTTTCTAAAGTTTTAGATAAAAGCAAACTGGGCATGTCTGCTTCATATTTATCAAAAGCCGATTGGCTTATATCTTCTAAATATAATTCAATTTCAATGCGTTGTTGCGTAGACAACTTGCCTGAAAAAATTTCAATATTATTTTGTATATCAATATCGGTAGGGTGCTCGTTTAATAATCTATCGACTTTATCTACCCATTCAAAGCCCACTTCCATAGGATCGTAATCTTGACGCACGCTAATGAGCTGCTCTGCCATCATGCGCTCAAACACCCATTTATCATGCGCATCCCACTCGCTGGCATCTAAGTTTGTGAGTTTGCTGAAAATTACCGAAGACAATTCAAAACTTTCACTTAAACCATAAAGCGGGATGGTTTTATGGGCGCAGGCCTCCGTAACCAAATCATAAAGCGTATCGATTAAATCTGGATATAAATAATAATTATTATATTCATGTTTGATTTTTTTGTCTTTTTTATTTTCTTGAACAGAAGAAGCCAAATGGTTTTTAAAAAAGCGCTCTTTAGAAATCACCACTTGGACAATTTGTTTCATGGCTGCTGGAGATAAACCATAAAATTGCACATATTCATATAAATTGCCTTGCTTATGAATGGCCGGCTTAACGCGGTTATATGCCATACCCGACTTAAAATAATAAGCCACTGGCTGAGTATAAGTAGAAAGCTTGCCTAAAATTAAATTCGAATGCGATTGTATTTTAATTTTATACCCATAGCGAGAAAAAGGCAGCTCTTGATCTACATACATGCCGGCTTTAATGCTTAAATAATCTTTGCTGTTGGCTTTTGGCCCCTGAGAATGCAGGGTTTCAAAATGTGATACAAACAAATGGCTTTGGCTTTCTGAGTCAATTTTTAGGGTTCTTTTTTGAAGGCTATTTTTGTTTGCATCTAATACGCTTAATTCTACTTCATATTCAGCCGCCATAATGGGCGGGGGGAAAAAGCAAATCGTGCCTGCATGAGCCAAACGCTCTTTTTCAGTTAAGCCCTCAAGATTTTGATCCAACCCCAGCAAGGTGCCCAAGGAAAAATGGTACTGTATGTTTTTTAGGGTGGTAAATAAAATATCCCCCTTCGCTTGCTCGCTGATTTGGTCATAATCGATTTTTCCTTCTGAATCGAAGCAAAGCTTAAAAGTATTATGGGCAATATCTGTGGCAAATAAAGCGCATGCCCCTGCTTTTGCCTTTGCTTTTGCCTCTGCTGTTTGAGCAATGTGCCCATTTAAGGCCACGGGGCTTAAAAACCAAGGACGCATATCATAATCAAAAGCCAAATCGGTGAAGCCTAAAGTAGGCACACGCACGCTTAATATATAATCTGGATGGGCTAATAAAATATCGAGTTCTGGCTGAATATTGGCGCTTAATAAGCGAATAGGAGAATAAGATTGTATATAGCTTTTGATTTGCGCCCATTCTGTGGCATTGGGTAAAGTCCCTAAGCGCTTAAAGTGCAAGCCGAATTTGGCTTCTATGGGGGGGTTAAGGCGATGATTTGTCATTGTGCCCAGATTTATGCTCATTTGTATTATTTAACCTAATTTATTTAAATTATTTAAGTTACTTTTCGCCTTTCCTACCTTAAATTTAGCACATTAACTTATTATTGCTAGCCACTTTGACCTTCTGGTATTAAAAAGCATTAAAAAAATTAAAAAAATATATTAAAAAATAAATTAAAAATAGTTGAACTAAATGTGGCTCATTTGGGTCTTTAAGTAATGAGCAGCAAATTTTTTAAACTTGCTGGAAATTTTCCTTTACCGGCATTTAACACAGTAATAAGAATAGGGGTAAGATGAGATGCCACCACAAAAAGAAGATAGTGTAGATGCAGAGCTGCGTCAGAATTTTGAAAATAAACCACCGCTAATTAATGCGATTATGGCATCCTTGGAGAACCAGGATCCTAGATTGAATCAAATTTCACGCGATTATGCACTGGTGATGGCGGCCCAAATCGGCGACCTTCAGATTGTAAAAGAAGCTATCAAACAAGGTGCAGACGTAAATGCTAGCGAGAGCCATGGCAATACCGCCCTCATTTATGCAGCCAAAAATGGCCATACTCAAATCGTTCAGGCATTAATTTCGGCTAAAGCAAAAGTCAATATGGGTAATAAAGACGGTGGGACAGCATTGGGATTTGCAACCACGCAAGCCATTGAGCATAATCAATTCAAAGACTTCAACCCCACCATTCCTCTTATCAAGATTTTATGCGCAGCAGGCGCAGACCCAGAAATACCACCCAACAATGAGTACAACCCAAAATCTAAAGTAGACGAGCTGGAAAAAAAAAGGCCCGAAACAGCCAAACAAATAAAGCAGGCTTTTTACGAAAACACTGCCTATCGTGAAAAAGAACAATTCGAACTCACGATCTCGCTTATTAAGAATGGCCAAATGCATCTTCTCGATAAGTCGCTTGAACAACAAAACCTAAAAAATTTTATAAATAAACAAGATGCCCAGGGGAATACACTATTACACCATGCCGCTAAAAAATATAAGGGTGACACTTCCGATGAGAACCTAGCTATAATAGCAAAATTAGTTAAAGCAGGGGCACAAACAGCACAAACAGCAAATAATGAGGGAAAGTCCCCACACTCCATAATAAACGATCATTGGGGTGTTAATCACACTGAAAATAGGAAAAAAGGCATTAATACCTTATTAAATCTAGATCCAAATACGCCACTCGAAAAATCTAGCCAAGTAAAAGTCTCTCCTCCTGTTTTTCTCCCACTCCAGAGCAATGGCAAAGATCCAAAAACAATGGCAACCACCTCAAACGGCAAGGCTGCACTAGAGGCATTAAAAAACCCAGCCGAGAGTCTAGGCATAACAAAGATATCTGATACCGCCGATTCCGTCACATTTTCCCCCAAAGGCGAAAACCACATAAAATTTGAAGCTAAAGTCACCGCAGGGGATAAAATCACTTACAGCATGACCCCAGGAAATGCAGGTTCAGCCAACCCTGGTGGACCTATGCAAAACGCTTATACCTGCCTAGCCAATGCTGTTTTAGCTTCTTATTCTGCCGGTTCCCCTCAAGATGCCGCCGGTAAAATCTGTAGCATTGATCT
>CANJMM010000052.1 GCA_947475765.1 Legionellales bacterium | reverse complement strand
TCATAGTAAATGTCTCCTGCATAATCCCCTCCTTGGGTGTGTATATATACACGATAATTATAGCTGGCTGTTTAAACAGGTGACATTTTTAACTTGCTGAAAGGTGACATTTTAAAATTGCTCTGACAGAATTTTTTTAATATTGAACTTATCTGTTTTTACTTGTTAGATCATATTATGGATTGTTAATGCGACAAGTGTAAGACGACTTTTAAAAAACTGATTTTGGGCCCAAGCTCTCTTGTCTAGACGATTATATTTTTGAGTGGCTACGGGGCTATACCTGAATAAAATATAGATCTTGAATCGATAAGTAGACGATCTTAGCTGGCAGTTTTCTCTATACTAAGAGCAACAATAAAATATTAACAATCTAACGAAAAACCGTGTCAAGTATTTTCTGCATTATTTTATTGTTTCATCGCTGAATAGTTACCAAATAAATTAGTCTACAATTTTTCATTTTATCTAAATTCTGTCTCCTTATCCCTGACACAGGGGAGGCACAGAGTGTCATTTATTAACTTAAGATTGCTGTTAGGTCAAAAAGTAAATAAAAATAAAAATAAGGAACCAAATTTAGCGAATTATACTCTATTAGTTAATGATAAGAGAAAAATTAAGGGGGGTTATAGATGTGCCTGAAGAAAACGATAAAGTAATGCTAAATGTACTTGAAAAACAAACTGTTATTTTTTAAGAAGTTATAAAAAAAACCAAGAGGATACACTTATGCCTGCTCAACAAGATTTTTTACAAGCCTGCACCGACGGTAATTTAGATTTGGTAAATACCCTGATTGACCGAAATGCTAGAGCTGGCCGGTTAGACAGAATCAGAGCTTTAACTTTCAGGCAAAATACTATTAATGTTGCACATGATAACAACATGGCGCTTCGATGCGCTGCCAAAAATGGCCACATTTCTATCGTGGACCGTTTATTAGAAATACCGGCTGTGCGGGAGAATGCTGCTACTAATAATAACGAGGCGCTTAGAAATGCAGCCGAAGAAGGCCACATTTCTATCGTGCACAGTTTATTAGAAATACCGACTGTGCGGGATAATGCTGCTGCTAATAATAACGAGGCGCTTAGATCGGCAGCCCAAGGAGGCGTCATTTCTATCGTGAACAGTTTATTAAAAATAGACGCTGTGGTGGAGAATGTTAATGCGAATCAGCCTCTCTCTTTGCTTCCTGATACAGCAATTGATAGCGCCTTCCGTGCGAACCATCCTATGGTCGTCGAAGCATTACAAAGGAAGGGCGCGGCTTTAAGTCCGAGTATAGTTGAAAAGCTTGCCCGTCGACAACAAGCTCGAGAAAACGTAGAAGCTCTGCGCGAAAGAGCGCGTATAGCCGCTCTGCGCGTAATAGCACCTGCAGACGTAGCACCTGCCGTAGCACCTGCCGTAGCACCTGCCGTAACACCTGCCGTAACAGATGAAGAAGCTAGAGCCGCTCGGCGGCGAAGAGCACGTGAAGCAAATGCTAACCAGCGCTTACAAGAAGAACGCGTAATAGCACCTGCAGACGTAGCACCTGCTAGACCCCCTCAGCCCGTAACAAGAGAAGCTCGGAACTTAAGAAGACGTGAGATCTTGCAAGAAGAAAGAGCTGCTCGGCGCTTAAGAGCACTTGACCCAGCTCACCAGATCTTCCAAGAAGAAAGAGCCGCTCGGCTCTTAGAAGCAGAGAGACAAGAAGCTAGAGAAGCTGCTCAACCAGGCAGGGCAGCGGCTGTCATCAATTACGAACAAAGTGTGCATGCTAGTTCCGTTCACGCATCTGTCTCAAAATCGGCAACAAGTTTAGTGGGTTTTTACCAAGATATTAAAAACCCAGAAACAGTTCAAGAACAAATTGCAGGCCTTCAAGCTTGGTTAAACACAGAGGAAGGTCAAGAGAGACCCGCAGAGAATCCTCTTTCTAAAAAAACACCTATATCTAAGCAAATAAAGGCGGCAATTGCTTGTGTTGAAAGATTAAGCAAATTAGAAGATTTTAGAGATGAAAACTCTGGCGTAAGCATGCGACAAGCACTGGCTTTAGCCTGGATGGGTACCAAAAACCCACAGGCCAATGGCGCAGGAGCAGCGCCGCTCACTGAAGCAGAAATTAAAAGCCGATGCGAGAGTTTTATAACCTGTTTATACGAAATTCAACGTGGGTATAATTTTACAGGCGAGAATAGAGATAAAGCTAACCCGGTTGATAATGGCGAAGAAAAAGACGAGCCCATTTGTACCGGAGGCAGTTTTAATAAACTTATTGTTGGATTGGCGGAAGTAGGCCATGAAGGGGTAGATCTTAGCTTTGTCACCGCTGAAACCTTATTACTTAAAGCACAGTCGTTGCCAAAGCAAATCTTTCTTGGTCTACCTCCAGACAAACGAGAATATTATGCTAAAAATTGGGAAAAAGATGAAATACAAACCAAATTCTTTGAAGAATGCAAGCCCCTAGTGCAAGAATTATTGCACCAAGAATTTGATGGATTAACAGCCGCTATTACATTCGAAAAGATTAATGAGGCAGCGGATAACATTGAGTATGTAGATATGAATGAAGTTATGACTGCAGAACGAGATCGTATTGCTGCTGCGCCTGTTGCCGCCGCCGTTGTGCCTGTTGTTTTTTCTGATGATGCTAAAAGGAGCCCAAAAATGCCAGAAGTTGAAAGCGACCAACCCCAACCCCAACCTAAAGGAACACAGCTTCGGTAACTTTGATCTTACCCCAATAAAATGGACACGCCACTTTTCGGCCTTTTTCGGCACCAGAGCGCCATTTCCAAAGCATCGCAGACTAATTTCGCCGTCATTCGTTCTGATAATGTCCAAAAAAAAGTTATATAGGGAAGATGGGGGTTTATTTGACGCTTACCTTGGTTTTCAGCTAAGGAAAGAAAGATTTTCTAGCGAAATGTCTTGATTTTTAAATGGAGTAGCACTGGTTTTCGACTGTGATATCCATAAGGGATTTTATTTCGGATTTGGTTTCTTTGATCAGCGTTGTTAAGGCTAATTCAAAAATAGATTCTGAATCAGATTTTGTATTAGGTTTTGTATCAGGTTTTTTATCAGATTCAGAAAGAAATTGAGCTATTAGGGTTTCTAGTTTGTATAGCGAATTTTTAAGCCTGGGTACACCACAATAACAAGCGGCGCCATGTAAATGGTGTACATGCTCTCTAAGGTTAAGATAATCTTTATTATGGTAAGATAACATGATGGCTTCTTGCTCTAAAGGTAGCATGGTTTTTAATTGTGAGAGCATGTCTTTTGCTATGTCAGATTTATTTCCAGTGAGCTTTAAGGCCATGTGCCAATCATAAACCAGAGGTTCTGGATCGGCGGGGATCAGTGGGGTGGAAGGGCTAGTCATTGTAGGGGGTTTTTTCTTTACCCATTTTTTTATCATATTCAGTAATTCATTTTCTTGTATAGGCTTGCTTAAATAATCATCAAAGCCAGATTGAAGCAGGGCTTGACGTTCGCTGGCAAGGGCATGTGCAGTCAGAGCAATAACAGGAATATTTCCCCCCGTAGGAAGTTGCCGAATATGCTGGGTTACTTCAATTCCATCCATTCCAGGCATTTGTATGTCCATTAGAATTAAGTCAAACTCTTGTAATCGGGCATATTGCAAAGCTTCTTTTCCTGAAGTAACCGCCGTTATATTAATCCCAGAGTCTTCTAATAAAGCTTTTAATAATTTTAAATTGGCTGGATAATCATCTACTGCAAGTACCTCAAATTTATGAGCGTGCATAAAAACAGGTGGCTTTGATTGTTCTAAAAGAATGCACTTAGAATTTAAAAGGGGGGTGTGGGTGATTAATAATTGACACAAGCTATTAAATAAATGTTGCAATCGAACCGGTTTAGATAAACACAAGGCTGCCCCTGCTTCTAATATGCTTTTTGTGACAACTTCGTCAGTTGTATTGGGCAAAACGCCAACAGGAATATGATATTGATCTGTTGCTATTTTTACACAATCTTCAACAAAACAGCTATTAAGCTTAGGTTGATTCATTCCTAATAATAACATATGGTAGGGTTGATGATTGAGACTAACACGCACTAATTCAGATTTAAGTTGGCTGATATCATGGAGTTCGTGAACATGGCAGCCCCAGAGGGTTAATAAATGGTTAATCGCCAATCTTGAGGTGGGGTGTTCTTCATATAATAAAAATTGATAGCCTTCGAGTGCTTTAGCTTGAACCGTATCTTGAGATACTTTTTCAGCTGAAAAAGTAAACCAAAAGGTTGCTCCCTTGCCCGATTCACTTTCTACACCTATTTCCCCGCCCATTTGCTGAACAAGACGCTTAGAGATAACTAAACCTAAACCGGTGCCACCATATTTTCTAGTTGAGGTAGAGTCGGCTTGTCTAAAGGCCTGAAAAAGCGTTTTTTGTTCTTCATTGGTTAAACCTATTCCAGAATCAGTGATACTGACACATAAAACCACGCAATCTTCAGACTCTTTTTCCAGCATAATTCGAACAATTACACTGCCTTTTTCTGTAAACTTAATAGAGTTACTCACCAGGTTGGTAATAATTTGTTTTAAGCGTAAATGATCGCCCAGTATTTTTGTCGGCACATCGCTGTAAACTAAAGGTACAAGTTCAAGTGCTTTTTCATGCGCTTGAGGAGCTAATAAAGTCAAGGCATCTTCAATGCATTCTCTTAGGTCCATGGAGGTGTTGTCTAGGCGTAGTTTTCCCGCTTCCATTTTTGAAAAATCTAAAATGTCATTAATAATGGTCATTAAACTAGAGGCAGATTTTTGAATGGTTTGCAAGTAATCTATTTGTTTGTAATTTAATTCTGTTTTAGTTAATAAGTTAATAAAGCCTATCACGCCATTTAAAGGCGTTCGAATTTCATGGCTCATATTTGCCAGAAATTCAGATTTTACTCTACTGGCTGTTTCGGCTTCTTTTCTGGCCATTTCTAATTCTATATTTTGAATTTCAATGGTTTCTAATGTTTGCCGTAAATCTGCGGTGGCCTGCTCTACACTTTGTTGCATTTCTTCGTGTGCCGCTTTTAAAGATTGAGCCATGCTGTTAATACCTTCATCGAGCAATCTGAGTTCACCTCGTGCATGGGTATAGACACGCGCATCTAAATTACCATCTTTGATTTTCTCAACAGCATAGGCCATTTCTAAAATAGGGCGAGTGACATCTCGACTCATTCTAAAGGCAAAAATAGAACTGATCCCTAAGCCTATCAAAACGATAATGCTACATGCCATTAAGGCTTTAAGTTGTCTTAAGGTGGTATTGGCACGGCTAATCTCAATAACTATCCATCCTAAGACATGATCTTGAGTCATTTTAGTATTGCTGGTTATTTGGTTGAGTGATAACTCGACAGGAGGGGCGGAAGCGAAACTTGTGTTAAAATCATCAAGATAAATATCCCTAATAAAAATAGGCGCGGTAAAAAATAAAGCATTAACTTTTTCAGTAACCAAAATTTCTCGAATCTTATTTTGATTTTCAAGCAAGGGCAGTATTGGGGGTTTAATTTCAATCTCATGACCATCTTTTGCGAGAACATGGCCCTCTCGGTTAAAAATAGTAACAGAGATAACATCAGGATCACTCCGTGCCTCTTTAGTGAGTTCATATAATGTACGTGCATTACCAGAGTAAACACCATACTCACTTGCAGGCGCCAGTTGTAAGGCTAAAGCATAACCTCTGTCGCGTAAGGCCGTTTCTAAATCTTGCAGTCGACTGCTCGTAAAATAGGCACTAAGCAATAATGAAATAACGATGGTAGGTACCAATGTTAAGAATAATACTCGGGCTTTAATTCCCCATTCGTTCGCCATTGTTACTTTCCATTTTTATTATTTTCTAGCCTGAGCATATGTTTTTTTATTTCTATTTCTGTTTTTAAAGAAAAACCCATTAATTTTGCAACTTGTGGATTAATGGCGATTGAAAAATCTTTTGTGTAAAGGCTTTGACTTGGAAAGGGGCGTGGAAGCTTTAAGGTTTCTACTATTAACCTGGAAGTTTCATCAACCAATTGGGTTTCAGATGTATAGACAGCAGCTAAGGCACCATGATTGACATAGGTTTTAGAATAACCAATAAGAGGTGTTTTATTATGATAGCTACTGAGTAATAAGCCACGGACTGTTCGTGAGTTAAGAATACTTTCATCTGGAATGGTGAGTAACATCATCGATTCTTTGAGAAGGTGGTGCATCGTTTCAACAGGATGAAATTGCGGGTTTATTTCAATGATATTAATAGGCAAAGTGGTATTTTCAGCTAAAGTTTCAAGTTCTTTTCGATACATTTTTGAAGTGGGGCCAAGGGCAATGCCAATTGATCCTACGCAGCGAGATTGTAGACAAAGTGTTTGAATCAGATTGAGTTGTCTATAGAGTGGTTGATCAAGATTGAGCTGAATTAAATTTGAATGATTCATCGGATGTGCGTCAGGAAGCAAAACAGGCCTGGTTAAAATGCTCACAACAGGTAATTCATCTGAAAAAGGTTTAAATTCAGATAGATATTCTAAAGCTTGTGGGCCAATCGCTAAAACCAAATCAAAATTTTGTTTAAAGGCTTTGAGTTGATGTTGTGCCTGAATGGGATTCGGTTCAAATCGCATAATTCTAGGTTTATAATGAGGGGATTGATATAATTTCTCTTCAATCAGGTTGCTTAATTCAAAATAATGCGGCTCAGCAATAATCGCCATTTTATAATGTGCATCATGATTGTTGCGGGCTAAAGCCTGATTTAAAAAACAGCTTACTAGCATTAAGCTAAAAAAAGTGATCCAATAGGGCAAAGATATCACCAAAATATTCATCAAAATATAAATTATGCAGGCAAATATACTCTACTATTTTATATAAATAAAGCCAAGAAACTCAAAAAAAAATATTTATAAATCCACTCATGTCATAAACTAAACTAAACTAAATATAAGATATATAATTATATAATTAGGACAGCCATCCAATGAAAAGCTTGCCAACTAAAATAGCTCGAGCACGGAATAATAAACTGATATTTTATACTTTACTGATCTATGCTTTTTTAGCCTTTAATATTTTGGGCACAGGTGGTTGCAAATGGAACAGTGATTATCGCGGTCGGGTTCAACCTAATGCTGAGACAGAAGCCTTATCAGCAGAAGAAAGCAGCCTTCAAGATGCCATCAATGAACGTGAGCCTGAGTCTTTAAAATCAGCCGTGCCGACAAAACCTATGCCCGCTATTTCTGTTTCTCCTGATATGCCTTCTTAGTGATGCTTAGCACTTCTTAGGAAAATCAGGTAAAATCAATGGATATAAAACAAACAAGTTAAAAAGATAACCTATCTATGGCCGTAAGTTTAGAGCAAATTGCTCAAGAGTCTCAAGAAAACCTAATCATTACCACATTGAGCCACGAAGGGGTAGGCATTGCCTCAAGGCAAAATGGCAAAAAAGTCTTTGTACTGGGTGCCTTGCCAGAGGAAGTCGTAACGGTACGCGTTTTAAAGCGCCACCGTCGATATGAAGAAGCTACTGTTTTAGAGCTTAAACAAATCAGCTCTCAGCGAGTGGACCCAATTTGTCCGCATTTTGGCTTATGTGGTGGCTGTCAATTACAGCATCTTAGCCATCCGGATCAAGTTGTTTTTAAACAACAAACCTTGAAAAGTCTGTTAATTCAAATCAGTCAATTAGCTATTCCAGAGGAGCGATGGGCTAGCCCATTGTTATCGGATAATATAGGCTATCGTCGAAAAGCACGCATTGGCCTTAAATGGGACGTTAAAAAAAATAGTTTATATATAGGCTTTAGAGAACGAGCCAGTAATAAATTGGCTAAATTAAGCACGTGCCCTGTTTTATATCCAGCTATTGGTCAGCGATTAGAGGCAATTAAAAGCTTGATCAATAATTTGTCTGTAAAAGACGCCATTCCTCAAATAGAAATTGCAGTAGGTGAGGACCGCTTAAAGAAAACACCTGATATTGCAATGGTCATTAGGCATCTTAAGCCATTATTAGATCAAGATTTAGAGCTGCTTAAGGCTTTTGGCGCTGAAAGCAAATTAAGAATATATTTGCAGCCAGCAAAAGCGAGCTCAGTTTACCAGCTATTCCCTTTTTTAACGCAACCAGAAGACCCTGAAAATTTATTGTGTTATTCATTAAACATAGAAAATCAAAACTTGGTTTTTGATTTTCATCCGCTTGATTTTACTCAAATTCACGCGGGAATTAATCAAAAAATGATTGTCCAGGCCTTAACTTGGTTAGCACTAAAAGACTCAGATAAAGTCATAGATTTATTTTGTGGCTTGGGTAATTTTACGCTAGGTCTAGCCTTGAAAGCGCAAAAAGTCATTGGGGTAGAAGGTGAGGCAGGCTTAATAGAAAAAGCAAAAAGCAATGCAATTAAAAATAACCTAGGGGATAAAACTGAATTTTATGTGGCAAATTTATTTGATACCGCTATTTTAGATACATCTCAGCCTTGGATAGAAAAAGTCGATGTTTTGCTAATCGATCCCCCTCGTTCTGGCGCCAAAGAAATCTGTGAACGAATAGAGGCTTTTGCGCCTACTAAAATTTTATATGTTTCTTGCTCACCGGCTTCATTTGCCCGAGATGCGGGTATCTTAATCAAAGAAAAAAATTATGAATTGAGTCATATTGGTATCATGGATATGTTTCCCCATACACATCATATTGAAACTATGGCATTATTTACCTTAAAAGGACATAAAAGAGAAAAAAATGGTCAAAGTAAGGGATGATCTACCTAAAACAAAAGAAGGGACAATAGATTTACCTAGCTGGATAGCTCGCATATCTAAAGACAAAAACAAAACAGAAACAGAAAAGCTCACGCAAGCTTGCCTACTTGCTTTTGAATATGGGGCAAATTATTTAACGCTATACCAAGAATCTTGTTTAAGGCAAGGTTTAGTTTGTACTGAAATACTCTCGATTCTTCAACCCGATATCGATACGCTGATTGCCAGTATTCTCTATTTTTCTTATAAATATGCCAATTTGCCTTTATGCCTGATAGAAAAACAGTTTGGGGTATCAGTTATTGAGCTGATCCAAGGTGTTGCCACCATCTCTGAAACACAATCTAAAACCACTCGTGATAAAGCACTGAGCACTGAAGCGCAACGTGATAATTTAAGAAGAATGTTGCTGGCGGTGGTAGAAGACGTGCGGGTGGTTTTAATTAAGTTGGCTGAAGTGGTGAGTGCACTTCGAGCCAGTGATAAATTAGACCAAAATATAAAATTACAGCTTGCACTTGAAACCCGAGATATTTATGCACCTTTAGCCAATCGCTTAGGGATGGGGCAAATTAAGTGGGAGTTAGAGGATTTTGCTTTTCGTTATATTGAACCTCATGCTTATAAGAAAATTGCACAATTATTAGATGAAAGAAGATTAGATCGTGAACAATATATTCATACGGTGAGACATAATTTACGCCACGCTTTAGAACAAGAGGGGGTTGCCTGTGAGGTAGTGGGCAGGGTTAAGCATATTTATAGCATTTGGCGTAAAATGGTTCATAAAGACGTCGATTTTAAAGAAATATACGATGTTCGTGCAGTTCGGGTATTGGTGCCTAAAATATCAGATTGTTATGCGGCACTGGGTGTGGTGCATACTATGTGGCAACCTATTCCACAAGAGTTCGATGATTATATCGCCACTCCTAAAGAAAATGGCTACCGCTCTTTACATACTGCTGTGATTGGCCCACAAGGTAAATCGCTTGAAGTGCAGATCCGTACGGTTGAAATGCACGAAGAGTCTGAATTGGGGGTGGCTGCGCATTGGCGTTATAAAGAAGGCGGAAAAGCAGATCCACGATTGCAGAAAAAATTATTTTTCCTAAGGCAAATTTTAGAAAATGTAGATGAACTTCCTGGAGAAGATGCTTTAAAGTCAGCTTTATTTGAAGATAGGGTTTATGTTTTTACGCCTAAAGGAAAAGTGATTGATTTACCTAAAGGGGCGACAGCATTAGATTTTGCGTATCAAGTGCATACGGATATTGGTCATCGTTGTAGGGGGGCTAAAATTCAAGGTCAAATGGTGCCTTTAAATCGCCCCCTAAAATCAGGCGATCAGCTTGAAATCGTTACCACAAAAGAAGGTGGTCCCAGTCGAGATTGGATTAATCCTCATTTAGGGTATTTGTTTTCTTCACGTGCTAAAAGTAAAGTGTTGGCCTGGTTTAAAAAACTAGATCATGAGAAAAATATTCAAGCGGGTCAAGCCTTAATTCAAAAAGAATTTAAACGTTTAGGACTTGAAGACATTTCTTTGGTTAAAATTGCCCAACAGTTACATTTTAAAACCTTGAATGACATGTACAATGCTTTAGGGATAGGAGAGTTAAAATCTGCCCAAGTGATTAATGCAATTTTACCTCAGGCTGAATTGTCCCCTGAACTTATGCCCATTGTCTCCAAGCCTTCTACTATACCTCGTCAGAGGTTTGACATTACTATACAAGGAGTTGGGGATCTAAAGCATCATTATGGCCATTGTTGCAAGCCACTGCCTGGGGATCCCATAGTTGGGTATATCACGATTGGAAAAGGCATTACCATTCATCGTCAAGATTGTTTAAATGTGTTATATACTTCAGAAGAAAGTGATAATAGATTAATTCAGGTTTCTTGGGGGAAT
>CANJMM010000051.1 GCA_947475765.1 Legionellales bacterium | reverse complement strand
GCGTGGGTTGTAGCGAGGCTTGGTGGATGGAAAGGCTATGACAGCGAATGTCCTCCGGGGCCAATCACAATGAAGATTGGTTTAGATCAGTTTCAAGCTATGTATGAAGGATGGAGTTTGTGGCGGTGAAAAAAGTGTGCATAGGGTAGCTCGTGAAACCTTGTCAATGAGTGTAGATTATCTTGCCACCTGTCATCCTCTAGAAAAATTACAGCGTATTTTGGAATCGAGGCGTAATCCTTTTGAACATTTGGAGCAAGTACGTCTTTTGATAGCACTTGCATTAGAGTCTGGAGAAGAAAAGGTAGAAGAAAAATTGGCAGCGTTGCTTAATGCTCACCAATTCTCAGGGCCACTCTTGATGGAGGAGATGGGACCTAGAGGCTCTATTGCCCAACCTGTAGAGTACGTACAGCGTTTAATGCCCCGTTTGCCAAATATGCAGTGCGTAGGCAAGGCAAAGCCAGAGCATTATTTTACCGCCTTAAGAAATGCATTATTAGAAAATTCTGATGAGGTATTTAATCAAATTTATAAAGAAATGGCCCCTGAAGCGGCTGGTGGAACCTGGCTATCAAAAGAAGATTCATTAAGCTTGTTGAGTCTCGCAATAGAAAGGGGCAACTTGAATGCAGTTGAAAAAATTGTAAAAACAGATCCAACTTTGGTTCATGCTCACTTTGACTTTGTGGATAAAAATAAGAGTACCCCGCTGCATCTTGTATTATTGGCGGAGATACCTGCAGAAAGTCAAGTAGCCATTTTTTCGTTCTTAAGAGAAAAAGGGGCATCTGTTTTGTTACAAGATGCACAACAAGATACTGTGATAGCGCTCGTAAAAAAACTAGGGAAAAAAATACCTAAAGGTATAAGTAAAATATTGCAAGAGTGTGAACAGAAATTGCTTGTGGAGTGTGAAGAACTTAATGCTAATAAGGCTATAACATCAAGTGAAAAGAATCAATCCATACTTACTGCAATGAAACACTTAATTTTAGTTAAACCGGATTTTTCTGGGGAATTGACGCAGATGATAGGGCTGTTGCCTCAGAAAAATAAACAACAGTTTCTTGCTTTGCTGATGACTGGAATAAGTGATAAAGATAATCCAATAAATGTAAAAAGTCTTTATGACGCCATAAAGGAACATGTACCATTAACAGCACAAGAATCTTTTATGTTATTTCACGTTATTTTGGATAATAAAAAGCAGGCAGGAAGGCAAGAGCTTATGCAAGATCTGCTTGAGTTTGTTTTTGTTAAACAAGGCCCTGGATTAGAGCAGGTACAGGCACAGGCATTGAATTTATTATATGATAATAGTGAATATGGCTTAATTAAACACTTACTTGAGCAATTTCCTGATAGCATGGATGCTAAAGCTGGGCCAGAAGAGCAGAGTTTTAAGGAGAGATGGAATAGCAGTCGTGCGCCTAATGTTCAAAGAGTCGCGAAAGACATACAAACAATAATAAGCGCCAGAGATCCAAAATCAAATAAACTAAAGGGAGAAGGGGAATCTGCGGCTGCAGAGGCGCAAGGGCGGCCTATTCTGCTGAGGTGGCATTCTTCATATGGCAAGTCACCTGAAGATTCTAAGGCTGCTCCGGAACCAGATCCGAAGCCAGCTTCTAATTCCCTTAAACCAAAATAATATAGTGTAGTCGGTATTATGCTTCGATTATACTCAAAGAAAAGGGCTCAAGCCATGCCTCTGGGCTCAACCAAGAATGAATAGGCGCCTTGTAAGCGCTGCAGTTATCTATCAAGCTCGAAGTAAGATTTTCTTCAGTTAGACCTACTAAGGTCATATTTGATTGCGGATTAAAAAACTGCTCAATGCAGGCGTTAGGTATATTCTTGGTCTCGAGAGTAGAGGTAAGGATTAAAAATTGCTCACCACCTGAAATTTGGCTTGTTTCAAAATAAGTTAACTTTTTCATATTTTAGACCTATTGTGCGTTATGTATTAGTTGGCAGTCAATATAGGCGCAGATCCCGTTCTGTCTTCTAGTAAGCAGAGATCTTGTATAGAACAGTGTTGGATTAATTTTATGGTGCCAATCACGAAGAGATAATCGTGATCATTCGCATTGGTTATATCTGTCAAAGTTTGTATGCATGGTTCTGAAAGGCCATCAAGCGATATTTTTTGTGTAACGGTGATGACGCCACCAGAGATAGCATTTAAATCATGGGGGGATAATATTTTCATCATGACTCCCAAATGATAGTTGTTATTTTAGTTAGGCTTAAAAATTATACATTTTTGAGCAAGATAAAGCAATACAGCCTAAAATATAGGTTACTTAGCTGCTTAATTATGGCTATTTTGGCGTACTTGCCCCTTTCTTAAAAAAAACCAGAGATGATGATATAATTCTGTTATTAAAAACCAATGTTAATCATTTAACTTTCTAGGAGACAGCATGTCCATTCTTTCTCACCGTGAGCTCGCTAATGGTATTCGAGCGCTCAGCATGGATGCGGTAGAGCAAGCAAAATCTGGACATCCAGGTATGCCAATGGGCATGGCAGACATTGCCGAAGTTTTATGGAACGAATTTTTAGTGCATTATCCTAAAAATCCGACATGGGTAAATCGCGATAGATTTGTCTTATCTAATGGCCATGGTTCTATGCTTTTATATTCTTTGTTACATTTAACAGGATATGATTTGTCTATTGAGGATTTGAAAAAATTCAGACAATTGCATTCAAAAACAGCAGGCCACCCAGAACACGGTTTAACCCCAGGTATTGAAACCACCACCGGACCTTTAGGTCAGGGGCTTGCCAATGCGGTAGGCATGGCTTTAGCCGAGAGAACCTTGGCCAAAACCTTTAATCAACCCGATTTAGAAATCGTTTCCCATTATACCTATTGTTTTGTAGGCGATGGCTGTTTAATGGAAGGCATCTCTCATGAAGTAGCCTCTTTTGCAGGCATGCAAGCCTTAAATAAATTGGTGGTTTTTTGGGATAATAATGGCATTTCTATTGATGGCAAAGTCACTGAGTGGTGGCAAGATCAAACCGAAGCAAGATTTGAGGCTTATGGCTGGTATGTGATTCGAGATGTAGATGGCCATGATGCTGGGGCAGTTAAGCAAGCCATTATTCAAGCGCGGGCACAATCGAATAAACCTGTCTTAATTTGTTGTCAAACCACCATTGGTTTTGGCTCGCCTAATTTAGCAGGCAGTGAAAAATCACATGGGGCGCCACTGGGGCCACAAGAAACAGCTGCAGCGAAAGCCGCCTTAGGATGGACACATGCTCCTTTTGTGATTCCTAAAGACATATATGAAGCCTATAATGCAAACCCCAAAGGGGAACAAGCTTTAAACAGCTGGACCGCATTATTTGCCAAATATCAAGCAGCTTATCCTGAATTGGCAAAAGAATTTATTCGTCGAATAGAGGGCAATTTGCCTAATAATTGGTCCCAAATGCTTCAAGAAATTGTCATCGCTTCTCAACAAGAAAGTAAATCGTTAGCTACGCGAGAAGCCTCTAAACATTTTTTAAATTTAATTGCGGAACAATTGCCAGAATTATTAGGCGGATCGGCTGATTTAACCCATTCTAATCTTACTTTTCATACACAATCTTCGCCTATTAGCCCAGAAAATTCGGCTGGAAATTATGTGTATTATGGCGTAAGAGAATTTGGGATGTGCGCTATCATGAATGGGGTGGCATTACATGGGGGCTTTATTCCTTATGGTGGGACATTTTTAGTATTTTTAGATTATGCCAGAAATGCAGTAAGAATGGCCGCGTTAATGCATCAGCGCGCAATTTATGTTTTTACGCACGATTCTATTGGTTTAGGCGAAGATGGGCCTACCCATCAACCTGTGGAACATTTAACCATGCTCAGAGCTACGCCCAATATGCGTGTGTGGCGTCCTTGTGATACCACTGAAACCATGGTGGCTTGGCAAGCGGCATTAGAGCAAAAAAATGGCCCAACAAGCTTGATTTTATCCAGACAAAAATTAGTGCACCAGCCAAGAACAGCAACGCAAGTTGCGGACATGCATAAAGGCGGATATATTTTAGCCGAAAATCATTCAGAGAAAGCGCAGCCAGATTGCATTTTTATGGCAACTGGATCTGAAGTCGATTTATGTATTCAAGCTCAGCAAAATCTAGCCAAACAAGGATATAGCATCCGTGTGGTGTCTATGCCTTGTATAGAAGTCTTTAAGTTACAAAACGCGCAATATCAAGAAGCGGTGTTACCTGCTGGCTGCATCAATCGGATTGCTGTTGAAGCGGCAAGTTCTCTTTCTTGGCATCAGTTTGTAGGATTAACAGGCAAAGTAGTGGGATTAGATAGGTTTGGCGAGTCTGCACCCGCGCCTCAGGTTTTCGAAGCACTTGGCTTAACAGTAGACAATATTGTGAAACAAGCGATTGAAATGATTGATAAAAAATAAAATAAAATAAAATATAATATAATATAAAAAGGAGCATCACATGATACGCTTAGCCATTAATGGGTACGGACGAATTGGTCGAAATATTTTAAGAGCGCTTTATGAAGGCAATCGCAGTAATGAATTTAAAGTGGTGGCCATAAATGATTTGGGCGATGCGAAAACCAATGCGCATTTAACCAAATATGATACGGTCCATGGTAAGTTTAAGGGAGAAATTATTGTTGGCCAAGATGGCAATTTAGTGATTAATGGCGATGAAATTCAAGTTTTTTCTGAGCGTAATCCTGAAAATCTCCCTTGGGAAAAATTGGGCATAGATATTGTATTAGAATGCACCGGATTATTCTCGAGTAAAGCAAAATCTAGCGCCCATTTAAGAGCCGGAGCTAAAAAAGTGATTATTTCTGCGCCGGGCGGAACAGATGTTGATGCGACCGTTGTGTACGGGGTAAATCATTCGGTTTTAAAATCAACCGATACCATTATTTCAAATGCTTCTTGTACCACCAATTGCTTGGCGCCCATGGTTAAGCCTTTGCACGATAAATTGGGATTGGTCAGCGGCTTAATGACAACAATTCATGCTTATACCAACGATCAAGTGTTAACCGATGTGTATCATGAAGATTTAAGACGTGCACGTTCTGCCACACAATCTATGATTCCGGCTAAAACAGGCGCGGCAGCCGCAATAGGCTTGGTGATGCCAGAATTAACGGGTAAATTAGATGGCTTTGCGATGCGTGTTCCCACCATCAATGTTTCTGTTGTTGATTTGTGTTTTACCGCCAAACGGGAAACAACCGTTGAAGAGGTTAATGCGATTTTAAAGCAGGCATCTGAAAACGAACTTAAAAATATATTAGCTTATAATACAGAGCCTTTGGTTTCTATTGATTTTAATCATAATCCTGCCTCAGCGATTTTTGATTCTACTCAAACCAAAGTGATTGGAAATTTAGTGAAAGTCTTGGCTTGGTATGATAATGAATGGGGCTTTTCTAACAGAATGTTAGATACGGCCAAAGCATTTATGTCTTGTTAAATTAAGTTAAGTTAAATTAAATTAAAAATAGGGAGTGATATGGCCATCCAGATGAATGCATGTGATCTGAATCAAAAAAGAGTCTTGATCAGAGAAGACTTCAATGTGCCCATCAAAAATGGCCATATCGAAAGCGATGCACGTATTAAAGCGGCATTACCGACGATTAGATTAGCCTTAGAAAAAAATGCAAGGGTGATATTACTCTCGCATTTAGGCCGCCCTAAAGAAGGCCAGTATGACGCAGCTTATTCTTTAGAGCCAGTCGCAAAAAGACTGAGCGAGTTATTAGGACAGCCTATTAAATTGATTCGTGATTTTGAGCAAGGCATAGATCTTGCGCCTAAAGAAATCGTGTTGCTCGAAAACAGTCGGTTTTTAATAGGAGAAGACAAAAACAGTGAAGCTTTAGCCAAACAGCTGGCAGGGTTATGTGATGTTTTTGTGATGGATGCTTTTGCTGTGGCACATCGTGCTCAAGCTTCTACCGTAGGCGTGGCGCAATATGCACCTATGGTTTGTTTTGGCTTATTAATGGAAAAAGAGCTCCAAGCTTTGGGGAAGGCTTTAGAACACCCCAAATCGCCGGTTTGTGCCATTGTGGGCGGTTCTAAAGTTTCCACTAAATTGGCGCTATTAGAGAATTTATTAAATAAAGTCGATGTGTTAATACTTGGCGGGGGAATTGCCAATACTTTTTTATTAGCAAAGGGAAATTTTATAGGCAAATCACTGGCCGAACCCGATTTTGTGCCTGAGGCATTAAAAATTTTAGCCAAAGCACAAGCACAGAATAAACATATTTGGCTTCCTTCTGATGTTGTGGTATCGGATAAAATAGCAGATCACGCGCACCCTATTATTAAAAAAATATCCGAAGTGAGTGGGGATGATTTAATTTTAGATATTGGACCCGATGCACAAAAAGAGTTAACGCACTTACTGGCTTTGGCTAAAACCATTATTTGGAATGGACCTGTAGGGGTATTTGAATGTGCGCCATTTGCATTAGGCACCCAAAAACTTGCGCAAGCCATTGCAAATAGTGCGGCTTATTCTTTGGCTGGAGGGGGCGATACGATTTCAGCGATTGAGCAGTTCAAAGTAGAAAATAATATAGATTATATTTCAACAGGCGGGGGCGCTTTTTTAGAATATATAGAAGGAAAAGTATTGCCTGGCATACAGATTATCATGCATCGTGGATAACCAATCAGGAAAAAAAATGCGTAGAACAAAAATTATTTCAACTCTGGGTCCTTCAACAGATAATCCAGACGTCTTAAAACAAATTATGTTAGCGGGGACCAATTTAGTTAGAATTAATATGTCTCATGGCGATTTACCTACGCAACTAGCACGTATTCAACAAGTCAAAACGGTTGCCAAGGAATTGAATCAAATTATTGGCATACTCATCGATTTGCAAGGCCCTAAAATCCGTATTGCTAAATTTAAAGAAACCGCCGTGAATTTGAAAGCAGGAGCTGAGTTTATATTAGATGCCAGTTTAGATAAAATGGCTGGCACGGAAATATCTGTAGGCCTAGATTATCCCGATTTAACGCAAGATGTTTTTAAAGGCGATACTTTATTATTAGATGACGGTCGAATTGTCTTTAAAATAAAATCCGTTCAAAGCCCTAAAATTATTTGTGAAGTGCTGGTTGGCGGAACCCTGAGTAATAATAAAGGCCTCAATCGAAAAGGAGGCGGATTGTCTGCGCCGGCTTTAACCGATAAAGATAAGCAGCAATTAGAAGCCCTGAAAGACATTCCCGTTGATTATATTGCTTTGTCTTTTGTTCGCGATGCCAGTGATATTATTCATGCCAGGAAAATTTTAAGCGATCTGAACATTAAAGCCAGCATAATAGCTAAAATTGAACGCGTAGAAGCCGTTAAAAACATCGATCAAATTTTAGCAGTAACCGATGCGGTCATGGTTGCCAGAGGGGATTTGGGCGTAGAAATGGGCTATGCAGAATTACCCGCCATTCAAAAGCATATTATAGCTAGGGCTGAAATCTTAGATAAAGCCGTTATTGTCGCAACCCAAATGATGGAATCCATGATTAAAAGCCCTATTCCCACACGCGCAGAAGTCTCTGATGTCGCCAATGCCGTATTAGATGGTACCGATGCCGTGATGTTATCGGCTGAAACGGCAACAGGGGATTACCCCCTTGAAGTAATTCAGGCGATTAATGAAATTTGTATTTCAGCTGAAAAACACAAAACGGTTCAGTTTTCTATTGAGAATTTTCAGCCTCATTTTGGCAGAGAAGATGAAGCCATTGCGATGGCGGCTATGTATGTGGCTAATCATATTGCCATTAAAGCGATTGTGGCTTTAACAGAAACGGGCTCAACGCCTTTATGGATGTCTAGAATTCGGTCTTCTATGCTTATTTATGGTTTATCTAGGCATATTGAAACTTGTGGCAAAATGACTTTATTTAGAGGGGTTTTTCCCGTATTATTTAATGTCAAAGCTTATGAGTCGTGGGAAGTGACGGAAAAAGCCATTCAGGCCTTAGTCAAGATGAATTGTGTTCAAGTAGGTGAGAAAGTCATCGTAACCAAAGGCAATATTATGGGCATTGGTGGAAAAGCCAATTCTTTACGTATTGTCACAGCAGAATAAAATAATTTTTTAACAGGAGAATATCATGGCCCTAATTAGTATGAGACAGTTGCTTGATCATGCCGCAGAGCACCAATATGGCGTGCCCGCTTTTAATGTCAATAATTTAGAACAAATGCGAGCGATGATGGAAGCCGCCCATGCGACAAATTCTCCTGTGATTGTTCAAGCTTCAGCAGGGGCTAGAAAATATGCAGGGGCAAATTTTTTAAGACACATGATATTAGCGGCAATGGAAGAGTTTCCTCATATTCCAATTTGCATGCATCAAGATCATGGTGCTTCGGCTGCTATTTGTCAGCAATCTATTCAAATGGGCTTTTCTTCAGTCATGATGGATGGTTCTTTACATGAAGATGCTAAAACACCTTCAGACTTTGCTTATAATAGCGGTGTAACAAAATTAGTCGTCGATATGGCACATGCTTGTGGCGTTTCTGTAGAAGGAGAGCTAGGCTGCTTAGGATCTTTAGAAACCGGCACAGCAGGTAAAGAAGACGGCGGTGGGGCAGAAGGCCATTTAACCCATGATATGTTATTAACCGATCCTGAAGAAGCGGCGCATTTTGTCAAAGCCACGCAGGTAGATGCTTTGGCCATTGCCATTGGCACCAGTCATGGCGCTTATAAGTTTACGCGTCCGCCTACAGGCGATATTTTAGCCATTGATAGAATTAAAGCCATTCACAAACGTATTCCTGATACGCATTTGGTCATGCATGGTTCTTCTTCTGTTCCCCAAGAGTGGTTAAAAATTATTAATGAATTTGGTGGAAACATCAAAGAAACCTATGGTGTGCCCGTTTCTGAAATTCAAGAAGGCATTAAGCATGGGGTGCGTAAAATCAATATCGATACAGATTTAAGATTGGCCTCTACAGGGTCCATTCGTCGTTATTTTGCCGAGCATCCAGCTGAGTTCGACCCTAGGAAATATTTAGCCGAAAGCATGAAAGCCATGCGCGCTATTTGTGAAGCACGTTATGAAGCATTTGGTACAGCGGGTCAAGCTTCTAAAATTAACATTCTGTCATTAGACAAAATGGCCAGCAAATATGCAAAAGGTGAGTTAATCCCTCGCGTTGAGTTATAGGAAGCCAGATGACAGCAGCAGTATCTTTTTCTCGAGATTTTAAGCATTATACTTGGTTAAGTATGCTGTTTGTTTCACTCTTATTAGTAGCCAATACCATTGGTTCTAAACTGATTTCTATTGAAACCAGTTTTGGTTCCTTGGTATTGCCTGCGGGCCTTTGGGTTTATCCCTTTACTTATTTAACTGCTGTGACTATCACAGAAGTTTATGGTTATAAAATGGCCAGAAAAACCATATGGGTTGCTTTGTTGTGCAATCTGATGATGGCGCTTATCTATCAACTCATGATCTGGCTACCTGGTTCAGAAGAGTGGCCTTATCAGCAAGCATTTTCTGAAGTGTTTAATCTGTCTACTCGTATTGTGCTCGCCTCTGTTGTCAGTTATTTTTGCAGTGAATTTTTAAATGCGTATTTGGTGTCTAAATTAAAAGTTAAATTAGCAGGCCAATTTTTTTATTTACGTGCGATTACCGCAATAGGCTTGTCTGAACTTGTGAATACGGCCGTATTTGCGCATTTGGCTTATCTTAATCAATTGTCTTATGATAAATTATTAGGGTTAATGGCATTTTATTATGGCTTTAAATTAAGTTATGCTTTAGTGAGCGTGCCTTTATTAAATTTCCTGGTAAAGTATTTAAAGCGATCTGATCAGATAGATCATTATGATTCTCAAACTAATTTTAATCCTTTTTTACGTTAGGCTTTTTATGGATGCTTCTTCTGCTCAAGCAATGCCTGATTTTTCTAAGTATTATTCTAGTATACAAGATGCGACTATATTGGTGATAAACCAGCAGGGCATTATTCTTTTTTGTAATGAATTTGGGCTCAACATGCTAGAGTATTCAGGCATAAAAGAACAATTGATAGGGCAAGTTTATACAATATTGATTGAACCAAGTAAGCATAAACTTCATGATGCACATGTTCAGCATTATTTTAAAAATGTATTAGGAGGCGTAATTTGCCCTTTTTCATTAAAAATGAATTCAAGGGTTGCAAGAGAAATTTTTGTACAAAGTGCGAGTGGCCAAGTTATTCCATGTCATGTGACAGCGTGTTCCACATTAGATTTAGGTGAAGGCTATATCGTCATAACCATTCATGATCTTAGAGTAGAAAAATCTTTAGAGCAGGAAAGAACAAGGCTGTATGAGGAGATGTCTAGTGCCTTACAGAAAGCCTCACATGAGTTGCGAACAGCGGTACATGGCATCTATGGTGGAAACGCATTATTGTCAGATTTTTTAGAGGCCAATGCACGGGAAGAAAAAAAACCCTTACAGACTTTAGATCGACAACAGCGTAGCGACTTGGTGGAAATTTATCAAATGTTAGAGCAGAGTGCAAGTCATCTGTATAGCGTTTCTAATGCTTATCTGGGTGGCAGCAAAGAAAAATTAGCCTTTGAACTTCAAACAGAGCCTTTTTCAATAGCCGTTGTTTTAGATCAAATCTATCTTATTTTGCTTGGGCAGCAACAACAAACCAACCCCCATGTTAGCTTGAAAATAGATTATACTGCGCTGAAAAATCCAAAAGCCTGTGTCCAGGGAAATGTACGAGCGCTTAAACAGATCTTGTTGAATTTGGGGGG
>CANJMM010000050.1 GCA_947475765.1 Legionellales bacterium | reverse complement strand
TCCTCCAGACCCAACCTCGCGGTTACGCCCTTGCGCTTCTCTAGCCCTTCGGATCGCCTCCTGGACAGGGACTTTCACCCATAAAATACGCACCATGCCTGGCACACCCCGTTACCACTCCGCTACGCGGAGTTACGGTAGAAGGGATACCCCCCCCGAATTACCATTTAAGCTTATTTCAAAACTGGAGTTGAACTCAAGGTTTGTGTTAAGCCTGCTGAAAAACTGGTGCCCAATTTTTCGGCAAAATGCTCAAACATATTTGGCCGAATGGTATAATCGACAACATGCTCGTTACCCACTTTTTCGCGTGCCACAAAACCCGTGCTGCCCAAACCATCGATTAAGCCTAATTGTAAGGCTTGTTCGCCAGTCCAAATCAAGCCGCTAAATATATCGGCTTCCTCTAATTTTAAGCGTGTGCCCCGGCCTTTTTTGACGGCAGCAATAAATTGCTCATGTACCGTGCTCACTAATTTTTGAGCAAAGGCGGCTTGTTCAGGGTTCATCGGTGAAAAAGGATCTAAAAAGGCTTTATTTTTGCCTGCTGTAATAGTCCGGTTTTCAATCCCGACTTTTTTCATGGCCTCTGTGGCGCCATACAAAGGAAAAATCGCGCCAATCGACCCTACAAAACTGGCTTTATCTGCATAAATTTCATCACAGGCACTGGCCACATAATAACCACCTGAAGCGGCCATATCCGTAATCACTGCATAAATTTTAATTTTGTCATGCTTGGCTTTCAATCGCACAATTTCATCGTACATATAGCCTGCTTGTACTGGCGTGCCACCTGGTGAATTAATGCGTAAAACAATGGCCTCGACTTTTTTATTTTCATAAGCATTTCTTAAGCTAGTTGACAAAAATTCTGCGCTGGCCGGGCGGCCTTGATCTATCATGCCCTGGAGATCAATAACGGCCACATGATGATGGGACACAGGCGTATGCTGAATCATTTCACTCACAAAAGGTATGATTAATAATAATAAATACGCAACAAAGATTAATTTGAAAAAGATGCCCCAACGACGAGCCGATTTTTGTTCTTTGATGCCCGCCATTAACAAAGTTTCAATGGTCTTGCGTTCCCATTTATTCACATTTTGATCTTGCGTTTGATTGTCCATATTAAGCTCCTAAGCTCCCTAAATTTTTATAATTTTTCTAACACATATTTTAATTCTGCATCTAATGGGGCTTCATGATACATTCTTTTTCGTGTTTTTGGATGCGTGAATTCCAAAGAAAAAGCATGTAAAAACATGCGCCTTAACCCTAGCTGTTTAACTTGCTGGTTAAAATCTTTGTCGCCATATTTTTCATCTCCCGCAACCGGATGGCCCAATTCTTTAGAATGTACCCTAATTTGATGCGTTCTGCCTGTTAACAGCTGAATGGCCACTAAACTGGCATGGCGATATTGGCTTAATAAACGATATCGTGTGGTAGAAGGTTTGCCTCTTTTATCTACTTTTACCATTCGCTCATTATTTTGCAACTGTTGCTTTAATAAAGGCAAATCGACGGTAAACTGATTTTTTACCTTGCCCATTAATAATGCTTGATAGGTTTTTTCCATAGGGTTCTCACCATCATAAGGCATTTGTGCCTGAAGTGCTTTTAAAATAGACGGCTTTTTAGCTAATAGCAAACAACCCGACGTTTCTCGGTCTAAACGGTGCACTAATTCTAAATAATCTTCTTTGGGTCTGGCTTTTCTAAGGGTTTCGATTACGCCTAACTTAATGCCACTGCCGCCATGTACGGCAAAGCCCGCTGGTTTATTTATGACTAAGAGATCATTGTCTTCATATAATATGGCTGACTGTAATGCATTGGCTTTAGCGGGTGAATGTTGAAGCGCATTAATCGGTTGATCTGGATTCAATCGGCTATTTTCAGAAACATGAATAGGCGGTAAACGTAAAATTTGCCCTGTTTCTAAACGACAATCGACTGAGACTCTTTTTTTGTCTAGCCGCACTTCGCCTTTTCGAATAATTTTATAGACATAGCTTTTAGGTACGCCCTTAAGCAAGTTGAATAAGTAATTATCTAAACGTTGTGCCTGTCCCCGTGACTCGACAGTTACGTAACTTGGTTTGGGTCTACTGATTAAATCTGACATATTTACCTAATTGCGACTCATAAATTATTTAATAAGTTTATAATTATATATCTAACTCTAAACTAAGCAAGCATTAAGCAAGCACTAAGCTAGCTGTAAATAGATAACTAATGCTAAAATATAATAGGTAGTGATTTAGTCAGCAGCTTTATATTGGTTTTAATAAACCTCCTGCGTCCTATACCCAACGATAGCTAAAAATAGCTAAAAAATTAATCCTAGTTAAAAAATTTAGTAAGATAAAATATGTCAAAAAAAATGTTAATTAACGCGACTCAAAAAGAAGAGTTGCGCGTCGCCCTGGTTGAAGGCCAAATTTTAGAAGGCATTGATTTTGAACGCCTAGGTCGTGGGCAACAAAAAGGCAATATTTATAAAGGCCGTATTACACGTGTTGAACCCAGCTTAGAAGCCGCCTTTGTCGATTATGGTGCAGAGCGACATGGCTTTTTGCCTATTAAAGAAATTGCCCCTGAATATTATCAACAAGATCCTCGAGAAAATAGAGAAGGCCGAGAAGGCCGAAACTTACGCCATTTGATTCGATCTGGCCAAGAAGTGATGGTTCAAATCGACAAAGAAGAACGCGGCACCAAAGGGGCTGCCCTTACGACTTATATTGGCCTAGCCGGTTGCTACATGGTCTTAATGCCCAATAATCCTAAAGCGGGCGGCATTTCAAGACGCATTGAAGGCGATGAACGCGAAGAACTGCGCGATATTTTAAATCAGCTTGAGCTGCCCGACAGTATGGGCATGATCATTCGCACGGCTGGCTTAGGCCGTTCTATTGAAGAACTACAATGGGACTTAAGTGTGTTACTAAGCCAATGGGATGCCATTCAAGCAGCCGGGCAACATGGCGCAGCGCCTTTTTTAATTTACCAAGAAAGCGATGTGATCATTCGCGCTATTCGCGATTATCTTAGACCCGACGTAGAAGAAATTTTAATCGACACCCCTGAAGCCTTCGACAAAGTGCGTAATCATATTCGATTGGTGCGCCCTGATTTTGAAGGACGCGTAAAATTTTACGACGATTCTACTTCGCTGTTTAATCGCTACCAAGTAGAAAGTCAAATTGAATTGGCGCATCAAAAAGTCGTGTTATTGCCTAACCGCGCTTCTATCGTCATAGATCATACCGAGGCTTTAGTGGCCATCGATATTAACTCTGCCAAAGCAACCGAAGGCAGCGATATCGAAGAAACGGCCCTTAAAACCAATTTAGTGGCGGCCAAAGAAATTGCACGTCAAATGCGTCTAAGAGATCTAGGTGGCTTAGTGGTCATCGATTTTATTGATATGCAATCGCCTCGTAATCAACGCAGTGTTGAAAATTTATTGCGTGACGAATTAAAACATGATCGCGCCAGAGTCCAAATGGGTAAAATTTCTCGTTTTGGTTTACTCGAATTATCGCGTCAACGATTAAGGCCTTCTTTGGGCGACAGCAGTCACGTGACTTGCCCACGTTGTACAGGTAAAGGCACCATTCGAAGTGTGACCTCTTTGGCCTTAGCCATTTTACGCGTCATAGAAGAAGAAACGCTAAAGCCCCACACCCAACAAATTCGGATACACTTACCGGTCGATGTAGCTACTTACTTAATTAATGAAAAACGAGATGCCTTAAGCAAACTTGAAAAACGTCATTATACGCATATATTATTATTGCCTAATGTGCATTTTATTTCGCCTTATTACGAAATCGAATGCATTCGTAAAGACGATTATAACCAAATCGTGCCAGTAGAAAGCCATTTGCTGACTAAAAAAGAAGCGCCCACTTCTACTGCGCCTTATCCCATGGCACATGCACAAAACAGCCACTCGACTGAAGCTGAACCTGCCATGAAAGCCTTTTTAAATACACCCGCGCCATTTAGAACCGAAAAAGACGCCTCTAGTTTAATTCGCCGTATCTGGTCTGCAGTATTTGGCTCGCCTGAAAATGCCTCGCTTTCCTATAAAGCACCTGGGGCCACTTCAACGGCCGCTGCCCCCTCTCCTGCTACGCCCCCGTCTTCTTTTAGCAGAAACTCGGCTCACCAAAGACCACCTAGACGCGATTTTAATCGAGACAACAGCAAACCAAATGCTTCACGAGGGAATACTGGCGCTGATCGCCTACCAGAAGAAAGGGAAAATAACCGGGAAAATAATCGCGACAATAACCGCGAGAATAATCGCGACAATAATCGCGAGAAAACCCACAATAGGGGCTATAACCGAGGCCGGGACAGCAGCCGAGATAGCAACAGAGATGGCAGCAGAGATAATAGAAACGCCCCTGCTCACCATCACCGTCGCCCGACGACGCATCATCATAGCCATGATGAAGCAGCAGCAGAAACGCCTGTTATCCATACGCCGCCACCAGTCGCTATTATGCCGGCTACTATACCAGCTGCTATACCTGTACCTAAAACAGCCCCAGTAGCGCCAATAGCGCCAATAGCACCAACAGCACCAGCCCCACAAAAATCGGTGCCCACAAAACAAGCTGAAACACCTCCCGTATTGGCTCCTGTGGCAGCAGCGCCTGCTAAAACCTTTGCCCCCCCTAGGGCAGTAAAAGGCTTTGCTCGGCCTTCATTAGATCAAGCTTCGGCTACCCTGGTGAAATTTGATGAAAAAGCTTTTTCAAATGCTTTTACTGAGCAAAAAAGTACCCCAGGCACCAAAGTGATGACCACTAAACCGGCAACCAATATCGTGGCTTATGAACCTGTGGGTAAACCGCAAATTGCGAAAATAAAACCTTCGGTGAAAGCTGAGCCGGCACAAACCGCTCAGACTACCCCAGAAAAATCGACGCAAGATCATGAAGCCTAATATTCATGCCGAATATTCATCGCTAATGATTTTTGGGCTGGCACAAAAACCCAGCCCACTCTCCCTCTTTTTTTAAAAACAACCATAAAAATATAAACAAAAAAAAAAGCCCCGATGACTCAGTCACCAGGGCTTGTTTTTTTAGGTTTTTTTATTTTTTACCGAACCTTTTTCGCCAATATCTCTGCTTGTGTCAGCGCAGGCTTAGCAGCAGCAGGTGTAGGCTTAGCAGCATCAGCAGCAGCAGCAGCAGCATCAGGCTTAGCAGCAGCAGCATCAGGCTTAGCAGCACCAGCTAAAGCATCAGGCTGAGCAGCAGCAAGCTTACGTGCTTTATATGCTTTATAAGCATTTAGTATCAATTTAGCAGCAGCAGCTTCTTTTTCAGCAGCAGCTTTTTTGTTGTCATCTACCATTTTAACACTACCAACACCAACACCAACACCAACACCACCAACAACAACACCAACAACACCAGCAACAGTACCAAGACCAAAACCAGCTTCAGGTTTAGCTTCAGTTTCAGTTTTATTAGCTTCAGGTGCAGCAGTTTCAGTAGGTGCAGCAGTTTCAGTAGGTGCAGCAGTTTCAGTAGGTGCAGCAGTTTCAGTAGGTGCAGCAGTTTCAGTAGGAGTTACATTTATCAAATTAGAATCTATGCTTTGATTTGAATTACAAAGAGCCTTCCACTCAGCATCACTTCCATTGAACCAGTGGATGTGATTAGCGAATAACAATGTATTATTATCATTAGTATAAATAGTCGAAGGAGCAGGAGCAGGAGCAGGAGCAGGAGCAGCAAGAGTAGTATTAGCAGTAACAGGAGCTTGTTCAGCTTGTTCATCTTTAGCAGCTTGTTCAGAAGTAGATACTAATTGATTAACAAAAACTTCTGAAGCAGCAGCAGGAGTAGGAACTTGTTCAGAAATAACAGTAGTAGGAGCAACTTCGACAGCAGCAGCAGCAGCAGCAGCAGCAGCAATATCATCATTAACTAGTGTAACAGGAGTATTAGCAGTAACAGCATCATATATAGAACCAACCCCATATCCAGCTGCAGCGGCAGCACTAACAGCGACTAGACCTGGCGCAACAAATGGGGCAATTGCAACAGAACCAGCAGCAACAGCAGTTGTAGCAACAGCAGTTGTAAAAGCACCTGCTAAAGCACCCCACGATGATGATGACCACGAGGATTCCTGAACCTGATTTTGTCCAGAAACAGCAGCAGCGCCTAATAAACCAACTTGTAATAAATTCATAAAAACCTCACATATAATAAAAAACATTTACATTTAGGTAGCCAGTGAAAGAACTATAAATAAATTAGTTAAGTAAGTAAATGGCAAAGTAGGTGTTAGCCGACGAACGGTAGTTTTTAGCCGATGAACTGTATTTTTGGCTATTTATATCGCATGTACACGCGATTTATGTACTGATATATACTCAAAATATATTTAAATATATTCAAAAATTTTCTTTATTACTTCTATTAAAATACTGAAAAAAAGCTATTTTTATCAAAATAAACCGTTCATCGGCTAAAAACTACCGTTTGTCGGTTAGTGCTGTATAACACTAGCTTTATAACTAAATATAAAATAAGATGATTGCATAACTTAACTGTTTCTGTTCTCTAAACAATAAATTATGAATAGTTACAAATAAGTTTTAAAAGTCGTTAGTTTTTTAGTTTTAATTTATATATTTATTAATTGGAGTTATTTATGTTTATGGTAAAGTCCTTTCTTCGCATGTTTCCAGGAATGTCTGCGGCAATTGCAAATGACAATCCTAACGTTACCGTTATGGATGGTGCTCGAAATGTAAGCAGTGATGTTACTGCCACTGCTGTTACTGTTGTTGCTGCTGCTGAACAAGTTGCTACTGCTGCTGCTGCTACTACTGCTGCTGCTATTGCTGGTCGTACATATTTGACAGTCAAACGAAAAGGTGATGTTAAAATGGTTGATCCTATTAATGCTAAATTAAGCGCTGCTGCTGAAGATTCTGATGATTTACTGGGGGATGCTGCTGAACGTGCTGCTGGTGCTGCTGCTGAACAACCTGCTGTTGTAGCTTTTTTTACTGCTCCTGCTGCTCCACAAAGTGACGAAGAAAAATTAGATAGACTACGTCAAGAAGTACGAGCTAGTCGTCCTAAACGAAAAGCTGAGGATGATGTGCCTGTGGTGGCTGAGGGTGAAAATGAAAATTCACCTAAGCGTCTCAGAATCTGAAGCAGATAATCAAGCCTATTTTCTCATGAAACACTCCCCTCCAAAAAAGGGGGGTGTTTTATTTTTATATTTTTATATTGTTATATTTTTTTACTTTTGTATTTCTTCTTCAGCGGGAAGCACTCTGGCTTCTTCTTCTAACATGACGGGAATATCGTCTTTTATAGGGTAAGCAAGTCTATCGAGCTTACAAATTAACTCTTGATTTTGCTTATTGTATACTAATTCCCCTTTACAAATGGGACAAGCAATAATTTCTAATAAACGCGCATCTAACATAATAAACACTCCCTGATTTTTAAATTTTATTTATTTAATTTTATTTATTTTATCTTGAATTATATTTATAAGCGGATCTAGACCTGTTAAGGCTAACTTTGCCACCCAAATAGGGGCTTTTATTTGATCTGCAAAGGCTTTAATTTTGATGGCATCTTTTTCAGTCATCACAATAGGCAAATTATCCCCAAATATTAAATCAGACACTTGATAATGCACATGATCTGCATACGCTTTTTCCTGAAGGCTTAAGCCTAATGTTTTTAAACTTTGAAAAAAGCGATCTGGGTTACCGATGCCTGTCACGGCTCTTACCGTATGAAAAGCACGTGCAAACTGTTTTGGTTTGTAACTTAAGTTTTTTAACTTTAAGCTTAAGCTTAAGCTTAAGTCAGTATTTGTATGATTCAGTTGATAAAAAGCAATAATGCTCGATTGAAAAAAAATAGGGTTATTCATTGCTGGCAAACTGGCACCAGAATTAAAGTTAGCATTAGAATGAGAATGAGAATGAGATTCGTGAATCATCATGTGATGGTAATTGACTAATCTGACTTTAGGCTCTCTTAATGGCCCTAGCGGTAACAATTTTTGATTCCCAAACCCACGTTGGCTGTCTATAATGCAAAGTTTTAACACTTGAGCAGAATGTAGGCTGTTTACCCACTGCATGAAGCCATTATCTTGTAACCCATCGTCACTTAATATTATATTTATATTAGGGTGCGTCTGCACTAAAGCTTCGATGGCCTTCAGTCTGTTTTTGCACACGATAACCGGGACGGCAGAATCAGAATTAGGATCAGAACTGGTGTGTAACTTATGCGCTAATAATACCGCTTCATCTCCCCAATCTCTGGGGCTATCTTCTAATTTAATTTCATGAGGCATCGCCGAGGCTAACACTTTACGGCCTAAATAGCCTTTTGAGATAATGCCCGGAAAATAGCCTAATTTTTTTAACTGCTCTGCCAACTGTAGCACTAAGGGGGTTTTACCTGTGCCCCCTACGGTTATATTGCCAATGATAATCATCAATCTAGAATTGATATTATTATTTATATTATTATTTAATTTTTCTAAATTAAAACTAGATTTATATTTAGATTTAAAGCTTATATAATAACGCCCTAGTTGAAAAAAGGGCCAGCTTAAATATAAAGCAAATTGAACAAAAAAATAAAGCGCGTAATTCAGTATGCCTGATATAGGCTTTTGATGGCCATACCAAATGGCATTTACCTGTTTTTCGAGTATGGCTTTCATTTTTTTATTTATTTTTTTATTTTTTTATTTTTTTATTTTTTTATTTATTTATTATTATTAAGGCTGATCATATTGTAAAGTACGTAATTGCTTGTAAATACTTGCTTGATTTAATAATTCTTGATGGGTGCCACTTTCTACGATTTGGCCATTATCGATGACTAAAATTTTATCGGCCTTTTCAATGGTAGATAATCGATGGGCAATCACTAAGGTGGTGCATTTCCCCATAAGCTGATTTAAGGCTTGTTGAATTTTACGCTCCGATTCAGAATCTAAAGCCGAAGTGGCTTCATCTAAAATTAAAATGGGCGCTTTTTTTAAGATGGCTCGGGCAATGGCCAAACGCTGCCTTTGTCCCCCAGATAGCCTTACCCCATTTTCTCCAATTTGAGATTGCAGACCATTGGGTAACTCATTAATAAAGTCCATACAGTAGGCCATTTCGGCGGCATGCCGAACTTCTTGTTCCGAGATATTTTCTAGGCCATAGGCAATATTGTTCGCCACTGTGTCGTTAAATAACATCACTTGTTGTGACACAAAAGCAAAAGACTGGCGCAAACTGGCCAAGGTCATGTCTTTAATATTTAAGCCATCGAGATAAATATCCCCTGCCCCAATTTCATAAAATCTTGGCAGCAAATTCACCAAAGTGGATTTTCCAGCGCCTGAACGACCAATAAAGGCAATGGTTTCCCCTGGTTTAACGCTAAAATTGAGGCCTGATAAATTAAATTTATGTTGGCCTATATCATAATGAAAGTGAACGTTTTTAAATTCAATTTGACCTGTTATTTTAGATTTAGAAAGAGACTGTGTTCCTGTATCTTGTTCGGGTATTTCGTCTAAAAAGGCAAAAATACTGCCAGCCCCTGCTAAGCCTTTTTGAATATTGGTATTGACTTTGGTTAATTGCTTTAAGGGTTTTAATAAGGCTATCATGGCGGCAATCATGGCCGTAAACGCCCCTGGTGTAATCGCCGTTTTCAACACATCATCTGAACCTAAAGTGGCTAAATAGACAACGCCTGCTAAAGCAAAACTGCCTATTAACTGAATCACCGGTATGCTCAATGCCGAAGTGGTGATCAGTTTCATTTCTTGCTTTAAATTATGATCTGTTACTTGATTAAATTTGGCTTGCTCATATTTTTGCCCGCCAAAAGCTTTGATCACTTTTTGGCCTTCAATGGCTTCTTCGCCTACGTGCGCCACCGATCCAACTGAATCTTGAACTTTGTTGCTAATACGACGCATGCGCTTACTGACAAAATGCATCACCAAGGCCATAATCGGAACGGTGACAATAAAATAAAGCGTTAAACGCCAGCTCACTGATAACATCACTATCATTAAGCCTATGGCAGTAAAAGATTCGCGTACGATAACCGTAAAAGCATCGCTGGTGGCATCGGCCACTTGTTCGACATTATAAGTTAATTTAGAGAGTAACTCGCCAGAAGACACTTTGTCATAATAAGACGTGGGTAATTTAAGCAATTGGGCAAACATGTCTTGTCGCAGGTTTTTGACTACATTACGCCCTACCCAACCCATACAATAAGTCGATAAAAACGTCGCCAGGCCCCTGACTAAAAAAATACTGATAACAATAAACGGTATCCAGGCAATAAAAACCGTATTTTTAGACACAAAGCCTTCATTTAATAAAGGCTCGAATAATTTTACAAAACCTGCATCCACCAAGCCATATAAAACATTGCCTAATATGGCCCAAAAAAAGGCGGCTTTATAAGGCTTAACATACGCTAATAAACGCCAATAAATTTGTGTGCTTGCTTTTGTGCTTGCTTGTGTGTTTGGTATAGCAGTCATATTTTGACATTTACCTAAATTAAGTATATTAAAATATGCTCATTTTAACATATTTAACTTAGATAAATCGAATTGGGCCGGGGGTTTTATCCCTTCTACCGCTTCGCGGGAGAAGGTGCTTGCCACCCGAAGCCCACAGGGCGCACCACCCGCCGCTAACGCCTCGACCTCTCCCGTGAAACGGAAGAGGTTAAGACCGACATTAATCACTTCAAGCAGCTAACTACGGCTTAAAAGAAAAATAGTGGTGTCTTCGAAGTAGTGAGCTTTATAACCTACCCCTTTTTAAAGCTGAGGTATCCCCACGAAATTATCGTGTAACTCATTGAAGCAACAGCAATTCCCGGCCTAAAAAAAGTCACCGAAGACTACGTAGCTAACTCTTTGCGGCGGTAGCT
>CANJMM010000049.1 GCA_947475765.1 Legionellales bacterium | reverse complement strand
GCGGTTACGCCCTTGCGCTTCTCTAGCCCTTCGGATCGCCTCCTGGACAGGGACTTTCACCCATAAAATACGCACCATGCCTGGCACACCCCCCATCGCTTTGCGATGGACCCCTTTAAAAAAAAGGGGTAGAAGATAAAATTCACTATCAAAAAGCGTAGATGGAAGCGTAGGCTGGTAAATGAAATTTTTTGATATTAGGCCAGAGTTTTACAGCATGAAATTGATCACCTTAATGGCGTTCTTATTATAGATTTATAGCCTGTCCATAAGTAACCCTATTGTGGCCTTGAATATCTTTTAGGGTCTGAATTTTAATAAAGCCCGCCTTCAAAAACATGGCCTGTACTGCTGCAGCTTGATCATAGCCATGCTCTACTAAAAGCCACCCGTCTTGATTGATATATTTTTTTGCGTGCATAATAATATAATCCAGATCTGCTAAGCCATGATTTTTTGAAACCAAGGCTTGAATGGGTTCAAATTGAACATCGCCTAAGCTTAAATAATCTGAAGCTGGATCTATATAGGGAGGATTGCTGACAATAATATCGAATTTTACAGAGTTTAATGGCAAGGCATTGAACCAAGAACCAAGATAAAATTCAATGTGCTTTAAATCATATTTTTGTGCATTTTTTTTAGCGATATCAAGCGCCTGCTTACTTAAATCAATGGCGACTATGGTCCAATTAGGTTGATTCACGCCTAATGCAATCGCAATGGCGCCACTGCCTGTGCCCAAATCTAAGATTTTAGCATGCACGCCTAAATTTAAGTTGAGTATTTTTTCGACTAATAATTCGGTTTCTGGGCGTGGAATTAAAACTGAATTGTCTATTTCTAAATCAATATTCCAAAAAGACTTACTTTTTTTAATATAAGCCATCGGCTCGCCCGATGTTCTTCTTGTTAAAATATCGCTAAATTTTTCAAATTCTTCTGGGGTTAAATAATAATCTGGATAGGCTATTAACTTTGTTTTTGACCAACCCAAGCTATAGCTTAATAAATATTCTGCCTCTCGTTTAGATTCTGTATGATTATCATTATTTTTATTATTATTTAACAGCGCAGCTTGAGCTAAAAACAATGCTTCGGAAATTTTTTTTAAATTTAAATTCGACACTTATTTAACTGCTTTTAATTACTTTCTATTGCCTTAAGTAAATCTGCTTGGTACTCTTTGGTTAAAGGCACCAATAAATTGTCCATATTTCCCTCAATAATATCTTCTAATTGATATAACGTTAAATTAATACGGTGATCCGTTACTCTACCTTGGGGAAAATTATAAGTCCGAATGCGTTCAGAGCGATCGCCTGATCCCACTAATAATTTACGGGTTAAGGCTTGTTCTTTTTGTTGTTTTTCGATTTGCGCATCGAGTATTCTAGATTGTAGTAATGCCATGGCTTTAGCACGATTTTTATGCTGAGATCGTTCTTCTTGACATTCTACGACAAAGCCAGTAGGGATATGCGTAATTCGAATGGCGGAATCGGTTTTATTCACATGCTGGCCGCCTGCGCCACTGGCCCTATAGGTATCTACTTTTAAATCTGAAGGATCGATTTTAATGGCTTCGTCTGGCTCTACTTCAGGCATCACCGCCACGGTACAAGCAGAAGTATGTATACGCCCAGATGCTTCGGTATCTGGAACACGTTGTACCCGATGGGCACCCGATTCAAACTTTAACCTGCCATATACTTTATCGCCTTCAATGTGAATCACCACTTCTTTGTAACCTCCATGCTCTCCCATATTCTGAGAAAGAATTTCGGTACGCCATTTTTGCTTTTCGGCCTGCCGTAAATACATTCTGGCTAAATCTCCCGCAAAAATAGCCGCCTCATCCCCACCTGTTCCTGCTCGTATTTCCAGATAAACATTTCTCTCATCATTGGGATCTTTAGGCAGCAACATTAATTGTATGTTTTCTTCTAACTCTGTTAATTTTTGAGTTAAATGCGGAATTTCTTCATTGGCCATGGCTTTCAACTCACTGTCTTTGCCTGTTAGCCAACTCTTTAATTCTTCTAAGTTTAGATTATCTTCTTGGTAAGCCAAAAATCCTTCGACCATAGGAGATAAGTCAGAATACTCTTTAGATAAGGCTCTAAATTTTGTTTGATTATTAATAATATCTGGCTCAGACAGCAATAATTTAACTTCTTCAAAACGTTCTAAATTAATTTCTAATTTGAATTTTAACGAGGATTTCATTTTATATTTCTTCTAACACTTCTTTAATTAATTTGGATTCTTTGATGCTTAAAATAGGAATATGCGTTAATTTATTAGCAAGATCATTGGCCAGCCTTTCTATTACGCTTTCAGGTGAAATGCCTGAACGTAATCGATTGTGCGCCAAAACCAAACTATGGTTTTTATATTCATCTACTTTAGTTAAATACTCATTGACATTATTTATTTCAGATTGATGATAAAACCAATTCATGTACTCATGCGATTTTACTTGAACCATTGCCTCTGCTACAACGACCGCATCTTGCCTTAACCCCTGATTTTCTTGTATCATGTTTTGTAGATCGTCTAAGTTATATAAAAACACTTCTTCATGTTTTGAAAAACTTGGATCTATATCCCTAGGAACAGCCAGATCTATCATTAATAATCGCTTTCCTTTTCTTTTTTTCCAATAAGGCGCTAATCGTTCTTGCGTCAGAATATAGCCAGAACTATTCGTTGAGGCAATAATCATGTCTACTTTTTCTAAACAAGCATCCATATCCGATAATAAAATTGCCTCAGCATTAAAAGCCTCTGCTAATAATTTTGCTCTGCTTAAAGAACGATTGGCTATATATATTTTCTGCATAGGCTGCCGAGTAAATTGCTTTAAAGCTAATTCAATATTTTCTCCCGCACCAATAAATAAAATCGTGGTTTTGCTGATATCGGCATAAATTTGCTTCGCAAGCTTAAGCGCCAAGTAACTTACTGAATAAGTATGTTTGCTGATATCTGTATAAGTTCTCACTTTTTTGGCAATTTGAAAAGCATCTTGGAATAATCTAGATAAAGACTTGCCCAGCATGTCTAGTTTTTCAGCTAAGTGGTACGCGCGTTTTAGTTGTCCTAAAATTTGCGTTTCTCCCAGTACCATCGAATCTAATCCACTGGCGACCCGCATCATATGTTGTACTGCTGCCTGATCTTTAAAACTGTAAAGATAAGGATGTATATTTTCATGGGTTAGGCCTAAATAATCTTGCCACCACCTTGCCACCCCGGCCATTTCTGGTCCTTTGCAATATAACTCTGTTCTATTACAAGTCGAGATAATCGCCGCTTCTTTAACACAAAGCCTCTGTTTAAAATCTTTGAGCGCTGCATCTAAATGCTCTCCCTGAAAAGCCAGCTTCTCTCGTATAGCCAAAGGAGCCGTTTTATAACTAAGCCCTATAGCTAACATTATTTCCTGCGTCCAAAATATTGTTTAAGCATTTGTATCTTCAACCTTAACTATTTTTTTAGATTGCCGACTTATATTACATGGCTTTAATCCGCATTTCACTAGAGTTTAATACCCATGATAAAGTTAAAGGCACTTATCCAAACACGAAAATGGCCTATTAAATGGTCTACCAGGATGCAAGTGCTGACTTTTGTCATATTAACCATGTTATTTATGTTGCTTTTTTTAGGTAAGCAGCTTTATTATACTCTAGCTGGCTATCATTCTATACAGTCTATTAATCCTATTTCAGAAAAAATCACTTCTGAAAATCAAAAAAATCTTGCTTTGTTACTCTCAGCAGAAATAGAGCTTAACCGAGATAACCCCGAGCATGCCCTAGCCAATTATATAGGAGTCGCCAAAAACACCCAAGACCCTAAAATAGCTGAACGAGCCACTAAATTGGCCCTTAGCTATGGCTCCAAAGCTCAGGCTATTGATACTGCACGCATTTGGGCCACTCAAGCTCCTGAAAATATTGAAGCGACGCTTACCCTTACTGGGTTACTGTTATTAAAACTAGATAGTACAGAAACGCTTTCTTATTTAAAAAAGTTGATTTCAACAGAAAAAATGGATCTAGACAAAAGCTTATTAAGCTTATATCGCCAACTCAACGATGAACCTGCACAAAAACTTTTTCAAACATTATTAACCGAATTAAGCCTAGATCCTATTTATGCGCATAAAGCCGAATCATTGGCCTTACATCTTACGCTGGCTGAACTGTATTTAATCGAAAATCAAGCCGAATTAGGCTATGAACATTCTCGTGTCTTCGCTGATTTAGCCACTAGAACCGATATTATTTTACCGCCTAGAGCCCACATTGTGCATGCTCAACTCTTATTTCTCAAAAAACAAAATCAAGCTGCCATTCGCTATTTAGAAAATCAAATTAAACATGATCCCTCTGAAATGATACTTCGCATTTACTTATTAGATTTGCTGATTGAAAGCCAACAGCTTGATCAAGCAAAAATACTGTTAACAAACATAGCCAAACTCAAGAACTTAAGCAGTCTAGAAACCCTACAAATTGCTAAAATTGCTTTAGAAACTGAATGGTTCAAAGAAGCAAAAACTTTTTTTCTACGCCTTAAAGAAGATGAAAAAGAAGGCAGCAATGCAAAATATTTTATGGCTCGCATCGAAGACATGGAAAACAATCCGCATGCCGCAATTGATTGGTACAAACAAGTTCAAAATAGTCCTTATTATCTCAATGCGCATTTAAGAGCGGCCATACTTTTATCCCGGCAAGACAAAACACAAGAAGCGCTGCAATTACTAGACGAACTCGAACCTGAAACCCTAGAAGAATACAAAAAAATCATTTTAACTCAATCACAATTGTTCTTAGATGCGCGCCAATATCAAGCAGGCTATGAGTTGCTAACCAAAGCCCTGATAGATTTGCCTGAAGATGAAGAAATATTATATGCTCGAGGCATGCAAGCTATTCAGCTTAAAAAATATACCCAAGCGGAAAATGATTTTAAAGAAATTTTAAAATTTGAACCCAATCATCCTGAAACGCTTAATGCATTAGGCTATTTACTGGTTGAAAATCTTAAAAAACCCGATGATGCTTATCCCTATTTAATCAAAGCCATTCAACTTGACCCTAATAATCCGGCTATTATGGACTCATTAGGCTGGTTTTATTATAAAAAAGACAACAAAATTGAAGCCTTAAAATGGCTTAAACAAGCTTTTAGTTTATCTAATGATGCGGATATTGCCGCACATTTAAGTGAAGTGTTATATGCCTTAGATCAATCTGACTCGGCTCAACAAGTGGTTTATGATGCGCTATCACGTTTTCCCAATGCGCCTAGCCTTATCCAAGTCCAACAAAAATTTAAAGCCGTAACCAAGCCTCTTATAGATAAGCGATAAGCAAAATAAGCAAGATAAAAAATAGATTTCTATTTACGGGATAAATCCTATTTGCAGTCGCTTGTTGAGTGGCTTACACTCGCTATCTATGAACCATAAAAATAATACTGCCTTACTCAAATGCTTAAGCTTAATGGCTTTATCTGGAATTTTAACCAGCTGTGCTTCTCATTGGGCTGCTCATCATAAGCCTGAGCAGATAAATCAAATTCAAACGCACTTAACCCCTGAAGCCGCTTGGAAACAAAATCAACTCACCCTGAATCGCTTTCAGAACTGGGATGCACAGGGCCGTATTGCGGTTTCCAGAAAAAAAGAAGGGGAATCGGCTTCTTTTAGTTGGCAGTATTGTCCAGAACACTTTTTTTTAAAATTATTTGGCCCATTTGGATCGGGTGCCATGGAACTCGATGGTATGTTAAGCGGTCCAAATCAACACGTTACTTTAAGACATGGCAATAAAATACAGTATGCCAAAACAGCCGAAGATTTACTTTATCAGCAAGTTAAATGGCGCGTGCCTTTATCTGGCTTAACTTATTGGATCAAAGGCCTGCCCGTGCCTAATCAAGCTATTCAACATCTGAATTTGAATACAGATGGAAGTATAAGCAAACTAACTCAGCTTGGCTGGGAGATTACTTATGCAAAATACCATGATTTTAATACGCCATTTGAAAAAATAAAGTTGCCAACTAAAATTTATTTAATCAGCAATGAACTTGAAGTAAAATTGGCAATTCGACATTGGAAGCCATTAGAAAAATAAATTATTATGCAGCTAACTTATTCTAGTCCCGCTAAGATCAATCTTTTTTTACAGGTAATTGGCCAAAAACCCAATGGCTATCATTTGATACAAAGCTGGTTTCAATATCTAGACTGGTGTGATTACCTGAGTTTTAGCTTAAATACACAAACTCAAGATATCATACTGAATATTAATAGCCCTAATGTGGCTTTACGACATACTTTAGAACAAAATCTTCAGGATAATTTGATTTTAAAAGCAGCCCATGCCCTAAAAAAACAAGTTTTTCATCTAAATTTACCCCTTCCGGGCATTTCTATTATTTTAGACAAACACTTACCTATAGGCGCTGGCTTAGGCGGCGGCAGTTCCAATGCGGCCACCACACTTGTGGCCTTAAATAATTTATGGGGTCTTGGTTTAAGTAAACAAGATTTGATGGCACTGGGGGCAACGTTAGGGGCAGATATTCCTTTTTTTATATTTGGCCATACTGCTTTTGTTGAAGGCATAGGGGAAAAACTCTCGGCGCTACCTACCCCAAACTATTTTTATTTAGTTATCACTCCTGATGTTCATATTGCTACGCCCATTATTTATCAAGATCCTAGATTGACAAGAGACACGCCAAGTCTCACAATAGACACCCTAAAACATGCAGATCCGCTTTTGTTACATCAACTGGGCCTTCGTAATGATTTAGAAATGATTGTTTGTAAATTGAGCTTAGCGGTACACCAGTCACTAAACTGGTTATCTCAGTTTGGTCATGCGCGAGTAACCGGCTCGGGCAGCAGTGTTTTTTTAGGCTTTAAAACAGAAGTTGAAGCAAAAAAAATACTGAATTTACTGCCTAAGCTACTGGCATCTACGCCAGTTTCAGGTAAAATAGCTCAGGCAGTCAATAAATCGCTGTTATATAGCTAACAATTGGGGTGTAGCCAAGTGGTAAGGCACCGGGTTTTGATCTCGGCATTCCTAGGTTCGAGTCCTAGCACCCCAGCCAATCTCCCATACTTATTAATTTAATTACGTAATCACGAACAGGAAATATCTGTGTCTGAACTGATGCTTTTTTCGGGCAATGCTAATCCTATTTTAGCAAAAGCTGTTGCTCAACATTTAAATATCCCCCTAGGACAAGCTTCTGTAGGAAGATTCAGTGATGGCGAAATCATGGTCGACATACAAGAACACGTTCGAGGCAATGATGTTTTTTTAATTCAATCGACCTGCTCGCCTACTAATGATAATTTAATGGAGTTATTACTCCTCGCCGATGCCATGCGACGTGCCTCAGCCATGCGTATCACTGCGGTTGTGCCCTATTTCGGCTATGCACGACAAGACAGACGCCCTCGATCTGCCCGCGTGCCTATTTCAGCCAAAGTGGTTGCAGATATGATGACCGCCGTTGGTATTAACCGTGTGTTAACCGTTGATTTACATGCCGATCAAATTCAAGGCTTTTTTAATATTCCAGTAGACAATGCTTATGCCACTTCTGTGATGCTGCAAGATATTCAAGCTGAGCCCAATAGCCAAGATTGGGTGGTTGTTTCCCCTGATGTGGGTGGCGTAGTCAGAGCCAGAGCTTTTGCCAAACGCTTAAACGATGCAGATTTAGCCATTATTGACAAAAGACGCCCTAAAGCCAACGAAGCCCGAGTCATGAATATTATTGGTGATGTTGAAAATCGCTGTTGTTTACTTATAGATGACATTGTCGATACAGCGGGTACTTTATGTAAAGCTGCCCAGGCACTCAAAGAACATGGGGCAAGCAAAGTTATTGCTTATTGTACCCACCCTATTTTATCTGGCATGGCCATTGATAATATTAATCAATCTGTACTCGATGCCATGGTTGTCACCGATAGCGTGCCTTTATCTTTTGAAGCAAGCCAAAGCAAAAAAATTCGCCAAATTTCTCTTGCCAGTATGTTGTCTGAAGCCATAAGAAGAATCAGCGAAGCACAGTCTATTAGTTCTATGTTTCCAGATTAATATTTTATATTAGTATATTTGCTAACTTATTTGAAGTGTTTTTATTTATAAGTTAAACTCTATAACCTGCTTTTCTGGTCGCGGAAAGCAGTAATGTGATTAAATTAAATTATTTTGGAGTGTTCTATGTCAGCAACAGAATTATTTGCACTCGATGCTACCCCTCGAGCGCTGTTAGGGAAAGGTGCGAGCCGCCGCCTTCGTCGAACCAGTGATAATATACCGGCTATTTTATATGGCGGCGGCGAAAGTGCGCTTCCGATTTGTTTAAATAAAAATCAAGTTAAAAAAGCCTTAGAAAATAAAGCTTTTTACTCCCATATTTTAACCTTGTCTCTTAACGGACAAGAACAAAATGTGGTCTTAAAAGATCTGCATCGTCATCCGCACAAACCCTATATTCAACATATGGACTTTTTGCGTATTCGCGCTGATCAATTAATTAATATGCACATTCCTATTCGTTATATTGGCGAACAAGATGCCCCTGGATTTAAAGCTGGCGGTCTTATTTCAAAAGCCTTAATTGAAATTGAAGTGCGTTGTTTGCCTAAAAACTTACCTGAATATATTGAAATTAACTTAGCTGAAATGCAATTAGATGACGTGGTTCATTTATCTAATTTGACTTTACCCGCAGATGTTGAAATTCTTGCCCTAACGCATGGTGCAGAGCACGATCATCCTGTGGTCAGTATTCATAGACCTCGTGTAAAAGCAGAAGAAGAAACCGCTGCTGATACCGCAGGTGCAGAAGCAGACTCTAAAGATAAATCGGGTAAAGCCAAAGCCCCTGCTGGAAAAGCCGCTCCTGCTAAAGCAGCAGCTGGAAAAGCAGCGCCTGCCAAAGCTGCACCAGCCAAAGCCGCGCCTAAAAAAACTAAAAAATAATAGCTGATGGCTAATATTGTTATACGACTCATTGTTGGCCTGGGCAATCCAGGCCCTGAATATACTGCCACCCGGCACAATGCCGGGGTGTGGTATATTCAACAACTGTGTCAACGATACCAATTAACCTTAAAATACGAACAAAGCTTCAAAGCACATATTGCTAAATGCACGCTTCCTGGAAACATTACCCCTATTTGGTTTATTATCCCTGCAACCTATATGAATCACAGTGGCCAAGCCGTACAAGCGGTACAACAATTTTATAAAATTTTACCCAAAGAAACCTTAATTTTACACGATGAGCTCGATTTACCCCCAGGTGAGATACGCTTAAAATTCGATGGCGGAGAAGGCGGTCATAATGGCCTAAAAAGCATTGTGCAACACACGCAAACCAAAGCATTTTATCGCCTTAGAATTGGCATAGGGCATCCTGGCCATCGAGATAGGGTTGCCGACTATGTGCTTTCTCGACCAAGTAAATCAGACGAATCTTTGATTCAAGAAGCCATTGCCTTTTCCTTACCCGAATTTGAACCTATCATTGAAGGCAAAATAGATAAAGCCATGCAAAATTTACATACTAAAAATAATAATAAATAATATAAAAAAATATAAAATATAAAATATAAAAAAATATAATAGGAAAAAAATATGGGATTTAAATGTGGTATTGTTGGGCTACCCAACGTAGGTAAATCAACTTTATTTAATGCGCTCACCAAAGCTAAAATTGCTGCCGCCAACTACCCTTTTTGTACCATCGAGCCTAACCATGGCGTGGTCCCTATGCCCGATCCAAGATTAGAGGCTTTAGCTAAGATTGTACATCCTCAACGCACTGTGCCCACTACCATGGATTTTTTTGATATTGCAGGATTGGTTAAAGGCGCTTCTAAAGGCGAAGGTTTGGGCAATAAATTTTTAGCGAATATTCGAGAATGTGAAGCCATTGCCCATGTTGTTCGTTGTTTTGATAATGACGATGTGATTCATGTCTCTGGCAAAGTCAGCCCTCTTCAAGATATAGAAACCATTGAAACTGAATTAATTTTAGCTGATCTCGACTCCGTCGAAAAAGCCTTATCTAAAGCAGAAAAAAATGCCAAATCGGGCAATAAAAAACTCGTAGAAGAAAAGCAGCTCTTAGATGCGCTCAAGCAACATCTTAATGACAGCAAGCCTGGCAGAAGTTTTGTCTATCAAGGCAATTTAGATGCAGAAAAAATTGCGCTACTCAATAGCTTACATTTATTAACCACTAAACCGGTTATGTATATTGCAAATGTCAATGACGATGGATTTGAAAATAACCCCTACTTAGATCAAGTAAGAGCCTTGGCCAAACAAGAAGGCAGCCCTGTTGTCCCCGTTTGCGCTGCCCTAGAAATGGAAATTGCTGACTTAGCCGATGAAGAAAAACAAGAATTTTTAGAAAGCATGGGCTTGCACGAACCTGGCCTAAATCGCGTTATACGCGAAGGGTATACCCTGCTTAAGCTGCAAACTTATTTTACTGCTGGTGTAAAAGAAGTGCGCGCTTGGACCATTTCAATAGGCGCCACCGCACCGCAAGCCGCTGCTGTGATTCATACCGATTTTGAGAAAGGCTTTATTCGTGCCGAAGTTATTGCTTATGATGATTTTATTCATTATAAAGGCGAAGCCGCTGCCAAAGAAGCAGGGAAATGGCGTTTAGAAGGTAAAGACTATATCGTACAAGATGGAGATGTGGTTCACTTTAGGTTTAATGTTTAATTGGCGGTTTTATCCCTTCTCCCGTGAAGCCTGACCGCTCCCTCATTTTTCAGAAAAAAATAATTTCTAATAATAGAGACGATGTTAATTTAGTCGTTGCGAAGTCAGCGCTTCCAGCGCTGAGCTGAAGCAATCCAGGTATTAAAAATCCTTTTTTTCCCTCATCCGCCCTGCGGCAAAAACCCCCCACCAATTATAATTTAAGCTT
>CANJMM010000048.1 GCA_947475765.1 Legionellales bacterium | reverse complement strand
TGGTAACGGGAGAAGGTGGCCTGAAAGGCCGGATGAGGGAAAAAAGGATTTTCATGTAAAGACCCTCACCCGGCCTTTCAGGCCACCCTCTCCCAGGCACTCGCCTTGCTCGTTTTGGTAGAGGGGATAAGAAGTGCCACTTTGTTAAGATAGCTTCGCTTATAAATTAAATAACTTAAAAAAATTATGGCTAGTTTGTTCACAAAATTCATCGTAGGCTTCATTGCGCAAATCGGCTAAAAATTGGGCGGCATGCCGAACATAACCTGGAATATTGGGTTTTCCCCTAAAAGGCACAGGGGCCAAATAAGGGGCATCTGTTTCGACTAACATTCTATCTAAAGGCATTTTCTTGGCGACTTCTTGTAAGGCTAAGGCATTTTTAAAGGTGACAATGCCCGAAAATGAAATATACAACCCCATATCTAATGCCATTTTCGCCGTATCCCAATCTTCGGTAAAACAATGCATCACAGCTTTAGGGGGGTTTGGTAAATTAAGAGAATAATGACGCAAAATCTCGAGCGCTTCTTTTTTAGCCGCGCGTGTATGAATAATTAACGGTTTATTTAAAGTGCTGGCAGCCTCTATATGATGTTCGTATCGATGACGTTGCCACATTAAATCGCCTTCTGAACGGAAAAAATCTAGGCCCGTTTCGCCAATGGCGATTACTTTAGGATGATTGTTCACACAATCTAAAATCATTTTTGAGGTGAATAATTTTCCAGGATGTTCATTTGGGTGTACACCAACAGAGCAATAGACTTCAGGATAAGTGTCTGCCAAATGTATTAATTCAGGTGCCTCTTCAAGCATCACGGAAACAGTTAATAAATAATTAACTTGATTGTCTCTGGCTTGTTGAATTAATTTTGCCATATCATTATCAAATGGCGCCAGATCAATTAAATTCAAATGGCAGTGAGAATCGACTAACATATTTTTATAACCTATAATCTAAAATCTAAAGCGTATGCGTTGAGCGATCTGAGTTTTGCGTTCCTGCCAGTAAGGTTTCTATTTTATTTTTAATGGCTAAGCCATCGTCTGAATTAAATTGAATGCCAATGCCTGCTGCACGGTTGCCTTGTGCCATTTTTGGTGTAATCCAACAGACTGTGCCTGTCACCGGGATTTTTTCATTGCTGTCTAACAAAGTTAACAATAAATACACCTCTTCGCCCATCGAAAAACTTTTTGATGTAGGTATAAATACCCCACCATTTTTGACAAAGGGCATCGCGGCTGCATATAGTGCCGCCTTATCTTTTAAGATTAACTCGAGAACCCCTGGACGTGCCCCCATTTTTGATTCTGTGTTTCCTGTCACCATGCCCTATCCTTATTTTAATTTTATTTTATTTGAGCCATCAAAATGTTCAATACTGTATAATAATAATTTAGCATTAATACTAGAACATAAATGTATTTTTTGTATCAACTCACAAATATAACGATAAAACTCAATTTTAAGCTGTTTATCGGCTTGGGTTTTAGGGTGAAAAATATAATTTGGCAAGAACAACCCCAATTGATGGTGAACCCATTCCCTTAATCCTGGCACTACCTGCCAATTACTCGCAATAATACTCACTAAGTATAGCAACAAGGGTAAAGATGGCTCAATTAATTCTTCTGGTAATAAAGACAGGGTTAGGTCGGGCGCATTATTTGCCAATTTTTTCACCCATGATAATTGCTCAGAAGAAAAAATGGTTTGTGTTTTTAACCAAGCATCCAGCTCTAGCATGCTGGGCAAGGGAATAACCTGTTTTTGACACCTGCTTCTAATAGTCGCTAATAATTGACTGCTATTTTCTGCTGTTAAAAATAAATAAGCATGCCCTGCGGGTTCTTCTAAAGTTTTTAACAAAGCCGACTGAGCAGATATCAGCATTTTTTCTGCTTGTAAAATATTAATAACTTTATATTTTCCCACAACCGGCGTATAGGCCAAAAACTCGGTGGCCTCTCGAATGCGCTCAATAGAAATATGGCCTTTCTCACTCGGGGCTATTATCATAAAATCAGGATGTGTATTCGCCTCTACCCATTTTATCTGATGCTGCTGATTAGGCGCGTCAGAAGCAAGTATGTGTTTGCTCAAATGATGCACAAAGGCAGATTTACCTATTCCTGAAGGGCCAGAAAATATCCAAGCATGTGCCAATTTTTGTTCATTTGCACGCAAAGTCCATTGGGCCAACATGGCATTTAACCAGGGATAAAGTGCTTTTTCTTGTTCTTTTTCTTGCGTCATGTAAATTTTTGTTCTAGCCTGTGAATGATATCTTGAGTGACCAAATAAATAGCTTGAGTCGCGTCTATTACAGAAAATCTTTGAGGCTCTTGTTCGGCCAAAGTTAAATACGCTTCACGCGCTCGCTGAAAAAAAGCTATTTTTTCTTTTTCGATGCGATCGGTTTGATCTGCATTTCTTGCCTGAATTCTAATACGGCTCAATTCAGCTGGCCCATCAAATAAAAAAGTGAGGTCTGGTGAAAAACTGCCTAAAACCCATTGATGTAAAGGCCTTATCATCTCAAAGCCTAATTCTCGACCACCGCCTTGATAGGCAAAAGTCGCATCGTAAAATCTATCTGAAATAACCCAGATCCCTTTTTCTAAAGCGGGTTTGATTTTGGTTTCATAATGCTGCAACCTGGCCGCATAAAATATTAATAATTCTGTTTTAGGCACCACGGATTCAGCAGTGTCGCTTAATAAGATATTTCGGAGCGCTTCTGCGATAGGCGTGCCTCCTGGCTCACGTGTGGTGATGCATTTGATATTTTTTTGTTCTAAGTAGGCTGCAATTAAGTTAATTTGGGTACTTTTGCCCATTCCCTCTATACCTTCAAGGGTAATAAACTTACCTAAAAATGGATTCATGCTATCCATATTCCTATTTATTATATTATTTATTATATTATTTATTTTTATTAAGCTGGTATTTTTGAACAGCTTGATAATGCTCGTTCAGATTTTTAGAAAAATAATGACCACCATGACCCGTGGCCACAAAATACAACTCCCCTTGAAAGTCTGGCTGACACGCTGCCCGAATAGACGTTAAAGAAGGGGCAGCAATAGGGCTAGGAGGCAAGCCTGAACGCTTATACGTATTATAAGGCGTATCTTGCTGCAAATCATTTTTGCTTAGTGCTTTTTGATGCGCTGAAACACCGCCATATAAGCCATATAAAACAGTGGGATCGGCTTGTAAACGCATTTTCGATTTTAAACGCAATTGATACACCCCCGATATTCTTTTTCGCTCTCCAACTAAAGCCGTTTCTTTTTCAATAATCGAGGCTAAAATTAAGCTTTCATATGCCGAATGAATGCTTAAATTAGGCGCACGATTTTGCCATTCATCTGAAAGTATTTTATGCATGAATTGATGGGCTTTTTTTAAAACAGCCTCATCAGAAAATCCTAATGAAAAATAATAAGTAGCAGGATATAACCAGCCCTCTGGCTGCAAAGGTAAATTTAATTTTTGAATGATTTCTGCGGCACTTAACTCTTTCAGATTTTTTTGCAATTTAGGATGCTTAGCAAGGGCCTCCAGAATATCTTGAAAGGACCAACCTTCTATAATGGTAAAGCCATAAACCATGACTTTGCCGTTAATCAAATTTTGAAGCAAAATTTTTGGGGTGTCACTTGCTAATAATTCATATTCTCCGGCTTTTAACATGCCGGAAGCTTGATGCAGCTTTGTCAGCCATTCAAAATAATATTTTTGTTTAGTAGAAGAAAAAATGCCGAGTTCGCCTAATTTTTGACTCAGTTGCTTTAATGACGTTTTAGCAGGAACCTGAAGCATGATTGCTTCAGAAAATTTAGGGGCGTCAGAAAATAAAGGCCTGTTAATAAAAGCATTAAAATCATAGCAAAAAAAAGCAAAGCCAAACATAAAAACGGCCGCAATAAAAAAGGCAGGAATAAAAAAAACCCGTTTTGTGATTAACTTTGTTTTTTTTATCATGATCCTTTGCTTTACATGCTTTAAATGCTTTAAATGCTTTAAATGCTTTGGAAAATTAAGGCCCCATTGGTTCCACCAAATCCAAATGAATTAGACATGACCGCCTGAATTTTAATTTCACGCGCATGATGAGGGACATAGTCTAAATCACAAGCTGGATCGGGATTGTCTAAATTAATGGTCGGGGGAGCAATTTGATCTCGTAGTGCTAAGATACTAAAAATGGCTTCAATTGCCCCTGCTGCCCCTAATAAATGTCCGGTCATAGATTTTGTTGAGCTAACGGGAATCAACTTAGCCTGATCTTGAAAAGCTAATTTAATGGCCATGGTTTCTGCTGCATCGCCTACTGGCGTAGAAGTGCCATGGGCATTAATATAGTCTATATCTTCTTTATTTAAATTGGCATCTTGTAGGGCATTTTGCATGGCACGGGCTGCGCCACTGCCATCTTCTGTGGGTTGGGTCATATGATAGGCATCGGCACTCATACCAAAGCCAACAAGCTCTGCATAAATGCGAGCGCCTCGTTTTTTAGCATGTTCATATTCTTCTAAAACCACGACGCCAGCACCATCTCCTAATACAAAGCCATCTCTGTCTTTGTCCCAAGGTTTAGACGCTTTAGTAGGATCGTCGTTACGTGTAGATAAAGCTCTGGCTGCGCCAAATCCCCCTAAGCCAATAGGGGTACTGGCTTTTTCTGAGCCCCCAGCAATCATGACATCGGCATCGTTGTATGCAATACAGCGTGCTGCCATGCCAATACTGTGGCAACCCGTGGTACAAGCCGTCGCAAAAGCCAAATTGGGGCCTTGATAGCCATAATGAATAGAAACATGTCCTGAAATCATGTTAATAATAGCGCCAGGTATAAAAAAAGGTGAGACACGCCTTGGACCTGCCTCAAGCAATGCCTCGTAATTTTTTTCGATAAATCCAAGCCCACCAATACCAGAGCCCACACACACCCCATAACGAGGCGCATTGTCTGGATGAGAAGGAAGGCCTGCATCTCGAATGGCCTGATGTGCAGCAGCTAAACCATACTGCACAAACACATCCATTTTACGTGCGTCTTTGATAGAAATCTCAAATTGCTGAGGATCAAAATCTTGGACCAAACCAGCAAAACGCGTCGCATAAGCAGAGACATCGAAATGATCGATATTTCTGACGCCAGTGATACCGGCTAGAATATTTTGCCATGCAGGCTCTATTGCATTCCCAACAGGCGAAATCATGCCTAAGCCGGTAACCACTACTCTGCGACGTCCGCTCATTCTAATTATCCTACCCTTAATGCTATTTTTTAGTGTGCTGTTCCACATAAGAAACGGCTTCACGAAGCGTTGTAATTTTTTCAGCTTCTTCATCTGGAATTTCGATGTCAAATTCTTCTTCTAGGGCCATGACTAATTCAACCGTATCCAGAGAATCTGCCCCCAAATCATCTGAAAATTTAGATTCAAGGCTAACTTTATCGCGTTCAAGACCTAATTGCTCGACAACGATATCTTTAACACGTTCTTCTATACTACTCATAACTACTTGTTCCTCAGCCATTTATGACTCTCTCTCCAGGTTGATTAATAATACTTAACATATTTCATCTTTAGGGTACCAAGCCAGCGCATCCGCCCTAATCGGCGATCGTAGCAAACTTCTAAAATCTGTGCCAGTTATATCTTGTTATTTTGTAAGTTAGCTAAATTTTATTTAATTTTAACTTAAACCATATGCATGCCGCCATTAATATGCAAAGTTTCCCCTGTTATATAATTAGCCGCCTCTGAGACTAAAAACAACACGGCTAAAGCAATGTCTTCTGGTTGCCCTAATCGACCCAATGGCACTTGTTGTAATAATAACTCACGCTGCGGCTCTGTTAGCGACTGTGTCATGTCTGTTGCAATAAAACCAGGGGCAATGGCATTGACCGTAATATTTCTTGAGCCTATTTCACGCGCCAAAGATTTGGTGAAGCCCAAAAGCCCCGCTTTGGCGGCGGCATAATTCACTTGGCCGGCATTCCCCATACTGGCCACAACTGAGCCGATATTCACAATACGACCAAATCGAGCTTTCATCATGGATTTTAGACAGCCTCGGGTCATGTAAAACAAACTCGATAAATTAGTCTGAATAACTTTATCCCATTCTTCATCTTTCATGCGAATAAATAAATTATCGCTGGTTATCCCTGCATTATTAATTAAAATGCTGATGCTGCCCCATTCTTTTTGTATTTTGTCTAAAACGCTGGTTATTTGCATTTTATTGGTAATATCCAGCATTACACCCTGGCCTTTTAGGCCTTCTTCGGCAAACATTTGGGTAATTTGATCTGCGCCGGCTTCTGTTGTACTGGTGCCGATTACACTTGCACCATTTTTTGCTAATTTTAAGGCAATTGCCTTGCCTATGCCCCGTGAAGCGCCTGTAACTAAGGCTATTTTATTTTCTAAATTTACTTGCATAATATCATGGCCTCATCGATGGATTTTGGGGTATCAATACACACGGTGCGAATATTGCTGTCTATTCGTTTAATTAAACCCGATAAGACTTTTCCTGGGCCCGACTCGATGATTTTATGCATTTTTTGCTCAGCCAAATATTGTATGGTTTGAACCCATTGGACAGGTTTATAAATTTGGGCTAATAATGCCCCCTGAATAGCCAAAGGCGAATGGTGCATCGCAACATCGACATTATGAATAATGGGAATATTCGGCGCTGAAAATGTCATGGTTTTAAAATCAAGGGCTAATTTATTGGCGGCCGATTGCATTAATAAACAATGTGAAGGGACGCTCACCGGCAATAATATTGCCCGTTTTACGCCACGTGCTTTTAATTGCACCATAACTTGTTCTACGGCTTGAGTATGACCTGCTATCACCGTTTGGCCGATGGCATTAAAATTAGCTGGCTGTACAATCCAGCCTGGATGCGTTTCAGTCACTTCTTGGCAAGAAGCTAAAATAAGCGCGGGATCGGCGCCGAGCACCGCCGCCATCGCCCCCACGCCGGGCTCACAAGCCGCTTGCATATATTCGCCTCGCGCTTTTACTAATAACAAGGCGTCTTTAAAATCTAACACACCTGAAACCACTAAAGCGGCGTATTCGCCTAAGCTATGCCCTGCTAAATACCGGGGCACTAAGCCTAGAGACACCGATTGCCAAACCCGATAACAGGCTAGATCTGCCACTAACATGGCAGGCTGTGTAAAAGTCGTGATATTTAATTTTTCTTCGGGACCAAATTTTACAAGCTTAGCCAAATCGTAATGTAAAATATCACTGGCTTGTTCAAAAATTTCAGACACTTGCGGAAAAGAATCGAACAGCTCAGATAGCATGCCTACAGATTGAGATCCTTGGCCCGGAAATACCATTGCAAAATCAGCAAAATCAGCAAAATCAGACATATTTATCGCCTATTTAAAATTTAAAATTTAAAATTGAATAAAAGCCGAGCCCCAGGTCATGCCTGCACCCACGGCTTCTAGCAATAAACGTTGATTTGCTTTCACCCGACCATCTCTTACCGCGACATCTAAAGCCAAAGGAATAGAGGCACTAGAGGTATTTGCATGATTTTGTACCGTACAAATTACTTTAGACATAGGCAAGCCTAATTTTTGTGCGGTGGCTTCAATAATACGGATATTGGCTTGATGTGGAATTAACCAATCGATTTGATCAGGCTCTAGTCCGTGCTCTTCAATCATATCTTGGACCATTTGGCCTAAAACAGTAACTGCTACTTTAAAAACAGCCCGGCCTTGCATAAAAATATAAGGATAGACTTCTTTGTTGCCACTTTCAGGGTGTTTTTGTAGCTGGCTATTGCCTATGGTTAAAATATGATCGTACTGGCCATTGGCATATAATTTGGTGCCTACAATGCCAGGGGTTTCGCTGGCAGTTAAGACGACTGCCCCCGCACCATCTCCAAATAACACACAGGTTTCTCTATCGGACCAGTTAATTAATCGACTCATTAATTCGCTACAAACGAGTAAAACCGTTTTGGCCTGCCCCGTGCGGATAAATTGATCCGCGATACTTAAGCCATAAATAAAACCTGAACAGGCAGCTTGTATATCAAAAGCCCCGCAGGTTGCTGCGCCCAGATTTTTTTGGATTAAACAAGCGGTTGCCGGAAAAATGTTATCGGGCGCCCCTGTTGAAACAATAATTAAATCTAAGGCTTCTGGCTGAATTCCCGCCATCTCGAGCGCCCGTTTTGCTGCCTCTGTGCCCATATAAGACGCTGTTTCGGTGAGATTTGCGATATGGCGCGCATGAATGCCGGTTCTGTCGACAATCCATTGATGCGTGGTGTCTACTCTTTTTGTCCAATCTTCATTGGTAAAAATAGACTCTGGCAAATAATGGCCTGTTCCGACAATTTTTGAGTACTTCAGGGTGTTCAAGCTAAACGCTCAGCGATTTTGTTACGGATTTTATCGACAATGTTATTTTCGACTTCCACTCTGGCTTCTCTGATTGCCTGAACATAGCTTTTGCGATTGGCATTACCATGGCTTTTAATCACAATGCCATTTAGGCCTAATAAGCTTGCGCCATTATATTGACTGGGGTCGAATTTTTTCTTAAGAATAGTTAACACTGGCGCTGAAATTAACGCGGCAAATTTACTGTAAAAGCCTTTGGTAAATTCATTTTTTATGGCACTAATTAACATAGAGGCCAAACCTTCACTGGTTTTTAAGGCGACATTCCCGACAAATCCATCACAAACTATCACATCGGCTGTGCCTTTATAAATATCATTGCCTTCTACGAAGCCAATATAATTCAGTAAGGGCGTATCGGTGAGTAATTGGGCTGCGGCTTTCACCACTTCACTGCCTTTAATGGCTTCTGAACCAATATTTAATAAACCAACTCGGGGAGCAGCTAAGCCATCGACGCCTTGGGTAAGCATAGATCCCATTACCGCAAATTGAACCAAATGCTCTGCTGTGCAATCCACATTGGCACCCAAATCGAGCATTCTCACGCGTCCTGCTTGTCCTGAAGTCCGGTTTAATAAAACAGGCAAAGAATAAATAATGGCGGGTCTGTCAATGCCAGGCAAGGTTTTTAACACAGAACGGGCAATGGCCATAAGCGCGCCTGTATTGCCTGCGCTCACACACGCATCTGCTGTCTGGTTTTTAACCAAATTAATGGCTACGCGCATAGACGAATCTTTTTTATAGCGCAACGCAGTAGCAGGAGACTCATCCATTAAAACTTGTTCACTGGCATGATGAATGATTAGACCTGAACTCGGGCTAGCCTTGTGTTTTTTTAACAACTGTTCAATGACCGATTGATCTCCTACTAAAATGAGCTTGAGACTCTGCCCATATTCTTTAAGGGCATCTAGTGCAGCGGGCACAGTCACGCCTGGGCCATGATCCCCACCCATTGCATCAATAGCGATACAAATCGGTTTCAAGTATTACCCTTTTTATTCTTCGTCTTGTGTTTCGGTTATAACCGCTTTTTTCTCAATCATTTGACGTCCACGATAAAAACCATCGGCCGTAACATGATGACGTAAATGCACTTCACCAGTTTCTTTGTCAGTTGACAAAGTTGGCATCTTTGATGCAAGGTTATCATGACTGCGACGCATTCCTCTTCTAGATCGAGTGACGCGACTCTTTTGAACTGGCATGCTAATTTCTCCTCAAAAACAACTTAATAACTTAATCACTTATTTTGTATAAACGGGACTGCATATTACCACAAGAATCTCTAAGCTGTTACTGCTGCTTGTTAGTTGGTAAAGTTAAATGGCAATTTGCTGTATTTTCATGTTTTGGAACCATGGGTAAAGCCAAATGAACCTCTTCAGTCATCCAGCTTTCTATTGAAACCGTTCCATCTGCTTGAAGCATCAATGGCTCAACATAATCTGGCAAACTGTCTAATTCTTTTTCTGATGAAATAGGCGACAAACTTAAATTAATATCCAACGGGTAATCAAACTGCTCTAAACAGCGCTCACAGCGTAAGCTTAAGCATGTCTGCAATCGACCCGTAATTAAATTAAACCCCATTTGATCTTGGCCAAAATGTAGCTCTGCTTGTACCAAAAGTGTGTCATGAGACTTGATATTTTTGCCAATATCGATAGTCCCTGACAGGGTGCTTTGTCCGCCCCTACCTGCTTTTTGGCAAAATTTTAGGGGTTCAATTAATTTTGGAAGTTGAAGAGTTGACATAATGCTAGAAATAATAACCCTTGCCTTGCCTGAAGTCAAAATATTTAATGCTATAATTTTTTATTTTTTTATTTATATTTATATTTATATTTTTTTACTTTAGGATCGTTTATGTCAGTCAAAAAGCTTATATTAGCCTCTAGCTCTCCTTACCGAAAAGGCTTGCTCCAAAGATTTCGCCTGCCTTTTGATAGCCATGCTCCTGATATTGACGAAACGCCCCTTCCTAACGAAGCCATCACAGACACGGTATACAGACTGGCTAAAACAAAAAGCCTTGCCATCAGCAAAATCTACCCAGAGGCTATCTGTATTGCTGCAGATACTGCGGCTGAATGGCAAGGCAAAATTGTCAATAAACCTGAAAATCATGAAAATGCCATAGAACAGCTCCAAATGCTGCAAGGCAAAAAAATAGCTTTTCATACCGGTTTTTCTGTTTCAGAGCTTGGCCCTACGCCGCATATTATCACTGAAGTCGTCACCAGTTATGTGACTTTTAGGGCATTAACTTTAGATCAAATTAAACATTATTTACACATTCAACAACCTTATGCGTGCGCGGCCAGTTTAAAATGTGAAGACTTTGGGCCGGTGATTATGGAAAAATTTGAAGGCGATGATTATACGGCTTTAATTGGATTGCCGTTAATTAGATTGGCGAGGGTTCTAGAAATATTTAAAGTATATTTAATTTAATTAATTAATGTAAAAAATTGGGCCGGGATAGCGACCCATAAGCGTCAAGCTTAAATGAATTAGATTGGCGGTTTTATCCCTTCTACCGCTTCGCGGGAGAAGGTGCCTGCAGGGCGGATGAGGGTCTTTTTTTAAAATCCTTTTTTTCCCTCATCCGGCCTTTCAGGCCACCTTCTATCGGGATAGGGAGGCCCTCACGGGCTTTCCCTCCCACACCACCGTACGTACGGATCCGTATACGGCGGTTCGTATAGTTAACTATATCACCGTCTACTCAATGGTTTAAATCCCATCGCTTCTAGTACTTTGTTT
>CANJMM010000047.1 GCA_947475765.1 Legionellales bacterium | reverse complement strand
TATACTGGCGGAACAACCATTTCAGGGGGTGCCTTACAAGTAGGCAATGGGGGAATCACTGGTGTGGTGCCTGGAAATATCACCAATAATTCCAGCTTAATATTTAACAGATCAAATTCTTTTACTTACGCAGGTGTTATTAGCGGTTCAGGAACAATGAGTAAGTTGGCAGATAGCACTTTAACTTTAACCGGGGATAATACTTATACTGGAATAACCATAATTTCAGAAGGGATTTTGGAAATTGGTAGTTCGGGTATTACCGGCTCCATTCTAGGAGATATAAATAATACGGCTTCTTTAATATTTAACCGATCAAATAATTTAACCTACTCAGGAATCATTAGTGGTACAGGAACAATGAGTAAGTTAACAGCTGGCACTTTAACTTTAACCGGGGATAATACTTATACTGGAACAACCATCATTTCAGAAGGGATTTTGGAAATTGGTAATTTGGGTATTACCGGATCCATTCTAGGAGATATAAATAATACCACCTCTTTAATATTTAACCGATCTAATGATTTAACTTATTCAGGCGACATTAGCGGAATAGGCACTATTACACAATCAGGTTTAGGTACATTAACTCTATCAGGTCTAAACACTTACAGTGGTACAACCACTATTAATTCTGGAACAATTTCTATTAGCAATGATAATAATTTAGGCGTTGGTGCTTTAACTTTAAATAATGGCACTCTAAAAACAACCGGGGTCTTTTCATCTGATCGTGCCATTACGCTTAATGTAGGGAATGGAGGTTTTTACACCGATATTAATACAACATTGACTCAAGATGGTCTAGTAAGTGGATCTGGTAGATTAACTAAATTAGGCTCAGGTACTTTAATTTTAACAGCCGGAAACAGCTATAATGGCGGAACAACGATTACATCGGGTATATTACAAATTGGTAATACAATGATTACTGGCTCTGTCATTGGAGATATAACGAATAATGCTGGTTTGGTTTTTAATCGTTCAGATAATGTAACTTATTCAGGCATCATTAGTGGCTCAGGAAATGTGACTCAAGCAGGGACAGGAAATTTAATACTATCGGGTATAAATAATTATAATGGATTGACAACCATTAATTCTGGCACAATCTCTATTGGGAGTAATGCTAACCTAGGAACGGGTGGTGTTGTATTAGATAATGGCATGCTAAAAACAACCGCTACTTTTTCTTCTAGCCGATCGGTTACTCTCAATCCAGGTGGTGGTATTTTTTCAACTGATCCAGGTACAACTTTTACTCAAGATGGTTTAGTCTCTGGTTCAGGACAACTGACAAAAACTGGCTCGGGAACTATGTCATTGACCAATCCTTTAAATGATTTCACCGGGTCCGCCTTGGTTCTTGATGGGGTTTTAAAAACATATTCAAACATTATTCCTGGAAACATACAGGTGAACTCAGGTGACTTTATCGATTTTGAGCAAGATGTAAACGGAACCTATACCGGCATTATTAGTGGAGCTGGTAATTTAGAAAAAGATGGAAATGGTATCCTAACCTTGACAGCAATACAAATGTATACAGGACAAACAGATATTAACCAAGGTTCTCTACAGGTTACCACAGCCGTAATTGATGACAATAATGTTAATGTTGCCTCAAATACTGCGCTTATTTTTAATCAAAATACAGATGGAAGCTATTCCGGAATTTTAAATGGTAACGGAATGTTAGTAAAGTTAGGAACGGGTACAGTCACCCTGAATTCTGCGAATACTTTTTTAGGCGGATCATTTATTAATGCTGGGGCTTTAAGCCTTTCACAAGATAATAATTTAGGGGATGTTTCAGCATCACTCACAATGAACGGTGGGGATGTACAAAACACCGGCACCTTTAGCATGAATCGATTGACAGTATTAGGGGTTAATGGTGGAGGGTTTATAACAGATTCAGGAACAATATTAACACAAAATTCGAAAATAACAGGGGTAGGTCAGTTAAAAAAATTTGGCGATGGAACTTTAACCCTGAATAATATATTAAATGATTATAATGGCGGGACAAATATTACCGCCGGAACAATCGCCATTAGTAATGACGGTAATTTAGGAACAGGTGACCTAATTTTAGATAATGGATCAATACAAATAACCACAGGATTTTCTTCTAACCGTGGCATTACCCTTAATATAGAGGGGGTGGTTTTAACCGACATGAATACAACTTTGACTCAAGATGGACTAATAACAGGGCCAGGACAATTAATTAAAAAAGGGGCCGGAGCCTTGATTTTAACAGGAACAAATAACTATGCAGGCGGTACCACGATTTCAGATGGAACATTGCAAATTGGCAGTGGTGGGAATACCGGGGTTATTTCTGGCGACATTCTAAATAATGCCAATTTGATTTTTAATCGATCCGATAATTTTAGTTATACAGGCATTATTAGTGGAGCGGGTTCTGTTAAACAAGTAGGATTAGGTAATTTAACTCTATCTGGAAATAACACTTATAACAACGGTACGAGTATTATCTCTGGAACGGTATCTATTAGTAATGATAGTAATTTAGGTAATGGCGCACTGGTTTTAGATAATGGCATATTGAAAACAACGGCGAATTTCTCTTCTACCCATCCTATTACGATTAATCTCGGAGGCGGAAATTTCTTAACTGATGTCAATACGAATTTCATTCAAGATGGCCTTATAACAGGTCCCGGAGAGTTAATTAAAACAGGATTGGGGACGATGACGCTGACCAATCCTTCAAATAACATTTCTGGCGGAATTTTAATTATTGAGGGTGAGTTAAAGGCTAATTCACAAACACTCCCAGATACCATACAAGTGAATGCAGGTGCTTTCTTAACTTTTCAAGAAAACATAAGTGGCCTTTATTCCGGAGTGATCAGTGGTACAGGTAATGTACATAAAAATGGCAATGGCATCCTAACCTTAATGGCGACTCAACTTTACAGTGGCCAAACCGATGTTTATCAAGGTTCTTTACAAGTTACAACTGACAGTATAAATAACAATAATATCAACCTTTCTTTAAATACAAATCTAATTTTTAACCAAAATACAGATGGTAATTACTCTGGCTTATTAATGGGTAATGGGACATTAAATAAATTAGGTTCAGGTATCGTCACACTGAATAATCTTGCTAATAATTTTACAGGTGGAACAATTATCACTTCAGGGGCTCTCAGTATTGGGCAAGATAATTATTTAGGAAATGCGCTAGGATCAATAATATTAAACAATGGAACTTTACAAAGCACAGCGACTTTCAGCATGAACCGCACTACAACTTTAGGGCTAAATGGTGGAACATTTTTAAATAATGCCTTAAGTACATTAACTCAAAATGGTCAAATTACAGGAGTTGGTGAACTTAGAAAGTCAGGTTTGGGTACTTTAATTCTGAATAATTCGACGAATAATTATACAGGAGGCCTATTACTTAATCAGGGTATATTGCAATCAGGTTCACCTGGTAGCTTAGTAAACAATAATACTTATACTATAAATGGGGGGACATTAGACTTAAATTCTCATCATTTAACCATGTCACATTTATCGGGAACAGGTGGGCTTATTGATCTGAACTCGGCTAATTTAATAATTGATCAAAGTGCAAACAGTCAGTTTTCAGGTGCCTTTAAAGGCGACAACACCGTTACGATTACTAAATTAAATATGGGCGATCTGTCTTTAACGGGAGATAGTAGCGCCTACGTAGGTAATTTTATAGTAAATTCAGGTGAGCTAATTTTAGATGGGATATTAGGGGGTACGCTGATCATCAATAAAGATGCTTGTCTTGATGGAACCGGAACGGCTTATAATGTGATAATAGACGGCAGTATATGTCCAGGAAATTCAATAGGCACTATAAATATTTTGGGAAACTATGTACAAAATATTGGTGCAATATATGATTTTGAAATTAATCCGCTAGGGCAATCTGATTTAATTAATATCACCGGACAAGCGAATATTCAAGGCGGGACAGTCAATGTTATCAAAGCTGAAGGTATTTATAAACCAGGTACACATTATACTATTTTAAGCGCTTCCGGAGGATTTTTAGCAGGCAAGCAAACATACAATAATATTGTTCAACAAGCTTTACCTTACTTGGATTTTGTTTTAAATTATGACGCACATAATATTTATCTAGATATTAGAAATAACAATGTCGATTTTTCTTTATTGGGGTTAACTGCCAATGAAATAGCAACGGCTAATTCCCTAGAAAGTATCGACCCAAATAGCACATTATATCTTTCTGCTTTAAATCTAAATGGAGAAGAAAGTGCGCGCGAGGCATTCAACAGTTTATCCGGTGAGATGCATGCTTCTTTACTAGGTTCCATTTCAGAAAACAATCATTATGTTAAAGGCATTATCATCAACCAATTAAATTATGGGTCTAACAATACCAGTAGCTACCATAAAAACCCTAATAGAAATTCAATCTTTTATCAACTACCTTCTGGCTCTCGATACCCTGTAAAAAATAATATAGATTATAATATATGGTTCCAAGCTTATAACAGCTGGGGGGAATCAAAAGGAGATAGCAATGCCGCTAAAATGTCAGATCATTGCCAAGGGTTATTAATAGGCGTAGATACTGCTATAAAAGACTTATGGCGTATTGGCTTAATGACAGGAATAGGTCGTTCTAATTATGATATTATTCCCCGTAAATCTCAAGCTGAAAGCAATAATTCTTATTTTGGTCTTTATGGTAGCAGGGAAGGTGAGAAGCTTGGTTTTCGAATAGGAACAACTTTGGCCTGGCATGAGCTAGATACCAACAGAATTGTTATTTTACCAGGAATTCATGATATTCAGAATGCGACTTATATGATGCGCTCTAAGCAACTATTTACAGAACTAGGCTATAAAATACTCAACAACTATCACCATATAGAACCTATTGCCCAAGTTGTGCACCTTTCGTCACAAACGGATTCTTTTAAGGAAAAAGGTAATATTGCCACTTCCTTAAACGGGGAAAAATCGAAAAATAATATATTTTATTCCACTTTAGGGGTACGTGGGAGTAGCTTAATTTCTAAAAACAAGCAACATGAATTCCATATACATGGTTTATTTGGGTGGAGTCATAATTTTAATCAGAACACGCCAAAAACAGTGGTTTCATTTGATCAAGGCGACTCTTTTATAACAGGTGGATCACCAATCTCACCCAATGCCGCCATGATTGAGGCAGGCATTGAGATAACTTTATACAATCAAAATCTTAATTTAAAATTAGACTATAATAGCCAGATTAGAAGAAATTTCAAAAACAATAGTATACAAGGTAGGCTATCCTATCAATACTAGTTCATTGAATGCTTAATCGAAATGGGCGCGTTTAGCCGCGCCAGCCCGCGATTTGGTTTCTGAGTGGGGTCTTTTTTTATTATCGCTAAAAATAACAGGTTCAGGTTCAGCCGCAGCAGAATGCGCTTGTCTTTTTTTAATTTCAAGCCAGCTTGTTATTTTTTCCCATTGTGCATTATTTAAGAAAAAAGGAGATTCGATAAGTTTAAGCAGTTTCTTTTTGCCTTCATAAGGAAACCTAATTTTTATCAATTCTTGAGCCTCAGGTGTTGAACTTGAAATAATTCGGTCTATTTCTTTAGAAATATCAGATAATGGATCTGTTTTTAGATCCAAAACGAGTCCTTTTCCTAATTCAATAGAAACACTTTCTTCTTTTGAAGGGCATTCTTTTAATGATTTATTTAACAAGGTAAATATTTTCATTAATTTTAATCTAACTTCAAGTGCCAACACAATATTATTTGCGATGAATAAACTAGGATCAGGGGTACCCATCGGCAGTTCTAAGCCTATTCTTGAAGTGATAGCCTTAAGAATTTCACCTTCTGTATACACTTCAGAAAATATACCTGGCTTTTCACTTCCTGAGTATAATGTGATTAATTCTTTGATATGCTCACAGATCAAGTCACGCATCTCAAGAGGTTTAAAATCTGTATTGAGTTTATCAATGCTTTGTAAAAATAAATCAGGGTTATCTGTAATAAAAGGGTAGTTATTTAGGTTATTAACCGGCGAGGATGAACGTGTTTTATCACGCATCATGTCTATTTCTTTTGTGATAATCATAGGAATTTTTAAACAAATGTTTTCCAAACCCCAACCATGATCAATTTTTACCATTTTTACGCGATTAAACCGATCTCGACTACGCCCAATGTTTCCTGTTGGGTGACAATCATAATCTCCAATCCACAAACAAGCCGCCAGTAGTTTACTTAAATCTGGCTTTTCGTTTTTACTGACTTTTAAAGCAAGATCTATTTTTTGAGGGAGAAATAAATACGAAGGCATATTAGATTTCACTGGGTAAAGCGGCTTAAAATCTTCAAAACAAGATGAAGCAACAAACACTTCATTTTCAACTTTTACTGACGTGCAATCTGCAAAATTATAATCATCACCCATTGATTTTAGTATACTCGAAACAAGTAGCTCACATAAATCATCTGCTAAAAAATCTGAATTGGTTACATGCTTTAAATAATAAGGTTTTTTATTTTTAAAATAAAAACCACTGCCTTCTGCTTTAAGTTGCTTTCCACCAACTGAATCTGCCGCCAATTTAGGGTCATAGCCTAAACGTTTTAATGCAAGTGTCATTTCTTTTTTTGATTTTTCTATGGGCAGTTTACTTACCCACTCATAAAATGGATTTAAATTATCCTCTAAAGTTTTTAAATGGAATGCGTTTATGGCTATACTAGCTTGATCTGCCTGACACTGCATTGCTACCGAAGAAATGGTTCTAAAAGGCTGAACAAGGGATTGCTGTAAATTATTTGAATCTAGCAATAAAATAATGGGGTTAATCATAACAAAAAGCTCAGATAATCTTATTAACTCAGGTTGGAGATCAGCCAACTTTCTTCTAAAGAAATAAGAAGCCCATGAATCCGTGTAACTTCTAATATGGCTATCAATTTGAGGTGGAAGCTTTCCTATTTCTAAACAAAGTTTTTCAACCAAAAGCCTAATGTCATTCATATCCTGATAGTCATCTTTTAGTTTTAACAGATCTGATATTTTAATTGTAATGTTTTTTAACTTGTTTTTAATTAACAGATCACAGACTACTTGGCTAAATTTAAAAATAATATAATGTTGTCTTTCTTCTATAGAGCGCAAATCTAAAGCGGCTAGTGGTGAAAAATCCTCTCTCATTGAAAAAGACGAAAAATTGGTATCTAATGCGCTTGCTATGCTCATTCTAGAAGAGCTAGAAGAGCTAGAAGAGCTACTGGCAGATAAAAAGCAGGGAAGAGTAGGGTGTTTTTTTTCTATAATAGCCTTAAGTACATGATAATAAAAAACCACATTTTTATTATCAAAAATGATGCTATCTAATGTCCAGTTAAAAATATAATTTGCGCCCCTTAAATATAATCTTTTTTTCCAATCAAACATTGAAGAATTCGGTTCATTTCTTTCAACTGAAAGAAAACTTTTTGTTGTTATTTCAGACGAATACTTTGTTACAGAGCTAGATAGTCTTTCAAGTTCAAATTTTTGAAATCTCAGCAGTGAAAATAAAGTAGAAGAAACCTCAACTTTAGCTTTAGCCTTAGACAAGGCATTCCATATATTTATTTCGTAGTGTTTCTGTAAATTATTAGCAGTATCTGAATAAAGCTTTAAAATTTTTGATAAAAATACAGTCTTAGACTTAGAGGGTAATTGTAATGCGGATTCTAATTTTAATGGTTTTTTTTCAGTGAGTTGAGAAATTGAGTCTGGTAATGACTTTATATTTTGATCAAAGGTACCATAAACTTCTAAAGCACTCGGGTAGTTCAATTTTTTTAATAATGCCATGATATCCATAATAATCTTGAAATGATTATCAAATTGCACTTGAAAATTTTTTAAATAATTTTGAAAGATTTCTTGAAGCATTGTAATTACACCAAACTAAACTAATTAAAACCAGCATATAAATTAATTAAGGGTGTATTATAACTTAATTTTTTTAAAAAAGTTAGTGTATATACAAAACATAAAAAACGATATCTTTAGATATCGTTAGTATAGGCATACTAACGATATTTTGTATTAAGCAAAGGCACTTTCGATATTTGGTATATTTGAATTGTTCCATATTTCAAGATGTTTCATTTCAAAAGGTATTATTGAATTATTAGACAGTTCTGAACTAATATTATTTGAAATAAAAATATGCTCTAACCCTTGAATTGAAGCGTCAGTTATCACATCTTTCAAGCCAATAATAGATACATTATTTTTTGCTTGAAATTCATCACAAGACACTAAAAAATCATAGTATTCTTTTGCTGTGCTATATTCTTTTGAAAAACAATACAAAGTCCAGCTTTTCATGTAATCATAGAGAGAAGCTGACCCATAGTCATCCATGTAGCTTATTCCATTGTAAAACCCCGGATAATATATGTTTATGTTATCGCCAATTTCTGCCTTAAAAGCGTCATGAAAAATAGGCTCATTAATTTGAGTAAGAATTATGCTCGCTTTTTGGATGTCAAAAATATTATTTGGCGAATGATTCTGTTCTAAAGCTTTTAGTAGTAAATCATCATAAAGTTCATTTTTAATAAGCATCTCTTTATTTTCAATCACATTCAAAAGCTCGATATAAATATCGTACTCTTCCAATAAATGAAAAATATTCTTTCCATAATAATGCGCCAAGGAAGAATCTATCCCCTCTTCCATCAATGAATCTACAAAAGATGCCTCTATGGCTGCTTCCATTGATGTCCAAACACAATTCCCAACAGTTTGTCCAGGATTTTCAATTTCACCTATTTTATTTAATCCAAGTAGTTTAATAATATCTAATTGCAAAAAGTCAGGATCCCCTTTCGCTATTAACATTTGCTTTATTAAATCATGTGTCATTCCTTCAGGCTTTGTTATAAGAAATTCTTCTACCCCATGAACACCATCACTCATCTCTCCTCGATTACAGCGATATAATTTATCATGATGTATCACAAAGAAAACTGAATGCCCCGTCCATCCAGATGGAATAATAACAAGTTCATTCGCATATATTTTTTTTAAATATAAAGAAGGGTCTAAGGTGCTTGCTGAAAAATCAAATGCTTTTTTAACTTGACCAAAGCTTTCAGTCGCCCAACAGGGTATTTTACTTAAAGCAACAACCTCGTTATAAAAATGATTATAAGAGCTTAAAAATTCTTTCAACCCTGCTTTATTACTGTAACCTTCAAAATCAAAACAATTATAGCCATGATCAGGTAAATTGTTAAATCCAAAGCAATTTTCAAAATCTAGCTTCATGCCGATTATTTTTGCTTGATGATAATTACTTAAGATACTTTCATCAATATTAGTATGATATAAACGAATAATATCTTCTAAACCAGGATTATTTATTGATTCTAGTAATATTAAGTTATAAGTTGGATCAAAAGATGGATGCTTGACTATTTGTTGTACAGCATTTAAATCATCAGTAATATATATAGGTGGGATTTTTTCAAAAGGTATATTTACATCAATATTTGGCGTTTTTAAAATCAATTCGACTAATTTAGGATGTACATCTTCCATTAGTAGTGCTGTATTTAATGGCGTCCATCCATCAGCATCTAAACGATTGACATCAACACCATTATTAATTAATTTTCTAACGTATAGCTCCTCTCCACATACTATGGCAAAATTTAAAGGAGTGGTACCATCTAAATTTGAAGTTAGATGAAGATCCATCCCGAAGTTAATCAATATCGAAAAACTACTATATTTATCTTCAAAAATTGCTAAATGCAGTAGCGTATCACCATTTTTATCACGGACCTGATTAAAATTAACACCCAAATTTTTATAGTAGTACAACATTGGGAGGTTTTCTGTAAGGCAGTAATAAATTATCATATCATTTTTTGTTGTCATAATATCCGCTCACTTATTTTTTTTGTTATTCAGGGCAGCTTCTATAGCTGCGTCAGCTTACAGACATATTTCAACTTTATCAATATCACGTAGCCATAGCTGCGGGGCAACCTACATTGCCCCCTAAAATTTGTGTTTTTTAGTTGATCGCCCTTCTTCTCTTTTTTGCCCCTCTGTATCAGCTGAGTAACTGAAGGTTGCAGGCACTGGGACTTGGGCAAGGGGTTCTTCCGCTGCAGCAGAAATAAGGGCTTTGGGTGTTTCACCCAACAATCTTTTTAAGGTTCGCATACAAGAACCGAAAAACGTTGAGAAGATACGGCATTTAATAATAGAAAACCTGCCTCTTGATGATTTGCATGCGCGGCCAACATCAGGGCGCTGTTGCCATATTGGTTGGTAGCTTCTATATTCGCATTATTCAAAAGTAAATATTTGACCACAGAAGTGTGACCATGTTGTTAAATTGAAAAAAAGATTGCATCTTATCAGGCTGGTAATTGAGATCCAAATGATTAATCAGTATAATTATTGCTTTATAACTTATATCTACTCTTGAGGCAACTTCATGAGAAAATTAATATTGAGTGAACTTCATGAAATATCCGGCAGTACAATCAATATTTCCACTAGCCCTAATAAAGATATTCTGTATGTTAATATGGATGCAATTGGTATCCTCACCACAGGTGCTTTCATGCTTACCTTGATATGGTGGATATAATTTACTGGTTTAAAGTGGTGAGCCAAAGGGGAAACCTACATTACCCCCTTAAAAATAAAATTTACCTATTTCCTTTGCGTTTGTTTTTTTCGTTCGTCATCGGCAGCTGAACGACTGAAGGTGACAGGCACTGGCGCTCGAGTAAGGGGATAGCATAGTGCACTACGAACTGCATTCATAAAGGTTACGGCTACTGGTGCTTGGGCGGTGAGTGCTTCTGCTTCTTGCCTTTGAACCGTTTCTGAAGCAAGCCTTATTTCAGCCTCCATATTGGTATGCAATAGCCATTCAGCAGCTTGAAGATATCTCAACATAATACCTAAAACAGGATTAGTCATAGGCCGAGATGAATGACTGAAAAATCGGTAGATTTCACATACCTGCCTTTCAAAATCTGAAGCCATCGACTGATACCTAATAGCAAGTAGCCCCTCCAGTTTTTCCTCTCTCCAAAAGTCAATGATACGGGGTAAATAAGCTGTTCTTGTCTCAGGTTTTATGGCCGCCCTTGACGCAGGTGACATTGCTCTCAATATGCAAAAAGCTGCACCTGGATGATTTTTGCGCGCAGCAATCCTCAGGGC
>CANJMM010000046.1 GCA_947475765.1 Legionellales bacterium | reverse complement strand
CAGATGAAGAAATGCGGGCAATGCATTTAATAGAGGATAAATTTCATGGCGAATGGAATTATGTTATTAAATCAAGAAAAAATCAGCAAAAATAATAGTTGTAAAAGTTATATTTGCTTACCTCCTAAAATAGTTTAATTGCGCTAAGGTTTTTGTTGGAGAAGGAACTTGATTTTACTCATAAGCATCCATCAAAGCTCATTTGTAACAGGTTACGCCCTAGCAACTGCCCACTTTTTTGAAAATTCTGTTTTTCCTCTGAGGGATCCTCTCATAAATTTAAATAAAAGTGTTTAAAAAAATAGCTTGTTTTTTCGTAACTACTCGCCCGTCATCCCGAGTGAACGCCGCGTTCAATAGGTGAAAAGAATATTAAACTATCACGGCGTGAGCGTGGGGATCCATCTAAAAAATCTTCCTTACGCCACCGCCTCTTGATCATTTATTTTTCGCGCAAGTGCCATCTGAATAGCAAAAAGCGGATTGTATCCTTTGTTAGCCATCGTTTTTAGGTAACTTGAAATTCGACAATAAGCCTTTGCATAAAGCTCTTTTCTAAAGAAGCCAGAAACTTTTTGCTTCACTTTTTCTATGCTCAAATCTCTTTCTGCACGATTGTTGGTAAACGGAACATAAGGGTCGATAGCAAAACGTAATACTGCCGTTTCATGCTCTTTGAAACGTTTTAAATAATTAAAACTAATGCAATCATAACATGGTTTTTTTTGACTTAATTGGAAGTGCTGTATTGTGAGAAATGGCAACGTTGACTTTGAATTGATCAAAAAGTCTTTTCATGATCTTATAGGATAATAGTTATCGTTTTAGAGGTGTTTTTAGAACAGGGTGTAAAAAACGTGTCAAGAGGTTTTGATAAAATATTTTCACTTTTTAAGGTGAATTTTTCAGATGGATCCCCACGCTCACGCCGTGATAGTTTAATATTCTTTTCACCTATTGCACGCGGCGTTCACTCGGGATGACGGGCGAGTAGTTACTATTTTTCTTTTAAGGTATAGTTAGCTGCTTGAAGTGATTAATGTTGATTTAAATACCGGATAAGATTGAGTCTCTTTTTTCATGATTACCTTTTTATTTAAAGGTAATTAAGATTTTATAAATGCTAGGTGAGATTATTGGGGCAAACCTTCAATCTATCACAGTATACTGTTTTATAGAGTAGAGGAAAGCTTGTGGTTCTTTATAAAATCCTCTAGAATCTTTCTATGAAAAACAGCTCTAAAACTAAAAAAGTTATCTTTATCTCCGGACCAACGGCCAGTGGTAAAACCGATTTGGCGTTATACTTGAACCAGAATTTGCCTATTGATTTAATTAGTGTAGATTCAAGTTTAGTGTATAAAGGCCTAGACATTGGTTCTGGAAAACCCAGTTCGGCTATTTTAAAACAAGTACCGCATTATCTAATTGATATATTAGAACCAAATGAAATATTTAGTGCAGGGGCATTTCGAACTTTAGCCTTAGAAAAAATGCATCATATTTTGGATCAAGATAGAGTGCCCTGCTTGGTGGGGGGGAGCATGATGTACTTTAAATCTTTATTAGATGGCTTAAATGATGCGCCAGGCCGCGATGAGGTTTTTAGAAAAAATTTAGTACGGCGAGCACAGCTTGAAGGGGTTTTGGCATTATATCAAGAGTTACTTAATATAGATGCAATCAGTGGGTATAAAATTCATCCTAATGATTATAAGCGTATAGAGCGGGCTTTAGAAATTATTTATTTAAGTGGAAAAACCAAATCTGACTTTATTCAAGTTCAAACAAAACTTCAAGATTTTGAAGTGATTCATGTTGCCTTAATGCCGCTTTTTACTGCTAGAGAAGTTTTGCACAAAAATATTTGTTTAAGATTTGATAAGATGCTGGCGCAAGGTTTTATTCAAGAAGTAGAAAGTTTAAAGTTAAGGGGAGATTTGAGCTTAGATTTACCCAGTATGCGCTCGGTAGGGTATCAGCAAGTTTGGCGATATTTAGACGGGGAATATGATAAAGAAGTCATGAGAGAAAAAGCCATTGTAGCAACGCGCCAATTGGCTAAGCACCAATTAACTTGGTTAAGGCGTTGGCCAAATATAGCAGCATTTGACTTTGCTTTGCCTGACTTACATCAGGCAGTTTTGATTTATTTACAAGCCATGCTAGCATAGAATTATTCTTAAAAAAAGAATAATAAGGATAGTCTGTTGCAAAAAGGTATGCATTTATTAAAAGTAGGTGGTCGTTATATTCATCATATGACGGTTGGCTTAATTTCAGGGTTTTTAGGGGGTTTAAGTTATTTTTTTTTAAAAGATTTGTCTGACTTTACTTTAGAAAATTGCCTACAATTTAATTTTCAAGATATTCATGCTCAAGTAGCCCTAAATCCCAAAGGACTTAATTATTCTCAAATAATAGACGATATTCAAGCAGGGCAACCTATTCATGTGCCTTTGAATATTAGTGCAAGTTTATCTCCTGAGGCTTTAACCGTGAATCCAGATTGCGTCCAAATGGTCACAGATCCTTTGCTCTGGGGTGCCATAGCAGGTGTGTTCACGGGGACAGCTCTTACCGTAGCGTATGATTATCATCAAGCTCAAGCCAGGCATCAAAAAAATCAATTGCGCGTTTGCAATCTAGAAGAAGCCAGATTAAGCCTTCAATATAATCATTATGTACCATAATTTTATTGAAAATTTAGTTTATGTATAAACGTGATGGTACACTATATTTAGAAATGATTTAAATTTAATGAATATATAGCCAATGAATATTGGTTAGATAACTCTGTACATTCAAGGGAGAGAATGACTATGTCAAAAGGACTATCACTACAAGATCCTTTTTTAAATGCGTTATGCAAGGAAAAGATCCCTGTATCCATTTATTTAGTTAATGGCATTAAATTACAGGGACAAGTTGAGTCTTTTGATCAGTTTGTTGTTTTGCTAAAGAATAGCGTGAGTCAAATGGTTTATAAACATGCGATATCAACTGTGGTACCATCTAGAAACTTGAGCACAAAAATGAATCTGCCACATTCAAATGCCGATGATTTTGCTCAAAAAACAGACGATAATATCGAATGGTAGATATGTAATAAGCGCCATAAGGCGGGAGAAGAATCATTGTTTGAGCGCCCAAAAAGTGGGGAACGTGCTGTCCTCGTTCAGGTAGACTTTCGAAAAGCAGTAGAAGCTGCGCCTAACTTTCAAGAATTTGAAGAACTTGCTCGTGCTGCAGGGGCTGAAGCCGTGTTATCTGTTTATGTGACACGTGATAGACCCGATCCTAAATTTTTTATGGGAAAAGGCAAAGTTGAAGAACTGAACCAAAGTGTTCACAGCCTTAATGTTCAATTAGTGCTTATTAATCACGATTTATCTCCCTCACAAGAACGCAATTTAGAAAAAGAATTAAAATGTAGAGTCTTGTCTAGAACAGGATTGATTTTAGATATTTTTGCGAGCCGCGCTCACACGTTTGAAGGAAAACTTCAGGTTGAGTTAGCCCAATTGCAGCATGTTTCGACTCGATTGGTTAGAGGGTGGACACATCTTGAGAGTCAAAAAGGAGGCATTGGCTTAAGGGGCCCAGGTGAAACCCAACTTGAAACCGACAGAAGATTAGTGAGAGGTCGAATTCAAGTTATTAAACAAAGACTGGCACAAGTTCAGTTACAACGTCAGCAAAATCGACGGGCCCGAATAAAGCAAGCTATTCCTACGGTAGCAATTGTGGGATATACCAATGCAGGCAAGTCAACTTTGTTTAATCAATTAACAGGCGCAGATGTGTTGATAGCCAATCAATTGTTTGCGACCCTAGATCCTACTGCTCGGACCATTACCGTGCCTGGTATTGGCTCAATGGTATTGATTGATACAGTAGGCTTTGTTCAAAAATTACCCCATACCTTAGTGGATGCTTTTCGTGCTACTCTAGAAGAGACTGCATTGGCAGATTTACTGATTCATGTTGTGGATGCGCATAGCGCTTATCAAGAAGATAATATTCTGGCGGTTGATCAGGTATTGGCTGAAATTGGGGCAAGTGAAATTCCTCAAATTCTGGTTTTAAATAAAGCCGATTTATTAGACAATGCAGCAGCAGTTATGGGGCAAGTTGAGCTAAAAGTGGATGAAGAGGTTTCTACGCAAACTTCTCAGACCTCTAAAATTTGGATTTCGGCAGCCCAAAACTTAGGCTTAACCCAATTAAAAAGTTTAGTTGCCAAGTATGTAAGCCAGGATATGTTTAGTACTGAACTGGACTTAGCCCCGAATGAAGGCGCACTAAGAGCGGCGTTATATGCCTTAAAAGCCGTTGAAAAAGAAACGGATCTTGAAGAAGGGGGTTGGAAGCTTTCCATTAAGCTAACCACCTCTCAATGGAAAAAATTAACTCGTGAAAAAGAAAAAAGAGGCTAGAAAATATGGCTTGGAATGATAATCCTCGTGGTCAAAAACCAGCAGGTCCGCCTGATTTAGAAGAAGCCCTTCGTCAGCTTCAAAAAAAACTACAAACGCTGTTTAGTGGAGGTAAAGCACCCAATGGTGACTTTGATTTAGAAAAGCACTTAACTTCTAAAAAAAATGGATTTTGGCTAGCCATTGGGCTATTAAGCCTAATTTACTTATTAAGTGGCATTTATGTTGTTCAGCAAGCTGAGCGAGCTGTTATCACGCGTTTTGGGAAATATGTTCGTACAGAATTACCTGGACCGCATTGGATCCCTTGGTTTATTGAAAGTCGCAATGTTGAAAACGTGGAGCAGGTCTCAAGCAGTATCCATGGCGGACAAATGCTGACCAAAGATGAAAATATTGTGAGTGCAGAGATTGCCGTGCAATACCGAATCAGTAATCTGCAAGAATATTTGTTTAATACGGTTTCACCTATAAGAACGTTAGAGCAAATTTCTGAAAGTGCCTTAAGACAAGTGGTGGGTCAATCTAGCCTAGATGAAGTCTTAACAACGGGTCGTGCTAAAGTAGTGGTTGAAACACGTAAGTTGATTCAATCCAGTTTAGATTATTATAAAGCAGGGCTGATTATTTCTGATTTGGCGCTGCAACAAACTAAAGCACCAGATGCGGTAAAAGAAGCCTTTGATGATGCGATTAAAGCTCAGCAAGATGAAGAGAGATTGGTCAATGAGTCAGAGGCCTATTCTAGAAAGCATGTGCCCATAGCAGAAGGACAGGCCAGCAGAATCACACAAGATGCTAAGGCCTATCAAGAACAGGTGGTGCTCATTGCAAAAGGAGACACGGCTAAATTTGCCTTACTGATCCCAGAGTATAGAAGGGCGCCTGATGTGACGCGTGAAAGAATGTATTTTGAAACACTTGAAAAAATATATGGCCAGTCTAATAAAATTATATTAGATGCGGATGGGGGGGGGAATCAAAATGTGATTTATCTTCCTATTGAAAAAATGATGGAAAATGCGCGCACAAATGCTCAGGCGGCACTTAAAAAATCGCTTGATGGACAATCAGACAATAGCAGTCAACCCGCGTCGATTTCTTCTACAGCGGGTTCAGTTCGAGATACAGAGCGAGTTAAACATTCTCGGGGGGCAGCATCATGATAGGCACATTTAGGCCCTTAAGCCTAGTTACAATTGGTATTATTGGCACAGTATTGTTTTTGAGCATGTTTAGTGTGAATGAAACCCAAAGAATTGTAATCAATCGATTGGGGCGACTCATTGTCGATGAAAAAACAAAACAACCTGAAGTCTTAATGCCAGGGCTGCATTTTAAAATGCCGTTAGTCGATACCATTTTGCGTTTTGATTATCGCATTCAAACCTTATCTATCCCTAATTCACGTATTCCTACTGCAGAGAAAAAAGAATTAATCATCGATTTATTTGTTAAATGGAAAATACGAGATTTATCAAAATTTTACCAGTCAACAAAAGGCGATATTCGGAATGCCGAAATTTTATTAAGACAAAAAGTGACAGAAGCCTTAAGAACTGAAATTGGGCGACGCAATTTAAATAATGTCGTTTCACATGAACGTCAGGCAGTATTAGATATTTTACGTATAGAAGCAGATAAAACAGCAGAAACATTAGGCGTTAAAGTTATAGATGTTCGTATTGTCAGGTTAGATTTACCAGAAGAGGTAAATGAATCGGTTTATAATTTAATGCGCACAGAACGTCAACGTGTCGCAACCGAGCATCGTGCAAGAGGTCAAGCACGAGCAGAATCGATTCGAGCCGATGCCGATGCACAAGTGACTATCATTATGGCAAATGCAGAAAGAGAGGCGAAAACAGCTCGTGGTACTGGCGAAGCCATTGCAGCAAAAATTTATGCAGAGGCTTATGGTCAAGATCAAGAGTTTTATAGCTTTTATCGCAGCCTTGAGGCTTATAAACAAGCGTTTAATAATCATCAGTCAACAGATATTATGCTGGTAAAGCCTGAAGGGGATTTCTTCAAATACTTCCATAAGAAAAAAAGTGGCAATAGCGTAGCAGCAACGGCCAAAGCTTCACAGAAAAAATAGTTTTCTATATAACCTAGGTTAAAAAGCTGGTATAATCAGGGCCTTGTGCCCTGAGCGCGCTGATTGCTCTGTTAAGGGGGCTCAGTATATTATATTTAGCTTGAGTAAATATTCAATTTTAATGATATAGGCAGTTAACTTAAAATGACTAAAAGTATTGTGATCTTAGGCAGCCAATGGGGTGATGAGGGCAAGGGTAAATTAGTAGATCTGCTGACAGATAAAGCGCAAGTCGCCGTACGTTTTCAAGGTGGACATAATGCAGGTCATACTTTAGTTATCAATGGTGAAAAGACAGTTTTACACCTGATCCCTTCTGGTATTTTGCATTCACATGTGACCTGCCTTATTGGTCAGGGCGTGGTGATATCACCCAGTCATTTATGGATTGAAATAGAAAAGCTTATTCAAAAAGGCATTGAATTTAAAGACAGGTTAAAAATTTCAGGGGCAGCTACCCTTGTATTGCCTTATCATGTTGCTTTAGATAAAGCCCGTGAAAAAGCGCAAGGTGCTAAAGCCGTGGGCACCACAGGCAGAGGCATTGGTCCTGCCTATGAAGATAAAATTGGCAGAAGAGCTTTAAGATTATGTGATGTGCTCGATGAAGCCCGTTTTGCTGAAAAAGCCAAAGCCTTGTTACATTTTCATAATTTTGTCTTAGAAAAATATTATTTAGAAGAGCCTGTTAGCCTCGAATCTGTCTTGGAAGAAGGTAAAATTGCCCGTGAATGCTTGAGTGGTTTTATTGATGATGTGCCTGCTAGATTAAAACAGTATCGCCAAGAAAATAAAACCATGATTTTTGAAGGGGCTCAAGGCACTTTATTAGACATTGATCAAGGTACCTATCCTTATGTGACGTCTTCTAATACCACTGCAGGCGGAGTGGCCAGCGGTTGCGGCTATGGACCAAGATATCTAGATGCCGTATTGGGTATCACTAAGGCTTATTGTACTCGTGTTGGTTCGGGACCTTTTCCCACTGAATTAACCAATGATATTGGTCAAGATATCGCCAAAAAAGGAAAAGAATTTGGCTCAACAACAGGCCGGCCAAGACGCTGTGGCTGGTTTGATGCCGTAGCGCTGCGTAGGGCGGTGATGATTAACTCGCTTTCAGGTTTGGTCGTAACAAAACTAGATGTGTTAGATGACTTAGAAGAAATTAATATTGCCACAAGCTATGATTATCAGGGTCAAATTTTAAATGAATTGCCTATTGATACAGAAGTATTGAGCGCTTCAAAGCCAGTTTATGAAACTTGGCCAGGGTGGAAATGTTCCACTGAGGGCATTCGAAATTGGTCAGATTTGCCTCTTGCTGCTCAAAATTACTTAAATCGTATTGCAGTATTATGCGAAGTCCCTATTTATATGGTTTCAACTGGGGCAGAAAGAAAAGACACGATAATTTTAAGAGATGTGTTTGAGGAATAAAATAAGTCAGGTAAGCTATATGGTGCCGAGGAGAGGACTTGAACCTCCATGGAGTTTCCTCCACAAGCATCTGAAGCTTGCGTGTCTACCAATTTCACCACCTCGGCATGTAACATCAAAATCTACTCTTTTTAGATGCCCTTTGTCAAGACAAAAGGTATGATAAAATTTAATTCATTCATTCATTTATTTATACGGAAAATATTAAGAAACGTGAGCAAAGAAAAAAAAATAAGTGGGTCGCCAGACCCATTTTTTAGCAGGGAAGCTGAAAAATATACCAATCCTATTGCCAGCCGAGAACATATCTTAGCTTTATTAAGCGAGCATAAAACCCCTTTACTGAGAAAAAAAATAGAAAAAAAATTAGGGATTGAATCTGAAGAGGCCGAAGAAGGCCTTAGGCGAAGACTCAAAGCGATGATCCGAGATGGACAAGTTTTAAAAACGCGTTCGGGTTATATTACCTTAGATGCAGAGCATGAATTCGTTACCAATCTTGAAACCAAATTAAACTTTGATAAAGAGGGCAAACCTTTTGTGAGCACAAAAGGTGAAAAACTATGGTTAAATTATCGTGCCACCCAGGGGTTATTTGAAGGCGATATTGTTAAAGTTAAAATCATTCAAGAAGAAACAGAAAAAAAATATGCCATCTTAGTTGGTGTGGTCACTGCGATTGAGCCTAAAATGATTGGGACGGTGATTCATGATAATGGCCATATGTATGTTTTACCTATAGATAAACGTTATCAAAGAGACATTTTAATTTACCCTGTGCCAAAATCTTTAGACAATCTAGAAGATAAAGACATTGTAGAAGTATTACTTTCACGAATACCGGTAGATTTACCGGATGACTTGAAAAATCAACTGGAACCCGATCAGTGGGTTGGCCAAATTACGTCTATTTTAGGCGATCCTAAAAAAGCAGGTTTCGAAATAGAATGGGCTATTCATAAATTTAATTTACCGACCGAATTTCCACCGTCAGTTATAGATTTTACCAATAAGATCCCCTCTAGTATTCCCGATACCGTGTATCAAACGCGACGCAATTTAAGCGATTTGCCTTTTGTGACCATCGATGGGGAAGATGCTAAAGATTTTGACGATGCGGTATATTGCACAAAATCTGAAAAAGAATATATTTTATATGTCGCCATTGCAGATGTCAGTTACTATGTAACCCCAGGTTCGCCTTTAGATGCAGAAGCAAAAGCCAGAGGCAATTCTACTTATTTTCCAGGCTTAGCCATTCCAATGTTACCTGAAGTCTTGTCTAATGGTTTGTGTTCTTTGAAACCAGATGAAGACAGATTAGCCATGGTAGCAGAAATCAAGATTGATTTTGAAGGGAAGATTAAAAGCAGTCAATTTTATCCTGCTGTGATTCGATCAAAAGCCAGGCTGACTTATACTGAAGTCGCTGGTATGCTCAATGAAAATCCTCACGTGTTGCATCAACACCAAAATATCGTGAGGCATATTCAATCTTTAGAAGCACTTTATCATCTTTTAATGAAACAACGAGAACATCGGGCTGCCTTAGATTTTAATACCGTCGAAACTAAAATATATTTTGACTTGAATGGTAAAGTAGAAAGCATCCGACCCAGCGTGCGGCTTATTTCACACAAAATTATTGAAGAATGCATGTTAGCGGCTAATGTATGTGCCGCTAAATTATTACAAAAGCATAAACAGCCTACTTTATATCGCGTGCATGAAGGCCCTTCTATTGAAAAGCTGACGGCGCTTAGGGCCTTTTTGTCAGAGTTGGGTGTGGATATGCCAGGGGAAAAAACGCCCTCGCCGCATGATTACAAAAAAGTTTTAGAAGCCGTAAAAGAAAGGGAAGATGCTGCTATTATTGAAAGCGTTTTGCTCAGATCGCTTTCACAGGCAGAATATTTGCCGACGATGCGAGGCCATTTTGGTTTAGCCTATGAAGCCTATGTACATTTTACTTCGCCCATTCGGCGTTATCCAGATTTATTAGTGCATCGTGGCATTAAACATATTTTATTGGCATCAGAGTCTGCGTATCTTTCACCTGCGCATGAGGCCGAAGATAAAGCAGCCGTTTTAAAAGCGTGGGAAGAAACAGGATTACAATGTTCTACCACAGAAAGACGTTCAGATGAAGCCTCCCGTTTTGCCATAAGCGCCTTAAAGTGCGAATACATGAGCAATAAAGTAGGGGAGCAATATGAGGGCAAAATTACAGGCGTCACTAGTTTTGGTTTGTTTGTAGAATTAAAATCGGTATTTATCGAAGGCTTAATTCACATTACCCGATTAGGGGAAGAATATTTTATTTTTGAGCCCTATAAACATCGGTTAATTGGCGAGCGTTCTAAAACAATCTATCAATTGGGTGATAATGTAAAAGTTCAAGTTGCTAGGGTCGATAAACTGGATCAAAAAATTGATCTAGAATTAATTTTAAACGAAACTGAGCATGCGAATATTGCAGATAAAATCAAAAAATTTAAAAGTGACGATAAAGGCAGCGTAAAAAATAAAGCCAAACTGAAACCTAAGGCGAAACTTAAAACGACTGCTTCAAAATCACGTGGCAAAAAACGACCCAAAACCCCCAAAAAAAAATAACAGGTAAAAAATAGTTCCTATGGCTTATATTTATGGCATGCATGCAGTTTTGGCATTATTAAAAAATAGCCCCCATAAGGCGGATCAACTTTATTTTCTGGATAAACATACCCATAAAACAAATCCGGTTTATCTTGAAATAAAGACATTAATGCAATCTCATGGCATTTCTTCCGGCTTAAAAACAAAAAAAGAACTTGATAATTTTGCAACCGGTGGAAATCATCAAGGTGTGGTGATAAAGCTTCGTTCAGGTGCAGCATTAGATCTAGATAAAAAATCTAAAAATACAGAATTATCTGAACAGGGCTTAATTCAATGGGTTAAATATTCAACAGGCCAATTAGCAGAAGAAGCATTTATTACCGAAGACTTTCCTAAAGACAGGAAAGAGCCGGTATTAATTTTAATTTTAGATGGCGTTGAAGATCCCCATAACTTAGGTGCTTGTATGCGAAGCGCAGAGGCCTTAGGTGCGATGGCAGTGGTTGTACCCAAACATGGCTCAGTAAAAAATACGGCGGTGGTTTCTAAGGTTGCTTCTGGTGCAACAGAGGTGCTGCCTTTAGTGGTGGTCACCAATTTAGCCTATTTTATAGAGCAAATTAAAGAAGCCGGTGTCTGGATAGTGGGCGCAAGCCATGAAGCCAGTCAATTAGTGTATGAGTATGACTTTAAGGGCCCGGTAGGCATAATTTTAGGCGGAGAAGGCAAGGGCCTAAGACGCCTTACTCAAGAATTATGCGATAGTTTGGTTAAAATTCCCATGTTAGGAACCGTAAGTAGCTTAAATGTTTCTGTGGCAACGGGTATCACGCTTTATGAAGCGCAGCGGCAGCGTTTAATGAAGGCGTTAAAAGAAAAATAGTGATTAATGTTCATTTTTAGATGTAAGTCATATTGGATCAGCAATTCCCGGCCTAAAAAAGCCACCAAAGACTAAGTAGCTAACTCTTTGCGGCGGTAGCTGCAACCTTCAATAGCCCCATGTGCAGTCGGCTGAGCGCTCTACGCGAAGCTGACGAAACGTGGGGATCCAGATATAATTATCCCTT
>CANJMM010000045.1 GCA_947475765.1 Legionellales bacterium | reverse complement strand
TTGCACCACACCATGCTCAATTAATTTCTTTGTATAATCCATATAATACCCACCTAAAATAAAATATTTTTAATGACTCTAGAAATACCTAACCCATCACAATAATTATCTACCTTTGAGAGTAACTGATAAGGTGTTTTCAAAACTGTTCTTAACATATTTTTTGAATAGCATATTTCTCGATTAATAAAGGTCTGATAAAAAAAATTCTGGTTATCTGCGGTCAAATATAAAACGCTTGGTAATCCCAAATAACATCGCTCCCAAACACTGCTGCCTGAAGCCCCAATAGACAAATCTGCCTCATACATTAATTTCGGCATGTTCGGATTGACATGAACTTTTATTTTATTGTTTACACTTTTAATTAAATGATTTATTGAATCTATGGTATTTTCTTTAAACCCTGCCACAATGTCAACTTCTCCATTAAACCCCGCCTCTACTAGCTCTTTCAAAGCAATTTCGCTGTAATTTTTAGGATCACTTCCCCCCATGGTTATCAAAACCCGATTAATTATTTTTGTTTTTTTTCTTTTTTCAAGTGCTTTTCGTCTATATTGAATAAATTCTGACCTTAACATTACATAGTTTGAACCTGTTAATATTTGACAATTTTCAGGAACTAAATTTTTGTAATCGGACTCTAACCTACCATAAGTTTGATCAATTAAAATATCACAATCATGAGAACGATTTGCTAAATCATCTATGACAACTATTTTTTTTGCATGTTTTCTAAATTGAGCTTCAACCTGTTCATCTATATCATATGAATCTATTACTAAAATGTCACAAGAAGAGGTACCATCTAACAAATTACTTTGATCAATTCGTTCAAAAAACCTTAAGTTGGGAATAAAATTATAACTGTCTAAATTAGTTGCAATGCGCACATGCCAATCTAATTCTTTAAACCGATTAGCAAGCACCATAGAACGAATAGCGTGACCCGCACCTATTATAATTGACGCATCAAATCTAAATATTATTTTTCCGTTCATTTAACTTCTATCTAACTTTAAATATCGGTTTTATAATAGGGCTATTAATAGCATCTAACACTGAATTATTTTTTATATGAAAATTAATTCTTTCAAACACTTCTTTATAAGCTAACTCAATTTTTTCAATAGACAAGCAATCCATTGAGTAATTAATATTATGCGAGCCCAATACTAATATACCCCTTTTTATTATTTCTTGGGAAAACAATGTTCTAATAACATTTTGATCTATGCCTTTATGGGGTTCAAATTTAATTATTTTCCATGGAGCATATCCATGAAAGCTTATTACGTTACTTAGCTCATATTCTTTTGCAAGATTAGTGACAATTAAATTAATTTTTTCACCAATATCCCATAACTTTTCAATTACCGCGTAATTTTGTATTTTTTGAATGGTTTCTAAAGCCGCAACAATTGATAGCGTTTCTCCACCGAATGTGCCCGAAAAAAATATTTCTTCCATTTGATCCATAATATCATTACGACCAACGATAGCTGAAATTGGCATACCATTTCCCATGGCTTTTCCAAAACAGGCTAAGTGTGGTGTAACATTAAAGTATTCTTGAGCACCCCCTAAAGCAAATCGAAATCCGGTTACAATTTCATCAAAGATAAGAAGTGAACCAAATTTTTCGCACAATGATTTTACACTTTCAAGATATCCTGGATTAGGCGGAGTAGCATTACAAGGTTCCATGATAATGGCTGCATATCTTTCAGTAGAAAGCAATGCTTCTAGGCTATTAAGATCATTATAAGGAACTGTGCTCGTTAATTCAGAAACTTGTTTAGGGACCCCTTTATTACGCGATGTAGTGCCAATATACCAATCTTGCCAACCATGGTATCCACAAGCAATAATATTATCTCTTCCTGTATAAGCCCTAGCTAATCTCACAGCCGCTGCTGTTACATCTGATCCATTTTTCGCAAATCGAACTTTCTCTGCACAAGGTATGATACTGCAAAGCTTTTCTGCCAACTGTATTTCTAGCTCTGTAGCCAAGCTTAATATAATGCCCTTTTGAAGTTGAGATTGAATAGCATAATTAACATCTGGATCTGAATAACCTAATATATTAGGCATAAGTGCATTAACTAAATCGATATACTCATTTCCATCTACATCCCAAGTACGATATCCATTTCCATGAGTTAAAAATAAAGGCGACGTATTTTCGGGATATTGAATATAAGATTTACTAAATGTTTGAGAACCCAATGGAATCACTTTTTTAGCACGCTTAAGTAAATCTTGTGACGTAGAAAAATTTTCGCAATAAATTGTTTCTTGTTCTAAACTTTTATCAAATCCTTCATTGCGCTTAGTCTCTAGTTTTTTAATATTATTTTTTGAAAGATAATCTAATAATTGGATATAAGACATATATGGAGAACCTAGGCCATTTAAAATTTTATTCAGATAATCTAGATCGTCTTGAGCATCTACTGTCCAACGATGATCTGAGACTTTTTTAAATGGACATGAAATATTTTCAACCTTAAACAGATTTTGGTTATTCCGAATATAAGGGGTAACATGCTCCCTATCACTTGCTCTAACGCTATTTTCATGAGCAATTTCTAAGGCTTTAAAGGTAAAGGCCTCACAATCAAGGCCGTCTGGCCATGTCGCAGACATTGCATTGGTAGCATAATCAGCATTGCCTAAAGATACCATCAATAGAACCTGCCCTGCGACAATAGGATCTAACAATGGACAATCCGATGTAATTCTCAGAATAATATCAGCATTTACTTTAGTTGCCACTGCATAATATCTATCTAATACATCTAACTCATTACCGCAGTAATATTCAATATCGTTCTTTTCGCACCATTTTACAATGGGCTGATCATTTTCGTGATCAGTCGTAGCTACTATAACCAGATCAATTAGAGGTATTTTTTTTGCAGCTTCAACGACCCAACTTAAAATGGGCTGATCCACTAAATTTTGCAAAACTTTTCCAGGAAATCGTGTTGAACCCATTCTTGCCTGAATAATAGCCACTTTTTTCATAAAATTTACCAGTTTCTCGGATCAATTAAAGGATGATTAAAAATGTCTAATTTTCTTAAATCAAGATTATTCATGACTTTAGCACTTTTAAAAATATTGAGAATATCACTTAGTTCATTTTTTCTATTTACACCAATCACCCATTTATCAATCATTTCATACTTTTTCATCCATGACAAAATAATATGTAAAGGTTCCATTTCTAATTGATTAACAAGAGATTGATAAAGCTCCCAATGTGGAGTAAGGTTGCTTAATTTTTCTGGCAGCTGTTTCGACAATAATAAACCCTGTAAAAAAATAGAACGAGCATGAATTTCCATTTTTTTGTTTTTTAAAAGCATCATCGTATTTGGAGATAAAAACTCTTGATTAAACAAATTAATAGGACACTGAATGATCCGTATAGGCACATCAACAATTTCAAATCTTACGTCACTCAACTTATATACAGATAAACCTATATTTTTTGCAATATTATTTTTTAAAATTTTATTTAAAAAACAATATAACTTAATTTGATCTGCTTGATCTATTTTCCAAGCATCATGAAGAAGCAGCGCGTAGAATGGATTGCAAGATGTCTTATCTAAAAAATCAACCAGTTGATGATATATCTCATCATAATCACTTAACAAACTAAACTTTGTCACCATTTTAAAATTTTTATAATTATTTTTTTTTAAATAGCCACTCAAAATTTCTAGACTATTACCATATGATAATGCCGTATCTAAATATTCTATATTTGCTTCAAAAGAAAAATCCAAGATCTCCTCAATTTCCTTCTTAGAAGGCTGACCTAATTCATTTGTTATTCCATAAGCAGAACCAAATTGAGCCGTCCCTAACATAAAACAACTTTTCATAATAAATTTACTTTTTGAATAATATTTTCAATTTTTTCTTGATTTAATCGTATATATAAAGGTATGGCCAAACATTGTTCATAATATTTTTCAGCTCCATCTAACCTGATTTCACCATATAATCCTTCATAATAAGACTGCCTATATATTGGAATATAATGTACTTGTGTGCCAATTCCTGATTGTTTCAATTTATTCATACAATAGGCTCTTGATAACCCTAATTTTTCAAAATCACACAACAACACATATAAATGCCAACAAGTATCTGAATTTTTAATTTTTCTAAGCGGTTTAAAAATAGCATTATCAGAAAAAGCCTGATCATAGCTAGCAACAATCTCACTTCTTGCTTGTTTAAATTCTTTTATTTTTTTAAGTTGACTTAAGCCAAGCGCACAATTTATATCTGACATACGATAATTAAAACCTAACGCTTGCATTTCATAATACCAAGGATTAGGTTCGCCAGTTTTTTCATCGAAGCCTTGTTTGATTTCTACCCACTGTTCACTGTTACGTGTCATACCGTGAGATCGAAATAATTTAAGTTTTTCAAAAAAAACAGTTGAATTAGTGGTTATTGCCCCCCCTTCACCTGTCGCAATGGTTTTAACAGGATGAAATGAAAATGTAGTGAGATCGGCATAATGGCATGAGCCTATAGGATGTGAAACACCCTTACTGTCAATATATGCTGATCCAATAGCATGAGCGGCGTCTTCGATAATAAATAAATTATATTTTTTAGCAATATTAAAAATTAATGCTAAATTTTCACATTGCCCTGCTAAATGAACATTAATAAAGGCTTTGATTTTATTTTTGTGAGGAGAGTTTAGAATGGTGTGTTCAAGTATCTCAGGCGTTACTAACCCCGTCGTAGGATCAACATCTGCAAAAATGACATCTGCATTCACATATCTTACAGCATTTGCACTTGCTAAAAAAGTAATAGACGGGACAATCACCCAATCCCCTTCTTTTATCCCTAAAGCCAAAAGAGCCAAATGAAGGGCGGTTGTGCCATTTGAGCAAGATATCGCATATTCAGAAGCTGTTTGTTCCACTAAAGCCTGTTCAAATTGCTCAACAACCGGACCACAAGTCAGCCAATCACTTCTAAGAACGTTTACGACGGATTGTATGTCTTCTTCATCTATGGCATGTCGCCCATAAGGTATAAAATCATGCATACATCATTTCTTTCAATTGCTCAGAATTTATCTGTTCAGCATTTGTTTCACTAGAATAGACAAAGCGTTTGCTTAAGAATTTTGAAGCAATCCCTTTTTGAGATTTTGTGAGCATAGGCATAACAATATAACGATCGTTTTCTTCAATGGTTTGAACAGATTCATCCGCTGTCAACATCCATTCATGAAGTTTTTCTCCCAATCGAATACCAATAGTATGTTGATCTAAGTTTGGCGCTAAGCATTTAGCCAGATCAACCATTTTCATACTCGGGATTTTAGGAATATATATTTCTCCGCCTGTCATCATCTCAAGTGATGACAAGACAAAATCTACCCCTTGAGAAAGGGTAATCCAAAAACGAGTCATATTCGGATCTGTAATAGGAAGTGAATTTGCGCCTTCTGAAATTAATTTTTGGAAAAATGGCACCACACTGCCTCTTGAACCCACTACATTGCCATATCTCACCACAGAAAATAGAGTAGGATCTAAACCCCTAATATTATTTGCGGCGATAAATATTTTTTCTGCGGCAAGTTTGCTCGCTCCATATAAATTAATGGGGCTAACCGCTTTATCTGTCGAGAGCGCTAATACTTTTTTAACTTGATTACGTAAAGCGGCCCTAACCACATTTTCTGCGCCTATCACATTAGTATGAATGCACTCATAGGGGTTATATTCTGCTATAGTGACATGTTTTAGCGCTGCCGCATGAATAACATAATCCACGCCCCTAAACGCCATTTCAAGTCGGTTATAATCTCTTACGTCTCCAATAAAATACCGTATAAACGGATATTTTGTTTCAGGGAATAATTGAGCCATTTCGTATTGTTTTAATTCATCTCTTGAAAAAATGATCAATTTTTTAGGGGTGTATTTTTCTATGATACTTTTAAGAAAATGCGTACCAAAAGATCCAGTTCCCCCAGTCACTAATATGGTTTTATTGTTTAAATCTGGAGCTGAAATAAGAAAGTTTTTTAACATTTTTTCACGCCTTCAAATTGGAATGCTTTATAGGTTTTTTCTAACCCCTCTCTAATCGGAGTTTTAGGAGTCCATCCCATTTCATTTGCCTTGTCTATATTTAATATTTTTCTAGGTGTCCCATCAGGCATCTTGGTATCAAAAACCAATTTTCCCTTAAAACCCACAATTTCCTGAATAAGTTCAGCCAATGCTAAAATAGTTAAATCTTGCCCCGATCCAATATTAATCAAATCAATCCCTTCTTTATGATTCATCATCTGAATACAGGCTTGGGCTAAATCATCTACATATAAAAATTCTCTTTTGGGTTGACCTGTTCCCCAAATCATCACTTCTTTGTCACCCCGAATGTTGGCTTCGTGCATTTTACGAATTAAGGCAGGTATAACATGTGAGTTTTCTAAATCGTAATTATCGCCAGGGCCATATAAATTAGTCGGCATCACCGATATAAATGCTGTGCCATATTGTCGGTTATACGCTTGGCACATTTCAATACCCGCTATTTTAGCCAAGGCATAGGGTTTATTGGTGGGCTCAAGAGGGCCTGTGAGCAAATAGTCTTCTTTGATAGGCTGAGGGCAATCTCTGGGGTAAATACAAGAGGATCCTAAAAACAATAATTTTTTTACGTTAGAAACATAGGCTTCATGAATAATATGGGCCTGGATTAATAAGTTATCTCGAATAAACTCAGCTGGGTAGCTATTATTAGCATAAATGCCCCCTACTTTTGCTGCGGCTAAAAAAACAAAATCGGGTTTTTCTTGCTTAAAAAATTGATGTACCGCTTGTTGATTGGTTAATTCTAATTCTTGATGTGTTCGAGTAATAATATGTTGGAAACCATTTTGTTCTAGGCATCGAACAATACTTGAGCCCACTAGCCCTCTGTGGCCGGCTACATAAATTTTATCCTTTTGCTTGATCACTGTGGTCATGCCTTACTGCCGGTATATTTTATTTAGCATAAAACTTATTATTTGGGTTCAGATCACATTTCTTGACTATGATTCTATCGAATTTTAGGGTAAACACAACTCAAACCCTCCACTCTTTAAAAAAACACTTTAACAGTCAGGCGATTACTTATTGCCTAAAACTGAAAATAAATAAATGCCTCTGGATTTGTTTGGGCAAATAAGACAATTATCACTATTGCGGCATAAGCAGAACAATATTTGACCACCAAATTACTCTTTATAAATCTTTGATGCAAATCCCATTTTTCCGTTATCCACTCAAAAACTAACCACCCAATCACCAGTATCCATAATTTTCTTTGTATGTCAGAAAATGAAATATACGAAAGGGGGTGAATAAACCAATGTCCAAAAAGTTGCATTCTTTCAATAGATTCCGCAATGGTTTTACATCTAAAGGGGATCCAAGCTAAGCTAACCAAGTTAAATACAATAAAAATACGAACAAATTTTGGTATATAGTTACTCACACTTGAGGTAAAGGCAAAACTTTTAATTACTTTTTCGATAACCAGATATAATCCATGTAAAAAACCCCACAATAAAAAGGTTAAATTTGCACCATGCCAAATGCCACCAAGCAGCATAGTGAGCATTAAATTTCTATACATTTTCAGTTTGCCGTGGCGATTGCCGCCTAGGCTGACATATAAATAATCACGAAGCCAGGTAGATAAAGAAATATGCCAGCGGCGCCAAAACTCTGTCATACTTTGTGCAATATAGGGGCGTTCAAAGTTTTTCACTAATTCAAAATCAAATAATTTTGCTATCCCAATCGCAATAGAAGTATAACCTGCAAAATCGAAATATATTTGAAAAGCAAACAAATAAGTTGCTTGTACAATATTAAATGGCGTTTTTTCTGGACCCGTTTCATAATAATAATAGTCTACCGTAGGGCCAATATTATCGGCCAATACCATCTTCATAATGTAGCCACAAGCAATATACCAAAATGCGGATAGCCACTGTTCTGTTTTAAAATATTTCTTTTCTCTAAATTGGTGTAAAAGATGTTGGGCTCTTGCTATCGGGCCTGCAACCAATTGGGGGAAAAACATGACATAAGCCGAATAAGGAACAAAATTTCTTTCTGCCTTAATTTGATGACGATAAACGTCTATCACATAGCTCATGGCATGAAAAGTATAAAATGATATCGCAAATGGCAATATCAGATGACTCTCTTTAATCTGCATTCCAACTGTTTCGTGAAGAATATCCACAAAAAAATTAAAGTATTTAAATACAAACAATATTCCCAAGTTTAGAAACAAGCTAAAAATCAAGAATGATTTTCTTAATTTTTGTGTTTTAGCCTCTTCTATCTTAATAGCAAAATAGAAGTCAACTACCATCGTAAAGATAAGCAGAAATAAATAGGGGATACTCCAATAGCCATAAAAAAAATAACTGGCCGCCAAAAGAAATGGTGTGCGCCATTTATCTTTTAAACTATAAAAACCAAGCAGCGTGACTAAAAGAAAAATAATAAAATCCAGGGAAATAAAATTCATATTTTATTTACTCTCTTTCTGAATATATTCATCTAAGTCATTTGAAAAATTTTGAGAGAACATTTCAGCGCCCAATTTATTTAAATGTCCTGAATCACTCCATAGTTCATTTTGATTGGCAATGCTGGAATAATTATCTAAATAAAAAAATGATTGCACCGATTCTTTTTTACCCATCTCTAAAATAGCCTGTTTTACCTTGGCATTTATCTCGTTTGTTGCGTGTAAATGATGCATAGGGGTCACGACAAGGATAGGTTCTGCCCCATTTTTTTTAACCCGGCTGATCATGCGACTGTATGTTTCCATTGAAAATTCAGATAACGATAATTCTTTTTTCACATGTTTAAGCAGATCTTCATATTCTTTTTTATCCATCAAGGTTTTTTCTAAACTTTGCTTTGGATCTCGTGGTTCATAACCATCGTTAATGCTTAAGTTTCCTTTCCTTATGCTTGAAAGGGCACTTCTTAAGCCAGCACGAATAAATTCATCTCCCTTACCCATAAAAGAAAATAAACCCGTTTTATAGACCAAGTTATTTAATTGATATTGTTGAATAAAATTTTCTTTTTCAAGAGGGGGTAATTTCGAAAACCAAGGGATGGTTTTGATTAAATCGTTTCGAGCGGTATCAAAGTTCTCTTCTAAATTACCTGCATCAATAACAATGAAGACATATTTTGGTTTTTGGTGCGTTAGCGCAGCATTCAAAATAAATTCCATGTTACCTATCCCTATCGCTGCTTTTCCAGCATTAAAGGTTTTTAACTGAATTTTATTTTGAATCAGTTGAGAATCAAAATGAAGGGCCGCGCGGCACCCCCCTACTATCAGAGCCTCTACTTTCTCAGCATGTGTTACGCGATTACTTACTTCTGAATGCCAATAAGGAGAAGCTGCCAGATGATTGCCCCCATAATAAAGCCCTCGATCTAGTACAAATAGGCCAATTAAAAATAAAGCTGATAACAAGATTAAACGAGATGGACGAATAGATTTTGTCATTTTATTTTTTTGTATAAAAATCTAAAAAATCACTCATGATAAGCAAAGGTTTTATAGCCTTCTTGCGTACACAATTCATCTCGCTTGGCTAAGAGTAAATCTTCTCGCATCATTTCTTCTACTAACTCTTGGAAACTAATTTTAGGCACCCAACCCAGTTTTTCTTTTGCTTTGGTGGCATCACCTAATAAGCTTTCTACTTCGGTTGGTCTAAAATATCTGGGGTCGACTGCGACTAAACAAACGCCGGTGTGTTTATCTAAGCCCTTTTCAGCTAGGCCTTCCCCTTGCCAAATGATGTCTATGCCGATTTCTTTGGCGGCAATGCGCACAAAGTCCCGTACGGAGTATTGTACACCTGTGGCAATCACAAAATCATCTGCTTTGTCTTGTTGCAGCATCAGCCATTGCATTTCAATGTAGTCTTTGGCATGGCCCCAATCGCGTTTAGAATCTAAGTTACCCAAATACAAACAATCTTGTAGGCCTAATTTTATGCGCGCTAAAGCCCGGGTAATTTTACGGGTTACAAAGGTCTCGCCTCTTAAAGGCGACTCATGATTAAACAAAATGCCATTACAAGCATAAATACCATAGGCTTCGCGATAATTAATGGTCACCCAATAAGCATATAATTTGGCACAGGCATAAGGAGAGCGTGGATAAAAAGGCGTGGTTTCTTTTTGGGGTGTTTCTTGCACCAAGCCATATAATTCAGAGGTGGAGGCTTGATAAAAACGGGTTTTTTTCTCTAGGCCTAATATCCGAATGGCTTCTAAAATTCTTAAGGCGCCTAAGGCATCGGTATTGGCCGTATATTCAGGCTCTTCGAAGGAGACGGCTACATGACTTTGGGCAGCCAGATTATAAATTTCATCGGGTTGAACCTCTTGGATGACTCGGATTAAGCTCATCGAGTCGGTTAAATCACCATGATGAAGAATGAATTTTCTATCTTTAGTATGGGGATCTTGGTACAAATGATCGATTCTATCGGTATTAAATAAGGAGGTTCGGCGTTTAATGCCGTGTACTTCATAGCCTTTTTTTAATAAAAATTCAGCTAGGTAAGCACCATCTTGTCCAGTGATCCCTGTAATGATGGCTTTTTTAGAATTTAAACTCATATAGAAACATCCTATTCTTCTAGAATATGATTCTATCTAATTTGGGCGTAAATACAACTAATGTAGGGAGCTAATAAAAAATTAAGCTCGGTATTAAAGGGGTTCTATTTGCTCAATCGAGATGTTTATAAGTTGATAAGTTAAATACTTAAGATTATTAGGGGCATACTGTTACTCAGCATCCCCACCATCGCCACCATTTCCACCTCTTCCATAATCACTATTACCCCCATTACCGCCATTACCCGTTTTACTACTGGCCCCATTTTGACCATCTGTGCCATTTTGACGGTCTTTTCCATATGCACCATCTGCGCCATTTGCACCATCTACAGACATAAGAGGCCACAAAACAGAAGCCGTATTATCTACGTAACTATGTGCTGTCGTTATAGATAAAAAACTAAAACATATTACCCATATTGAACAAATGGCTCGCGCAATCCCGCTTCTTTAGAGGCGGGTCAAGCGAGCCCTCTTTTTGATATGGCTTTAGATTGCTTTACTTGTTTTTCAGAAGGGGGCTTTCTTTGGTTTTCGATATAAGATTTGATCACATCTAAACTCGCTCCGCCACAAGAAACAACACAATAACTGGGTGACCAGAAGTGATTTCCCCAGAGTTTATTTTTTATTTTATCCCAAAATTCCGTTCTTAAAAGATAAGAAGATTTTCCTTTTAGTTTTCCCACTAAATTTGCAATAGCCACTTTTGGGTTAACCGAAATCATTAAATGAACATGATCATCTTCTCCTCCAAATTCTAACAATTCACAATCCATTTGTTGAGCCGTTTCAATGTAAATATCTTCTAATCGATTTAGCATTTCTAAAGTCAACACATTACGGCGATATTTAGTAACAAAGATTAGATGAACTATGTTTTTATAAAGACAAGATCTACCTGTTCTCCATTCGTACATTATAACCTCAGACAAAAATTGATTTTGGGTGATCGAGATGCTATCATTTCTTTAAAGTAATAGCGACAAAAATATCAAGGAATATAATGCTGCAAGGCATTCGATTAAAAGCAAATCCAACTGAAAACCAGAAAGTAATATTAAGTCAGTGGATGGGATGCGCTCGTTTTATTTGGAATGCAAAATGTGATGAGATCGCTTATTATTCAACTTTTGCTCGAAAATATTATCCTATTGGCACTTATGCCCCTCTTGATCAAACGACCACTCAATTTAAAGACAAACTCTTAACGCCCTGGTTGTATAAGTGCCCTAGCCAAATTTTACGTAATAGCGCGGTCAATTGGTATCAGACTTACCAAAAATTTATTAAAGGTCAATGCGGCAAGCCTAAGCGTAAACCTAAGTCTGATAAGGGGAGTATTCATCTTACCCGTGAATTATTTCGTTTTGAGCAATGTGCAGATGGTGTCACCCGATTATGGATAGGCTCAAAAACCAATAATATGGGTTATTTATCGGTTAAAACACATCGTCAGTTTATGTTACCTAATTCTCTTTATATTAAAAAAGAGCGAGGTCAATATTTTGTCTCGTTTTGTTATGAAAATGCTAAAAATGACGCCTTATTTAAAACAGAACAGGCACACCTTGA